>JBCCDF010000025.1:0-17681 GCA_039030935.1 Pseudomonadota bacterium | reverse complement strand
TTGTTTCAATCCGTGTTTGTGTAAGTCTCTCGAAAGCCGCTCGTAATTGCGCGTAAGCAGAACCACCTGTGAGGCGATTCGTGGATACAAGGAGATCATAAGCCTTGAAGCGAAGTACGTTTGAAATGGCACGCCCTGCATTCTGTGCTGCAATAAGTTGCGATATACAAAAGATCAACACATCACGATCATGCACATTCGCAAGACCGGCGAAGCCCGGCTTCACTGTGATAAACACACCATTATGCGCATATCGCCGGACATTATGATCCGGCTTTGTCGATAACGAGAAAATCGGATGCTCCATGCCCGCCTGGTCGCCTTTGGGTACGGCATCGAAAATATCACAGACAAAGAAATCTTGGACTTCGTGCCGAACCGGCAATAATGGGGCTCTGTTTACTTCATTATTCGTCATTTTATGAGTTTCGTCCTTTTACACACCCCTTGCAAGGTTTCGTCCTTTCACACACCCCATTTATGCACATCGTCCTTTCACACACCCTTTAAGGGGTTTCGTCCTTTTACACACCATCTTTCGTCCTTTTACACACCCCTTATCGTCCTTTTACACACCCCTCGGTCAAAATTATAATGTTATATCAAGGGCTTGCGGCCGATATTTTAGCCGTAACACTCTTTATAACACATTCTAACACACAGGGCCGCTTCGCGGCCAAAGCGGACATCGCTACGCGATGACATCCAAAAGGCCGATCGAAACGATCGACTTCTCCTTCTCTTACACCGCCCCTCGCTACGCGAGCCCCGGTACCCCACCAATTCAAAGTCCTCCGAACTCACCAAAAACAGCGGGGCAGTTTTGCGGATGCGGTCCATCGGTGATTGAGACCTGGACTAGCCAGAACCTGATCACAAGGGACGCTGCGCTCTGCGCCCTTGCAATCAGAACCATGGCCAGCCCTTACCGGTCTCACCGATGAACGGCTCCGAAAACAGCAAGCTACCCCACCCTTTGGCCTCGCCACGACATTGGGTAACAATGACGAAGAGGCAGGCTTCCGCCGATTGAGGATCACTTATCCCCTGGGGGAGTAAGGCAAATACAGGGGGGAGAAACATGAGATCGATAAAAGATATAAACCGGGATCTTGATGACTTTGAGAAGATCTACAAGAAATACAATCCAGAATTACTACCCTCGACGATACACGTGTTTCGTGTTTTATTCCAGCAAAACGCAATCTTGTACTATGGTATTGATGAGGGACAACACTATATCATCTTCGCAAGACTACTCAGAAGCATTAGCAAAATAGAAGATGCGTCAGGGAATACGAACGACACGCGCCAATTAAGGAACATTCTATTTAGACTAATGTACGATTTGGAGCAGAAAAAACGCATAAAGAACCGAGATGGGAATTATATTCCTCGTATGGGATTCGTCTCAGATAAAACAAGAAGTGCATGTCAGGAGAATGAGCGCCATGTGGGTTCAAAGAAAGAAGCACCGAAGAGAAAAATTATAAAATCCACCTCAAGAGTGATGAAAATAATTGAAGGGTACCGTTATTCAGATATTTCAGTAGCTTCGAACATTATGACTTTAGCAATTGCGATTTTATTTTCCTGCATCACATTGGTATTTTTCAGAGATCAGCTGATAGAAAGGCCACAGCAAAAATACGAAGCCATCTCGGCGCTGTTTCTCATATTTCTGTACAACGAGGCTTATTTATCCATTGTTGAGCTGGGAGATAATACGAATATAGAGAAAGGATTAAACGTTTCTGATAACATTATAGTATGTGTAATGTGCGTTCTGGCATTTATAAACGGCGTTATCGTGTTTCTATCATTTAACTCAGATAACACATTGTCTAGCATGGCATGGAGTATTATTCTCCTTTTATTGATATTTCAAATATTTCCGCACATTCTCTTGGCTAAGATAATCAGAGACTAGTAACCCTTTTTCGTGAAAAGCAGGTCAAGCCCTTCCTGTATCAATGCCTGAACAGTTGTGTCCTCCTCTGCCGCGAGGCGGCGAAGTGTCCGCTTATAGCTTGGATCAAGGTAAGCGCTCACGTTCACTTTGTTGACCCTAGATGCCTGGCGATCTGGCTTCTCAGGCGCTGCGACGGGCGGTACTTGAGTGGTTCGAACAGCTGAAGCCGACGCCTCCTCTGGACGGTTATCCTGATCAAGCACTGCGGCGAGCGGGTCGTGTTTCCTTTTCGACATTGGTTTGTCCTTTCGTTGCTTTGAGTTCATCGAGAATGAAGGCGTAGAGATCTCGCAATTGCTGAGCGGCTTTTGAGTTCGGCTCTGTCTCGATCGCAGATTGCCCGGTCTGTTGCCCTCTCGGGAACGCTTTCAGATAAGACAACTGGACAGGGCAGAGTTTCGCGCCCATTTGAGCGAGCACACGTTTTGCCGAGGGAACTTCTCCACCACTTGGCGGGCAGAAGTTCAGAACGACGCTATGCGGCCTCTCGACAGTCTGGACTACTTCCAGTGTTTTCCGCATCGATGCCACATCAAGCACGTCGGCGCGGGTGGGGATCAAAACGTAATCCGCTGCCGATGCAGCGCTGTAGGCGATATCGTAATTCACTGGCGGACAGTCCAAAACGGCCAAATCGTAACCGGCGGCAGCGATTTTCTCCAGGTACGACGGAAGACGCGCGATCATGCAGTCCCGTACGGGCGGCTCTGACGCCGCACGAATGTCAGACCAAAAACAAGCAGACGCTTGCGAATCCAGATCGAAAATCGCCGAGGATCGGCCGGCCATTTGGCTAGCAACCGCCATGCTTGTGGCAATTGTGGTTTTACCCGAACCACCTTTCTGCGTCAGAACGCATAATACATCCATTTCATCCTCTCTGTCAGAAAGCTTGTGAGATAGTGGACTAATGAGATAGCCATAGTGTGCGCTAGTCCACTAGAAAGATTGTACGCTTCTTGCCCGTACAGTCAATCAGTTTTATTGATCAGCTGTGATCCGCCGCTTCATCCGCTCACGATGGCGGATGAGTTCTTCCTCTCCGAAATGCTTCAGAATCAGACGCTCGTTAATGTCAACGGGCTTTGCCGCAGATCGCTCACGGCGTCGCCTGAAACTGAACCACCCGCGTTTATCAGACTGGGCAACCGGCGCCGGTGATGATGCCGGATGTTCGGGTTCTGGAGTCGCTTCCTCTTCAATGTCAGGAGCCGCCAGATCCTCGTGTTGAGAAACCACGGGCGCTGCACCATCACCGACCACCGAGATGGCCTCGGCACCTTCAGGGCGAAAATCGCCCGATTCAGAAGCGCTCACATCACGAAACCGCATCGTCGGAGTGAGTGGTTCCACTTGTGAGCTAGTCCACTTGTAAACTTCTGTTAGAAGCTTTGTAGCCTTTGATTTTGCATCAGTTTCTGAAACGCATTGCCCCGAGCCGTGCGCTTTTGAGAAGCCCTTCAGAAAGGGTAAGCCCGACGGACAGACATTGCCGCCCATGGTTGCCAAGGTGTCTCGTACGGTTTCCTCGTCCTGATACGGCAGGGGGTATCCGTTCAGGATAATCGCATGCGGGGATCCTGCACGATCGATAAGTTCTAGCGTCCTGCGCATTGATGCCAGATCGAAGCTATCACCCCTCGTCGGCAACAAGACAAAATCAGCGAGCGATGCAGCCTGAATGCTCGCATCACCATTCCCGGGAGGGCAGTCGAGCAACGCAATGTCAAACCCCTGGCCGTGCATTTCACTAAGATGGTTTTGCAAACGCGAGGCGGCACAATCGATGACGACCAGGCTTTGACCGTTGGGTGTCGCGCCGCGCTTCTCAAACCACTCCGAGGCAGTCGCTTGCGGATCAAGATCAACAATCACGACCCGGCGGCCATCCTTCTCAAAGAGGACCGCAAGCGCTGCGGCCAAGGTTGTCTTTCCAGAGCCGCCCTTCAGTGTTGCGATCGCTATAACCAGCACTGCGATGCCTCCAGTCCATAAGCGCACAAGTCCACAAGTGAGCTCATTCGAATGTCTCACTACGCCGACGCTTGATTGGTGAGGGCCGCGAAGGATTAAGGCGGTCTGCAATCTGCCGCGGCAGAACATGCATGAAATAAAGCTTCAGCGCCAAATATAGAGAGAATGTCCCGATAAAAAACGTAAAACCTCCAACAAAGAACCAAGTATCACCGATGTCATCGAACAATCGATAATACGCAAAGCTCTCGAACTCATATACAAAGATCCAAACGGCCCAGCGCCATCCATGAAATGCATAGCAGAGAATGAAAAAGCTGAACCGAATCTGCGCAGAGCCAGACGCCCACGCAACGAGATCGTCTGTTATGACCGCGTGATCATATTCCAGTGCCTTCGAAATCTCGTTTTGTCGATTGCTCATTGAGGGGCGTTCTTGTTCTCTGACTGGCGGAATGAACCATGGCGCGAACGGTAAGAGGCCGCTTCCAGAAAGCGGCGAAGCGCAGCCATCGTACTACCGACAAAGAACACGAAGCATATCACAGACATTGCGATAGCCGGACCTGTATCCCAATTCACGCTCTCATCGCCGAGCAATGCGAACGCAGCACCGCGCCCAAGCCACAACCAACCTACGGCGATCGCAGCATTGAATAGACCCATGCACATGCCGCGAATGGCACGGTGCTGTGTTGTCCGGAGCGCTTCTAGGTTACTCGACATCTTTCATGTCCGGAACAGTTTTGCATGCGCCTTGTCAAAATACGCAACGCGTTTCACCGCGATCGGAAAGTTGCCAGGGATAATCACAAGCTGGGTATTCCGCTCACGAGCGAAATACCGCCTGACTTCTGCGGGATCGAGAAGCGGCTTGATGACCATGTTTTGTGACCATCCCTCTAGCCGCTTTACCTCGCGCTCCGTTTCGTCTGTCTCTCGGATATTCAGCTGAACGGTTTCGACTTCACCCGAGAGTTTTGATACATAGTCACACGTTGTCTGATCAACATTACCAAAGAAATTCATTATCCCCGAGTTCCCTAAAAACGTTTCCCAGCTCTCCTTATACAGTCTCTTTATCTGAGTGAGATCCTGCAAGATGATGTGCATCTTGCAGCCAAATCCCGCCATAAGGCCGGCGGCTCTTTCCAAAACTGTCATATGGCCAAGCGCTGAAAACTCATCGAGCATGAACAGCACGGGAGCCCCATTCGCAGTTCTGCCAGCCGTCGGAAAATTCGGCACGGCTTCAAGCCGTGAGAGCCCCACGTTAATCATCAGCCGCAGGAAGCGCGAATGCGTTGCCAGGCGACGAGCCGGCAGAACGATGTAAACGGTTAAACCGCGCTTGGACGTCTTCAAATCATCCATACTGAACGACGAGGGGCCAAGGGCGCGGCGGATCGCCGGCGACGATAAGAATGTCGTTTGCTCTTGAGCCGTAGAGAGCACGGAAGATTGTTCTTCCTCATGCTTAGAAGCAAATGCATCAGCGGCTTCTTTCGCGAAGCCGCCGAGTGCTCGCATTCTATCAAACAGTCCGCCGGGTTCAGCCATATCAAACACCGGCAAACTCAGAAGTGAGCGCACATGACCACAAGTGCGCTCGTGAGCTTGTGAGCTTGTGGCTACATACAGAACGATGCCCTGAATGAAGTTGCGGGCCGATTCAGTGAAATGCTTGTTCTTGTCGGATTCCTGGATGATCAATGCATCGGCGATCAAAGCCGCTTCATCCATTGCCTCATCGCTTTCCGGATTAATGATATCAAGAGGGTTGAAGCTATCACATGGGAAATCGGTTTCGCCGAATGGATCGAGTATGGCAACATCTTGACCAAGAGCTAGTCGATATTGTGCCGTCTCTCTAGCAAGCTCGCCTTTCGGGTCGTTTGCAAGAATACTTCCTGGGTAAAGGCGCAAGTTTGGTATGATGAAACTTGCGCCTTTGCCAGCACGAGAGCCCGCTACTGTGAAGCCATGGCGATCATCTATTGGTACACCAACATACTGTGCTGTTCGATCATTTACGATCGCGCCGATCAATAGATCTTGACCTGGACGAAAAGGAAAACGCTTTAAGACTTGTTCGTCTTCGAGAAAGCGGCCAGTTGCGGAAACACCGATCTCATCGCCGCCACGAGGAGGCCTTAAGCTCGAGACTGCCATTAATGCACCCTTCGTTTGCGCTGAACGGCATTCCTGCTATCCATGTTATGGCCGGACTGCAAAAACTTCGTGACAGTTTCACGACGAGTGAGATGAGTCTACGGGGCCGGCAGAAGGGGACAGTAAAAATGGTGCTGAGGACGAAAAGCCCCTCTTCAGGTGGGGTTGAGTTTGAAGAATGGACAAAGCCTGAAAACCCAAGCCCGTGGAGTTTTCGGAGTTTCATGCTTTATGCGGCAGAACTCGCGATGTTTGTTCTTCATTTTGTTGTCTATAATACTTCGCTGAAGCGCATCGACTCGGGTGCGGAATTCTTGGCGGAGTTGCCCCTGGTTTCATCGTTCCCAGCGCTTCAACAAGCGCTTGGAGATGCAACATATCTTACGTTGTTCGCGTTCTTCGGGGCCGCAATCACCGTTGTCGTTCCAATAATATTTTGGAATAGACTTGTTGATTTGATATGGACCGTAAACTATGCGGGGCATTTCAGAAAAACGACGTGGAATGCTGCGTCAAAGATGAGCTTATTCATCGTTCTATTCGTTGGTTTGGTCGTCTGTACAATCCTATTCGTGGAATATCTCTTGCTCGCCGAGCGCATCAAAGAAGACCCAATCCGAGGGATCATTACGGGCGAGCCGCCTGATGATCCGATGATCGGTTCTGCGTTTGCAGTGATCCTCGTGTCAATGAACCTCATCCTGGCTTGGTTCACGTCAGGGGGCGGGCGCGTCATTCGTGCCCTCAACGTTATTACGACAAGCGAACGGAACTAAACCTATGAAACGCTTTTTCTTCGCGGCCCTGGCCGCTCTAGGCACCCTGGCGGCTTCACCGGCTTTGACTCAGGAGCGGCCGCTTCTCATCGAGGTGATCGTCGATAACGCTGGTACCTTGTTGAATGCCGACCAGTCCAAGAACGCTCTCATCGCGCTCTTGGGCAACATCTCTGATCCGTACCGGCAGCGGCGGCAATATCAGAATGCGATCATCCATATTGTGACCACACACAATCCACGATCAGTGTGGCGAGATACCCCGCGGCGCCTGTATCAAAGTATCCCGGAGCTTGTCGAAACGCTTGCACCAGTGACGACCGGATGTGGTGATCTTGTTGAAGCTTTTGAACGTGTTGCAAACAATATCAAGAGGACACCGGCTGCAGAAACCAAAATCGTGGTGTTTGCATCACTATTTCATACGGGGTACCCGTGCGACGGCCAAGTCCTGAAAATCCCACAACCCTTACCCAGTGATCTCAAAACTGAAGGTTTAACCCCAGAAGGCATTAGCGAGATCCGGTTTTATTGGGCTGACCGACGGCAGCAACTCACCTGGCGAAAGGGTTTGGAGGATAACGGCCTGTTGGCGCGCTTGAATGAGGCCGGCGCGCAGTTCTCAATTGATGGGATGGATACGACCATCTCAGCTCTGCGCCGGCTGGGAGGGCGCCGATGAGATTTTTTCTTGCAGCCATCCTGGCAGCTGCGGCGGCCGGAACGGCCGCCGCGCAAAATTCTCATACGGGTGACTTCACCTTTCGGGAACAATCAACGACCGGCAATTTCGGCTTTCAGCAGCAACAATCGACCGGCAGGTTTGAACTTAATGTCGATCTCGGCAGTATGTCACAATCCGGAGTTCTCGATGAGCTTGTTGCCCTCGCAACGACGAAAACCGGCGGTCCTATCGTTGCCTATGGCTATGATCAGAACACCGGTCTGATTGTAGGCACCACAGATCCGAATGTGGGCCTCCTGACAATCAATGCGACGAAGGATGGCCCTGGGCGGGGTGAGATCACGATCGTCATCTCCGCCAACGATGGCTTACGCAAGCCCGTCTCCGTTCGCTCCGACGGCCTAGAGGTTTTTAGGGACAACCTGGAGCCAGTTTGCTTCGAGCAGGAGACCGTTCAGAGCGCGCCCGTGAAAATTTCGGTTGCGCTTCTGCTTGATCGCTCTGGCAGCATGGACCCTTATAAGGCAACCGTCACCGACGTTGCCACGCGGTTCCTCAATGCAATGCCGAGGACCGCTCAATGTCAGCTGACATCGTTTTCCGGATCGGATCGAGTGGAGCGCCATACGCGCGATTTCCAACAATGTAGCCCCGGCGCACACAACCCTGGGATGCAAGCGCGGGAAAGCACGGGAACGGATTTTTATACCCCATTGGTGGAGACTTACCGCACCATCCGCCAGGACGACCCAACCCAAGCCGTGACGATCTTGGTGACGGACGGGGAAACCACCGAAACGCCTCACAAACGAACGGACGTGACCAGCGCGAAGACCGGCCGCACGTTCGTCTATTGGGCCGGCAAGCACGGTCAGCGTGGACGTCAGCAGCTCCGAGGGATCGCAGACACGTTTCTCTCTGAGGAGGAGAAGATTGAAGAGGCAATGCGGGCCTACTTCGAAGGGATCAGCACGCAGCTGACTGCGCAGACTGTTCTTATCGTGAAGGACTGCTAACCCCCCCCAACTAGGGGTCAGAACGTGAGCACGAATGGGCCGTCGATTCCAGCAGGGAGTCGGCGGCTTTCTCTTGACATTAACATTTCCATAACCATAGCTGTGGCATATTATGAGTATGTAGAGCGCACTTTTGGGTTTGGCGCTGCTTCGCAGCGGCCTACGGCTTCCCAAACCCGTGCGCAACCGTTCTTGGGGAGGTGTCCCCGCCACTCATGGCACCCCCTCAGAGCCGCCCCGGTTCCACCGGTTCGGCTGGCCCTCATCGCCGGGCCTCACTGGCGTGATCAGGCTAGCCGTCATACCCCCGGCGGGCTTTGCGGCTCTTGGGGAGATCCTCCCCCCGCCGACGCGGACATGTCCGCTTTGGCACCCCCAGCGGGTGCTGCTGAACGAGATGCCTTCGAGGCATTTCATTCAGCGGCAATCGCGCTTCGACCCCTTTGGCCGTGTGCCATTCGGGTCATGGGCTTTGCGATTGCGCTGGCGCTCTTGTCGGCGGACATGAACGGCGTGCGTGAATTGGCCCTCACGCAGCCCTCATGCCGGTTTCCGCTGATTGAGCAACACAATCGCTTACCGTGACCTAGGCACGCGGCGGCTGTGAACCCTGGTTCACAACCCCTCGTGAGGTGCGGAAATGGCGATCTATAGTTGTTCGCTTAAATCAATTGGGAAGACCACACATGCCGCCGGAACTGCCGGCGCGCATATCCGCTACATTGCCCGTGAAGGCGCCGCCGCAGCCGTATTCTCCGAGCATATGCCCCAGGGTGCAGAAGCAGCACGTACCTGGATGGATCAGGAAGAACGCGCCGCCAGAAAGAACGCCCGTGTCTGCGATAAGATCATGGTTGCCCTTCCCCGCGAGCTCGACGCCGTCCAGCAGGCAGAGCTCGTCCGTGACTACCTCAAGGATCTGACACAGGGCCAGGTGCCATGGTTTGCGGCCATCCATCACGACAAGGCCCACAATCCTCACGCCCATATCGTGATCCGCGATGTCTCAATTCAGACCCGCAAGAGACACCTCCGGCTATCTGACAGCCCAAAGGACCGCGAAAAAGCCGGCCTTATTGCAAAGCCAGTCGATTGGATTCGAGAGCGATGGGAGCATCACGCAAACGCAGCTCTCACCAAAGCCGGTATCGATGAGCGCATTGATCGCCGGACCCTCGAAGCACAAGGCGTTGAACGCGTACCGACCATCCACGTTGGGCCAAACGCCAAGCATATCGATGAGAATGTTGCCCCGCCGCAATCCCAAATCCGAGTGACCTACACCGGCAGAGAAATCGATTACCCGATTATCGATGCCGGCAAGACGCGTCGTCAGCACAACGCCGAGATCATTGACCTCAACATAGAGCGCGAGGCCCGTTCAGCTGATCCGGCAACCCGTGCATGGGCGCAGTTTGAGCGTGAGCAAAGGGCAAAGGATCGTGTGGTCGACAATGAGATCGTCGCCGGTCAGCGTCGCCGCACGGCCATCGAACGCCGGTTGAAGCAAGGCTTTCAATATCGGGCTCGCCAGATCCGGAAGGCACGCGATGAAGAACGTGCGGCCGCCAGGGCATTCATCCGCGAAAAATATGCTGCTCCGCTCCAGACGATGAAGTCCGCCCATAGAGGTAAACGAGACGAACTGGCCGACACGCATTCGAGGCTTTCACACAGACTCATGGCCTTCCTTGATTTTACTGGAAGAACGAGGAAGCGAGCCAAGAAGGCCGCTGATATGCTCGAAGCAGAACTCAGGAGTGAACGGATAACCGTTGCCGAGGTGATCGCGATGACCAGGATCGCCCAACTGGAGGCGGTTGACGCCAGGCACAAGGCGCTTTTCGATGAGCTGAACATGGAAAAACGCCTGAAAATCAACTCATTGAAAGAAACGGCATATACAGAGCGCCAGCGCGAGCAAGGAATGTTGCAAGAGCGCGAGGCCGAACGAGAGAGCGCACGCGTCAAAACCGACAAAGCTATCAAGCAATTTGTCAGTTTCCAGAAGAAGCGTGACCGTTCGAAGGGACGTGGATTTAAACTCTAGCCAAGCCGACGCGCATGGCATGAATAATCAACGCCCTGTGTTCTTACAGTAAGTTCGAATGCACCAAGTGTGATTGCTGAAAAGCCAGCCCGAAGGCCTGCGCATTCCCAATACGGTGTAGGGTTGTCTCTGAATTCGCCATGTGCGCCGTAAGCTGCACTTGCGACGAATGCTGCAAACAAAGTTGAGGCCGCCGCACCCTTTATTTTATCTTTGCGTGAAAGTTCTGAAAACATGATTTTACTCCTAAAACCATGTTAATTACTACTTCAATTTAAATTATGTCAAGTAAATAATGATTATTACTTAGGGCTTCACGCCCTCAGCGCACCGCAAACGTATCCCCAACCTTCCTTCGCTCTCGCGTCGTGCAGGCCGGGTGATCCCCCTCCTTTGCGATTTGCACACCCTGTCTTCGCCAGACGGTCAGGGTTTCATGAAACCAAGCATTTATTTGAAAGGAAGATCGATATGAATGATGTGATACCAATCTTATATAACAAGAATGGCGCGGTTACAGCAGAAGCGCAGAGGGCAATGTCTGATTGGCTTGATCGAAATGTGATTTACAATCAAACTTCGCTCATTTCAGACTTACTTGGCGTGTTTTCGCCTAAAATTCGAGGTTATGATGGTATGGGGGATGTGCATAATCTGTCAGATAACTCGGTAGAAGCTGTAGAGGATTTCCTAACTCATACCGATAAACTCAGTGAAGAGGATCGAGAGAATATATGGAATTTACCGTATGACGAGAGAGAGGTAAAAGCGCTTCAAGCTGGTTGGGAACCTGAACAAAAAGAGATTTATGAATGGTGGCTTGTCACTCCGTACTTTGCAGATCTTTTAGATGGTTATTGTGAGCCAATATACCGCGAGTATGCTTGTCAGTGGTGGGGCAGATGTACGACAGGCCAATCGTACATTATGGATCATGTAATTATAAATCTAGCTATTGATAAAAGAGTCGTTCAAAATAAAATATAAGGAGAAAAATATGAGTAATACTGTGTATGATATTATTGTTGCAAACGAGTACGAGCAAGGCGGCGAAACCAAAACATCCTATACAAATGTCGGTGCTGGTTTCCCGAATTCGAAAGACGGCTTCAACCTGGAGATCAAGCCAGGTATCGCTATAAGCGGCCGCGTCATTCTCATGCCGCGCAAGCCAAAAGACTGATCAGGTGAAGGCGTGCCCCAGTGGTGCGCCTCTTACCTCACATCCGCCGACCGCTACGCTTGAACTGATCCCGCACGTTCACACGGCCTGATAATCCTGACTTTATTGCCGCACTCATAAGGCGATAATCGCCGTCACAGGCCAAATACGAAGCCTGGAGCCACACATGCTTGCTCATCTTAGACTCATCCCACTCGTAGCCGGCGTTTCGAGCGAGATGTTTCAGGAAGGTCCGCTGAGTCCGCCCGTTACCGTCCCGAAATGGATGGAGCAGATTGACATCCCCGATCGTCCGACCGGCATGATCAGAAAACGTCTTGCGATCTGAACCCTTTAAAAAACGCATTGAACGAAGCCGTTGATGGATTATCGACATACCGCGCTCAAGATCCTCCGGCGGCATAAATTGCTGGCCGGGGAGAGCAAGCGGCACCGTCCGGAACTCTCCTGCCCACTCGTAAACATCTTGGAAGATGTGTTTGTGAATAGCCTTCAAATGCTTCGCATCGAAATTCCCGCGTGGCGCCGGCTTGAGCATCCGCCGAGACGCAAATTTCCGTTCAACTTGGACAAGAGCTGCCATTGAACGAACATCAAGTTTATTTTTTAAGATTGCGGAATTTGGATAAGTGTACGGATCGTGCCAATCCTCGGTACTCATTGCATGGAAGGATCAAAATTATTGGGCAATCCAGTGCTCCATTTTACATACTCTGTGTACTTCTCATCAGACCAGTTATCACGTACCGACCTGTAAGCCATCACGATTTCATATTCTGTAAGTGGATTATCTTCAATTGCCTGGCTATTGATTGCCTCCGCGCAGAATTCTTTCGCGGCAAGCAACTCATCCTCTGTATATGTGTCCCATTTTGTGAGCATAAAATATTATACGACAGAATATTGAATGAGTGCAAATTTTGACTAGCGAACGATCTGCATATTACGCCATATTGTGTTCGACCGGCTGATCACCCCGCCTCTCACAAAATCGATCATCGCTTTTGGATTGTCCGCGTTCGCCTCCTGCCAGGCCGAGCCCCATTGACCGCGCCGCCCGGCGGACATCTCGGGACGATCCCAATTATACCCCGCTCGCTTTGCCAGAAGTCGTGTGAACCCGCGAAGAGCGTGATCAGTGCCAAGGTAAAAGGGCGGCGTCTGTGCGACTTTCGAAAGCGTCGCTCCAACGCGTTCAGCGAAGGCATCCGGCCTGACCCCATGCCGGATATACCGTAGTGGAGCGACCTGCCGGTCAAACATATGCGCGTAACTGCGCGCAGAGGATTCATTGATCGCAGGCGGCAATGACATCATTTCGCCGGCCCAAAAGAATACGTCCTTGAACATGTGTCGGTGAATAGCCGAGATATGACGAGAATCAAACGTACCTAAGATATTGATATCTTTGGTCGCCGCATCAGCCATCTCCTGCATTTTCATCGCAAGAAGGTCATTATTGAGTCCGAGTTTGTTGATATGGGTTCCAGTCTCACGATTTCGGTAGAAATCGATCTCCATATCTTTCGCTCCGCCCAACAACAGCCATCAACCATTCACACCGCACTTTAGCGCACTGTGATGGTCTTCGAGATCGCTTTCAACGGCTGGAATGGTTGGCGCACCGCTTAACGTCAGAAGGGTTCCCTTTTGAATGGTTCCGACCGATCCCTCTAAGTCGCTGATTTTATTAGTTCTTGCATCAGTCAAAAGGGTGTGTCAAAATTATCGAGTGAAAATTGGATACGCCAGAGCTTCAACCGACGAACAAAACCTCGACCTTCAAATCGATGCTTTGCAAGCCGACGGCTGCACGCAGATCTTTGAGGATCGCGGAATATCCGGATCAAAAATCATTCGCCCTGGACTGACAGAGGCACTGTCAGCCGCCGGCGATGGTCACGTGTTGGTTGTCTGGCGCCTTGACCGCCTCTCGCGCTCCCTGCCGCATCTGATCGAAACGCTCGACGCTCTTGGAAGCCGCGGCGTCGAATTCCGGTCACTGACGGAATCGATCGACACCCAAAGCGCCGGCGGCAAGCTCGTGTTTCACATGATGGGCGCGTTGGCCGAGTTTGAGCGGTCGCTCATATCCGAACGCACCCGCGAAGGCATGAAGGCTGCGAAAAAGCGCGGCAAACATGTCGGCCGGCCGCGCCGACTTGATAGCCACAAGATCGAGACAGCCAGGCGCCTCATTGAGACCGGTGAGGAAACACAAGCCTCTGTCGCCGCTCTCCTTGATGTGAGCGTGTCCACATTACGGAGAGCTTTATAACAACAGACATTACGAGTATGGACGAGGAAGAAAAAGCAGCGATACTAAAGGTATTAGACAACTTCAAAATATCTTATCTCGAAGATATGGCCGACAAATGCGACTGTGAAGATGTACGAAATGATACATTTCGCGACATGATGCATATTATGCAGCTCGACGAGCGAATAACGATCGAAGCAGCAGAATTTGAAAGAGCTATGTATCTGAAAAATCCACGAGATCGGGCAAAAACTGCGCGCAGTCAGCTTGAAATCATCAAGACGAAAATTCGATGCAGACGGCATTAGGCATACCCCCCACTTTTTTTTCCGAAAATGTTTGACGTCTCCATGGCATTATGTCATGTTCTTGCTATGTTCTCAGCGTATCGCGATATATGGCGGGGGTGTGCATTCGGGCACTGGACCGATGGGGCCGCAGAAGACGCAGCTCTCAATCATGCCTTTCAGGCGCTTCAGGACGTGCTTGATCGATGCGCCGAGCAGGACATGAGGACAGAAGACACAATGGCCGTTCTGGACGCTCTGGAAGGCACGGGGCGCGCTAAGGGATGGTGCAGCCAGTTCCGGCGGGCTTTGGACTGTGACACGCCGCATGGACGCTGGCAGAACGTCAACGCTGCACTCAATGGACTGCGCCGACAATTTGGCCGCTGATCTGGCCGAGCCTACATCAATTCGAGCTTGATTGATCGCCCTACAGCCTGAGCCGCTCGGTTGAGGACGGCCAGACTGACGGCGTCGTTGTCAGGATCAAGCAGCCGGTCAAGTTGAGACCGGCTTGTGTCTAGCCGCTCAGCCATCTCCACCTTTGTGATCTTCTGTTCCTTCATCACGGCAGCCAGCTGGAAGGCAATCACGCGCTTCACCGCCGTCTGTGTTGTTTCGGTATGTGTCCCTTGCTCGCGTAGAAAATCCTCAAACAACGGACCGGCTGTGCCGCTTTCAATTTCATTCGTCATTTCAAACCTCTCATTCGTTTTATGGCCGTCTCAATCTCCTGCGGCGGTGTCTTTTGGCTCTTTTTGATGAAGCCATGCAGCAAGACCATGCTGCCGTCATGGGCGCAGAAAAACACACGCCCTATCCGGCCGTCCTTGAGCTTGCTGCGGATCTCCCAAAGCCCATGGCGGCCCTGAATCGCCCGGCAAAGCGGCATCCCTACAGGCCAGCCGAATTCTGCCGTCCGGATATCGTCGCCTATCGCTTTTCGATCCGTATCATCGAGCGCAAGCAACCAATCCCGGACCGGGACGTTCCCAGCGTCGGATTGAAAGAACCGCGCTGGTAGACGTTTTCGATCAGTCACATATCAATGTACCATAAAAGGTACACTGATTGCAACATGTAATCGTCACGCGGAAACACCGATTGCTGTGACATTCGGTGATTATCTGCAAGCTGAACCAGAGCCCGTCACGCCTCGCCGCCTGGCGTTCGGTATCAATGCCCCTTGTAGTCCGACCGCAACGGATCGAACCCCCTAGGTCTGTTGTGTGACGGACTCTTCTCCAAACGCTTGAATGGCTTAGCGGAGGTTCGGGCCAGCGCTCGGCTCGCGCCGCGGGTACGTTCTGTTAATTTCTGCTTGCCGCGAGGGCCCAAATCGGCACGGCCACCCTCTATTTTGTGCTGTCGTGGCAACAGAATTAGCCGGCCAGCGCCGTTCCGGCAGCCATGCGATGCGATTCTGCTTCGCTTCGGAGCGCCCATAGACAAAGCTTTGTACAGGACGGGCGACAGTTTGGTCGCCGAAGCCCGTCCTGTACTTTGAATGTCAGATGAAGGTTCCGACAATGAACAGCACTAACACCCCTTCGCAGGCGCCGCTGCGGCTTTGCCGCAACAGCCGTCAGAAAATGGGCCTGGTCGCCTTGGCTATCGCCCTTTCCGTTGGGTCTACCGCAGCCTATGCCAGCCTTCCCAATGGTGGTCACGCACCTGCGAGCCAAAAAAGCAACGAAACTCGGCAGACCGCTCCGGCTGCTGAATCAAACATCAAATTGGCAAACACTATCACCCGGATTGAGTACTACTGCTACGATCCTATTACTCGGAGCAAAATCGGCGGTTCCGTCAGTCACCAAGCAAATGCGCGGAACATCTGCAACTATTTTAATCGGAAGAATAACCGTCGTGGCTCGCAGCTGGCTTATGTGCGGTCTAACCGCTACTAACGAATGAGAAGCGATATGAATAAATAATAAACGAAGAGGCAAGGGCATTAATTGGTCCTTGCCTCTCATTTTCAAGAGAATTTACTTAATCAAAAAGTGGAAAGCAGATCCTCTTTATCTGCGCTTTACATGACCTAGGCGTGTCCCCGGCCAGCCGGGGCCGGGCTCGCGTGAACCAAGCCAGCCAAGGGGCTGTCTTGGCCCTTCGGGCTTTGATCCCTCACGCGAACCTTTTGTGGCCGCAGACGCGGCCAAGGCGCTCCAGGCCCACCAAGGGACAGATAGCCCGTGCCCGCCCCCCGAAGTCACCCGTCGCCGCTCTTGGGGAGCGACGGGCGGCTCCGGGGGACAGACACTCAAAGCCATCACTGTGATCACATGACCACATGCTCATAAGTCCACAAGTGGACTTATGAGCATGTGAGAGAAAAAGCCTGAGAGTGCTGTTTTCGGAGCCGCCTGTCGGTGAGACTGCATAGAGACGGCCATGGTTCTCCGTGCAAGGGCGGAGAGCGCAGCGTCCCTTTCACGGGGGTTCTGGCTGGCTTAGGTCTCAATCACCGGCTGGCAGCTCGATCACAGCACGGCCAAGCTGTTTTTGGTGAGACCGGGAGGCCGCTTTACGCAGCCTTGCCGTTATTCGCGTACCATGTTGCACAGAAACGGATAAATGCGAGGTCTGGCTTTTTCGGTAACGGCTTGCCCGTTGAGGCTATCCAGTTTCTCCATTCTTGCTCTACATAATAAATATCATAGCCAGGCACAGCCTCCCGCGCTTCTTCATAAGTATCAGGATCAAGCCGGATGGCATCGATAGCCGCAATAGCGCGATCGCCGCTATCACGTCGCGTGAATGTCAACTGGTCACGTTCGTCATTAAATCGGACCGCGTAATCTGGCATGTGATCGTGCTCACGATCTGCTTCACAGATGGCACGAACAAGCCGACGAAACTCCTTTCGTGTGGATTGTGATCCAGCTTTCTTCCAAAGCGTATCCAAATTGAGCGTGAATTCAGGTTTCGCCCCGCAGTGTTTACGACCAAGATCGTAAATACGTCGCTCCAAAGGTTTCCGAAGCCGGAAATAATTACGATGAAGCGTAAGCACCTCATTCGATTTCACGGCACTCATGACCCATTCGGAGAGTGTGACTTCGACATCAAGCATTCGACCGTCGCGTGTTTCACGTACGATCCGAATACGATCGATCAACCCAAAATCATCAATAGCCTCAAAATCACCAATCCGGATATTTGTTTCAATCCGTGTTTGTGTAAGTCTCTCGAAAGCCGCTCGTAATTGCGCGTAAGCAGAACCACCTGTGAGGCGATTCGTGGATACAAGGAGATCATAAGCCTTGAAGCGAAGTACGTTTGAAATGGCACGCCCTGCAT
>JBCCDF010000024.1:0-17877 GCA_039030935.1 Pseudomonadota bacterium | reverse complement strand
TCCTGCAAGATCAGTTCGCCACCGGGACCTTCGCGTCCACCATTGTCAACATAGTAAACGGCCGACCATATGGCACCTGGATGGCAGTGATAATCATTCTGTGCACCGGGCGGGTTTGTATTGGCCCACATTTCACAGGCAAATCGAAAATCACGTTTTCCGCCAGCATGCGTATCGATAAGATGCGGCGCACACAGGCTTGTCGCAAACTCGGCCAACCGGTTAGCCTCTGGTCCACCCCAATGCAGCATATCCGTATCCGAATGCCAGCCACCCTGATTGGATCGATCAATACCCTTTGGGTCGACAGCCCGTTTCGCATTAATGGCACCTAAGAGACTTTGATTCGCGGATTGATAATCCGGAAATATGGCTTTCAGGACCGGTGTCGAAAAAAGGTCGAGTCGCTTTTGTTCAATCATGGACGATCTCAATCCTCAAAAACGATTTCAGGAGCTGACTTGGTTTGCAGCGCATCAAGGGAAAAGGCGACCTCTCTAGCGAGATTCTTGAAGTATGAAGCCGCCTTCTCATCCTTCAGGGCTGAGGGCACACCACTGTCACCACCTTCCCTGATCGATGGTAGAAGCGGAATCTGCGCCAGCAATGGCAGCCCCAAGTCGCGCGCTATTTCTACTCCGCCGCCTTCACCCATAATATAATGACGCTCGCCAGAGGCATCCTCAAACCAACTCATCGTTTCAACAATCCCAAGAACGGGCACATGAGTCTTGGCAAACATTGCCGCGCCACGCCGAACGTCGGCCAAAGCAACCTCTTGGGGTGTCGTCACAAGAAGTGCAGCCGTAATCGGGACTTTCTGGGCCAAAGCCAATTGCGCATCACCTGTACCAGGAGGCGTATCGAGGATCAGAACATCCAGAGGCTGCTTTTTGCTTCCCCAGACTGCGTCTTTCAACATTTGAGAAATCGCTGATTGAACAATTGGGCCACGCCAAATCATTGGCGCATCGGGATCGGTCAGATAGCCAATCGATAATGTCTGCACACCATAAGCCTCAGCCGGGATGAGTTTGCCGTTCTCATCCGTCTCAGGACTAATTTCGGTGGTGTTCAGCATAGTTGGGACAGATGGTCCGTAAATATCGGCGTCGAGGAGACCAACACGCATGCCCTGCTTTGCGAACGCAACAGCGAGATTGACGGCCACTGTCGACTTCCCAACGCCACCTTTCGCCGAGGCGACAGCGACGATGCGCTTAATGCCGTCTATAGGCGCGACGAGCGACCGTTTCGGTTGTGTCTGCTCAAGGGCCTCATCGGTTAGTCGCGCGCCTTTGCGGACGCGGCGGGTCATCGTATTCGGTTGGCCGTCTGCTGCAATCTCATGTGCATGCGTAGGTTTTTGCGGGCGTGTCGACAAAAGCGTATGTCTCGGTTTTTGAGAACTCACTTTTTTTTCGGGTTTACTCGGGCGGTCTACAATAATGATGTGTCGAATGAGTTTGTGGGATGAAAGCGTTTCTATGAGGTCGGCACGCAGTGTTTTTGCGCGATTATCATCCAGCGTTGAGCTATCAATTTGAACCTCTAGTATACCCTCATCGCCAAAAGACACGCCTTTCAGCCAGTCGGGATCGCCCAGCAGATCGCGTATTTGCGGCTCAGTAAGCGCTTTTGTGGCCTTGCGGTCCCAAAACATCGTCACATATCCTTGATGGGAAGGTTATTTGCACGCATGTAGCGGGCAATACAATGGAAAACCGAACGGTTGACTGAGACTTGCAAAGGAGGGGCAATGCCCTGGAACGACGATAGCGACGGTGGGAGTAAGCCGACCTCGAGCAATAACAGCCCCTGGGGCTCCGGCAGCGGTGGCGGCGGAAACGGCAATGGTGGCTCCCCATGGAATCGCCCGGGCGGCTCTGGCGGTGGCAAAGGTGGCGGCCAAGGCCCGGACCTTGAAGAGCAGATGCGTCGTATGCAGGAGCGCTTCTCGCGTCGAGGCAAAGGTGGTGGCGGTGGACCGAAGGCGCCAAACATCGGCCCAGGCGGCTTTATCCTTTTAGGCGCGGTGGCTCTAATCGCATGGCTTGCTACTGGCATCGTCGTCGTCGACGAAGGTGAGCGCGCTGCGGTCTTTCGTTTTGGACAGTATCAAAAGAACTTTCCTCCGGGTTTCCACGTACACCTCCCAACGCCCATCGAAACTCATGAAATCTTGCCCTCTGAGCGCCAGCAGGAAACGCAAATTGGCGCAAATGATAATGAAAGCCTGATGCTGACCGGCGACGAAAACATCGTCGACATCGAGTTTCGTGTTTTCTGGTTCTATGACGGCGAAAACCCAGAGAACTTCATTCTTAACATCGATAATGGCACACCACTTGTGAAAGCCGCAGCCGAAAGCGTGATGCGCGAAGTCGTCGGCAAATCCACGCTTGACGCTGTGCTCACAACAGGCCGTGCTGAAATCCAAAATACCGTGCGGCAGCAGCTTCAGTCCCTTCTTGCCGACTATGGCGCAGGTGTTCAGATTGAAAACGTTGAAATTCAGGTCTCCCAAGCCCCTGCCCCGGTTCGCTCAGCGTTTATTGATGTTGTAAATGCGAACCAAGATGCAGAGCGAGAAGTTCAGCGCGCGATCCAGTTCAGGAACAACATCGTCCCTAGGGCCCGCGGTGAAGCGCAGCAAATCCTTCAAGATGCCCAAGCGTATCGGGATCAGGTGATCGCTGACGCCACGGGTCAAGCAGACCGCTTCAAGCTCATCCTTCGGGAATACCAGCGTGCGCCGCAGGTCACGCGTGAGCGGATGTATCTCGAAACAATGGAAAAAGTCCTGAACCGGACGGACAAACTCATCCTCGACAATGAGTCAGGCGCAGTTCCTTACCTGCCGCTAGACCGCGTCAATCGTAGTGGAGGCAATTAGTCATGAAACCCTTTGGTATCGTTGGCATTATCGTCGCAATCTTGGCGGTCGTCGCCCTTCTCAACAGCTTCTTTATCGTTGATCAGCGCCGTCAGGTCGTATTGCTTCAAGTCGGTGCGGCACAAGCGGCCTTCAATGAGCCGGGCGAGGATGAAGCCGGGCTGAAATTCAAGATCCCATTCATCCAGAGCACGATCAATTATGATCGTCGTAATCTTGGACTAGACGTCGACCAGATCGAGGTCTTCGCGTCTAACCAAGAACAGCTCATCGTTGACGCGTTCGTTCGTTGGCAGATTGCAGAGCCGATCACATTCTACAGTCGTTTGACGACGCAAGACGAAGCTCAACGTCAACTAACCCGCTTCGCAGACACTGCAATCCGGAACGCACTTGGTACGCGTCTCCCTGAAGACATTGTCTCAGGTCAGCGCTCCGAACTGATGGATGAAATTAGGGACTCTCTAGCGGCGGCCATTGCTGGTCGTGGTATCCAAATCATCGACGTTCGTCTTAAGCGCGTTGATCTACCGCAAGATGTATCAGTTCAAGTCTTTACAAGGATGGAAGCGACCCGAAATCAGGAAGCAGAGCAAATTCGTGCCGAAGGTGACGAACGCGCCCAGCTCGTTCGAGCCGAAGCTGAACGTGAGCGCACAGTTCTTCTTGCCGAAGCCCGTCGTGAAGCAGAGCAAATCCGTGGTGAAGGCGATGCAAGCCGGAACGAGATCTATGCTGAAGCTTATGATCGCGACGCAGAATTCTTCCGCTTCCAACGTGCCTTGATCGCGTGTGAGAAAGCCTTCGGCGTCGGTGACCTCGGCGACAGTGCTGACACGGAAAGCTCGGGCCCACGTTCGCAACAAGAACCGACACGGATTATTGTTGCCCCAAACCAGTTAGGTTTGT
Source organism: Pseudomonadota bacterium (assembly GCA_039030935.1). Classification (GTDB taxonomy): domain Bacteria; phylum Pseudomonadota; class Alphaproteobacteria; order Caulobacterales; family Hyphomonadaceae; genus Henriciella. The sequence goes on along the minus strand of JBCCDF010000024.1, from coordinate 14,072 downwards.
GTGACGAATTTATTGTTCAAGCGCAAGCAAATGGTCGTCCACGCCGCTAGGCTCCACGCCTAGGTCGTTAACGCCAAAGTCAAAATATGCAGCCGGGTCTCAACATAGAGATCCGGCTGTCTGTATTAGGCGAGACAGACCCGATAATTTTTGCGGGCTAAAGGTGCCGCCAGCTTAAAGTCGATTAGCCGCTCCCCACCAACAGCGCTCAAGAACGCTTCTGCCCTTGCACGATCTGAAGTATCCATCGCATTGAAATCATCCAACGCGGCTTGCAGCCGGAAGAGCGGGAAACTGCGCGCCATGCAGTGCCCGGACACCCCACCCGTCTGAAACTCTATCATATCAAAGCCGCGAGGAACGGCATCACCGGACGATCTCTCAATCGCCCACTGTGCAAACATGTCATTGGTTTTCTCAAGCGTCGGTACTTGCTCAGCCATTTGAACTTTTAAGATTGGTAGGAAAGATTTCGGTAGATCATCATCGCCGATCAAAGCGCCATCGCGTCCGTAGCCCGCAATCACGCGCTCGACCCAATCAGCGACGCGCGGCGCGATCTGTTTCATATGTTCGCCTGAGGCCTTATCGCGGTATTGATGCGCGTAAAGCGGCCCTATAAGCGCAAAATCAGCAAAACTCGCACGCGTTCCGAAGACGTAAGGCATCAATTCGAGATGAGCTGAAAAATCAGCCAGAAACTGCTCATAGGCGCGCTCAATGCCCGGCGCGGTCTCATCTGTAATTCCAAGCATTGGAACGAAGCCGCGAAACCGAGCCCCAACGGCTTTTCCAGCCTCATACTGTTCTTCTAGCGAAGCATCAGGCGCAGCACTTTTGCCAAACTCGCCATAAATCCAGTCTTCGTTATGGTTCCAGCGATAATGCATCGCTGGGAGCGTCAGCCATTCGTCTGCAAAGAGTTGAAACAAGAAAGAGACAAAACGCTGCAACGGTGTCTGCGGATAGGCTGAAACCCCATCTGACTTTTCCTCAAAATAGTCGATTATATCAGCAGTATCCTGAACATAGTTTCCTTCTGGCGTCTTCAGAACCGGGATAACGGGCCACCCTATATTTGGGATAATTTCGTCTTTCATCACTTGCGGTGTCGGCGCGATCTCTTGAAAAGGGATTCCTTTCCACCGCAGATACGCTCGCGCTTTTCCAGAAAAATAGCTCATATCTGAGCCAAAGAGGGTATAATCAGACACCGGAAAATCCTGTTTTGGGTCGTCGAATTGACCCTCACTTACATCGCTATCGCGTACCAATGCAAACGCCAAAATATCCGCAGGGCGACACTTAGATTAAAGCCTGAAACGAAGAAGCTTCTGCAAAGTTACTAAAGCGGCGCGAAATTTGCATCAAACTTGTAGGCGCTCATACGGGTGCTTTTTGACCCTTCTGTGCCAGAGATGGCCGCAAATAAAGGGAATTTTGAATGGCCGACGGGCTTGAACCTGCTGAAACTCTCGCAGTTGACGAGAAGATATCATCTGCACGTCTTGCGTCCTCGAATACTGTTTCTGTTGCGGACGCGCGATTTACAAAGAAACGCCTTCCCATCAGCGGTGATGCCTTACGGCAAACGTCTAAAGTTCTGGACATTGCAGCAGCGATATTTGTCAGCTGGTACTGCTTGAGCCTCGGCAGTCTAACTATTCTTGGGGCGACCGTCTTTCAGATTATACCATTCGTCTTAATCCCCATAGCTGTTTCATGGGGACTGAGAACCTCATCTGCTTATGACTTCGCATTCAATCGCAGTGCAGCAGATCATATGGTCCGCGTCGCTAATGGCTCTGGTCTACCTATGGCGGTTCTCGGCCTGACGACGTATGCGATCTATCAAGGATACGGTGCACGCTATCCAATATTCGCTATTCTTGGCACGTGGCTGACGGTCATTGCAATCCACGCGCACGTTCTTGTCCTTATTAGAGGGCTTACACGATCAGGCCGCTTAAGTGAGAATGTCGTCATTGTCGGCGCAACCCCGAACGCTCAGCGCTTGATAGAGCGAAACGGTAAGACGCGCGAATTGAACGTTATCGGGATTTTTGACGACCGGTTGTCAAGGGCGCCAAAATCGATCTCAGGCACGCCGCTTCTTGGACGCCTTGATGACCTTCTGAATTGGGATCGCCTACCTGAGATTGACCGTATCGTTGTAACCATCACGTCCGACGCGCGTGCCCGAGTTCGCCATCTGATTGACCGCCTACGAGTGCTACCACAGCGCGTTGTCTTACTTTTAGACTTGGATGGCTTTGATCCGGAGACCGAAAGTCTCGCTGAGATTGCAAGATCCCCGGCAGCCTATGTCTCTGGCACACCTCGTGACACGCGTCGCGCAATGGTGAAGCGTGCAGCAGACGTTGTCTTCTCACTAGGAATGCTTGTCGCTTTCAGCCCGATCTTCTTGATCGCAGCGATCGCAATAAAGCTCGAAAGTCCCGGCCCGGTATTTTTCCGGCAACGTCGCCACGGATTTAACAATCAAATCATCCGTGTATGGAAGTTCCGCTCTATGCGCGATGATCCAGTCGCGGCAGAGACGATGAACCAGCAGACATTACGCGATGACCCGCGCGTTACGCGCATCGGCCGCTTTATCCGTAAAACCAGCATTGATGAGCTACCACAGCTGATCAACGTGCTGAAAGGTGAAATGTCTATTGTTGGGCCGCGTCCGCACGCAGTGGGGATGACAACTGAGGAAACAGCGGTCCAAACCATTGTCGGCGACTACGCTCACCGCCACCGCGTCAAGCCAGGCATTACCGGATGGGCCCAAATCAACGGGTCGCGTGGCCCTGTTCATACAAAGCAGGAAGTCCGCGACCGCGTTCGCCTTGATATGGAATATGTAAACCGTTCATCTTTTTGGTTTGATTTGTACATTATGATCATGACTGCGCCGTGCTTACTGGGCGACGCCAAACGCGACCGATAGGACAGCTTCCTCAATAATGGCAGACACAAGCCCAGCCCAAATGCTTCCTATGGAAGATGCTATCTCGATCGGCAGAACCGAAGCTGGAGAAGAGGTTCTCTCCAACAGTGTGTCCGGTGACGCGACATTGAGCATCTGTATTCCGGCCTATAAGGATACTGCAGATGCATTGCTGGCGAGCTTACTCCGCTTGAAGGACGTTGAGCAGTGCACTTTGCTGATCTATGATGATGGTTCATCCGACGCAAACCTAACGAAGGTTCTTGCGCGCCAAATTCTCCGCTTCCCAGGGCCAGCAAGACTGATCACCGCAGACCAAAATTACGGGCGATCCCATGCCCGAAATCGTCTGATTTCTTTAGCGGAGACAGACTGGATTCTGTTTTTGGACGCCGATATGCGCCCAGATACTGATGACTTTATATCGCGCTATCTCAAGGCCGCTTCAAACGCGCAAAGCCCCTCACTCATCCCAGGCGGGTTCAGTCTGAAATACGCAAATCCAACAGATGAAACACGGCTACATGCTGCGCAGTCTCTCAAGTCGGAATGCATCAATGCCGAAACCAGAGCAAACCAGCCGGGGCGCTATGTATTCACGTCGAACATCCTCGTTCATCGCGACATTCTGAATAACATTCGCTTCGACGATCGTTTCCAAGGATGGGGCTGGGAAGATGTTGACTGGGGCTTGCGAGTCGCACGCACTTATCCAGTCAAACACATTGAGAATACAGCCACACATCTTGGTCTTGATCGCGACGGGGTCCTTATAGACAAATACCGCCAGTCAGGGGCAAATTTCGTCTTGGCGCTGGCAGAGCACCCCGAAGCGCTGAAAGCAACACCGCTTTACAAGGCCGCGAAGCTCATATCGCTGCTCCCGGGACGAAGTGGCCTGATGTCGATTGCAAGACGCGCGGCAAAGTGGCGCTCGCTTCCGATCAAACTTCGCCTGCTCGCCCTGAAGCTCTATCGCGCCTCAGTCTACGCAAAGGAACTTTAGAGTATGATAGACCCGTCGCTCTATAGCCCTGATCGCTCTCTGCCTGCGAAGCTCAAACGCCGCCTGACCTATTGGCGCGCTGCGAAACCGATGCGTCAGACACCAAGGCGTGGAATGATAAGCTTCACCTTTGATGACTTCCCCAAAAGTGCGGCTCAATATGGCGCTAATGCACTGGAAGATGCAGACGCCAAAGGCACGTTTTACACGTGTACAGGCATGATGGGGAAAACCAATCTGATGGGCGATATGTACAATGCTGACGATCTCGAAGCGTTAGCGTCGAGAGGCCATGAAATCGCGGCCCATACGCACAATCACATTGATTGCGGGCGCGTGGATCCGGCAACCGTGCGAAGTGAAATCTGCCACAATCTGGCAGAGCTGCAGGCCCTAAAGGCTCCAACAAATTTACCGCATTTTGCCTGGCCCTATGGTGAGACGACTCTGACAAATAAGACAAAAATAAATGACTTAGTCTGTACCGCCCGCGGAATCCTTCCCGGAATCAACAAAAAAGGCTCTGACTTGATGCAACTCGGCGCGTTTGAGCTGACGCCTGACCAATGGACGACAAAACGCGCTGCCGATGCGATTGAAGCAACGGCCCAAAAAGGTGGCTGGACCATCATTTTCACCCATGATGTGCGCAAGAACCCAAGCGCGTTCGGCACAACACCAGAGTCTGTTCGCCACTTGGCCAAACAGTCTCGAGACGCAGGTTTAGACATTCTCACCATGTCAGAAGCCTTCGCACGGCTTGAAGAAGGGCACGCTTAGAGATGAGCCATCCTGATGTCACCGTCGTCATCCCCACATTCAATAGGCCTGACGGGCTGACAAAGGCGGTCTTGAGCGTCTATTCTCAAACGCTTGCTGAGAGCGGCAATCTCCATATCGTCATCGTCGACAACCACCCTAATCATACGGGAAAAGACGCGATTGAGGAGATGCGAAACCTATGCCCGGCTTCTATCAGTTTTACTGCGGTTCATGAGCCGCGCGCAGGTGTTGCGAATGCAAGAAATGCTGCGATGGCACGGGTCAAAAGCAACCTCGTGGCCTTTCTTGATGACGATATGACAGCACCAAAAGACTGGTTAGAGCGACTGCTTCAAACGTACCAATCCTATCCAGCGCCTGTTTTGTTTGGTCCGGTTGTTACGGCCTTACCGGAAGATGTGCGTCGTCACAGGGCCTATTTTGAAGCCTTCTTCGCACGCGATCCGGAACACAGTACGGGTTATATCGAGGCGTCTTATGGATGCGGCAACACTCTGATCGACTTCTCTATGGTGCCTGGTAAACAGCCTTGGTTTGATGAAACAATGAACGAAATTGGCGGAGAGGATGATCGCCTGTTTGAGACAATTAGAGCATACGGCGGAAAGTTTGCCTGGGCCGCAGACGCTCCGGTTAATGAACACCCCCTTCGTTCACGACTGACGCTAAGGTACACGCTTCGCCGGGCCTTTTCATACGGCCAAGGGCCTGTCACGATTGCGCGTTTGGCCGATCCGCAGCGTCCATTTGAGATGCTGAAATGGATGATGATCGGCGCAGGAAAAGCAATCCTCCACGGTGCGGCTTGGGTCTGCCTATCGCTTATTCGCCATCCTAAACGAGCCTTCCAATTAGACGAGGCCGTTCGAGGAATCTCAAAACCTCTATGGTTCCTTGATTTTCAATTCTATGGAGCCTCGCAGCTTGGTCAAAGCCCGCTTGGCCTTCGTTGGTTTAAGCGTCGTCCGAAACCAAACGCTGCAAAGGTCGACGAGGCCTGATACGACGCTTTGGAAGAAGCGCTGATGGCGCAAGCGCGAGCTTGGTGGCCACGATGACATAAGTCAGCCAGACCAGTGAGTTTTGCATCAGTGAAATACTCTCGGAGATCGAGAAGAGCGCGAATTGCGCGCAGACACCGAGGGCAAAGACACCGACCCATGAATCGATCGATGCCCTCAGGGCGCGCCACACCGTCAAAAGAAAATCGAGAACCAAAAAGCTGAGGCCCGTCAGGCCTAGGGCAATTGCGACTTCAAGCCAGCCATTATGAGCGGTTGGGGCGTCCCATTCGAGCACTTCGCGCAGCCAATATGCAGGCTCACTGTCGAGCATCCAGAACGAGCCATAGCCGTAACCGAGCCACGGGCGCTCACTAATGTCCTGAACCAATTGTGCCCAAATATCTGTCCGGCCCGTCAGACTGGGATCCCGGCCCAAAAGCTCAAAGATCACATCCGGTGCAAAGACAAGGAGAGCGGCGAGAATGCTCCCGGTCACTGCGCACAGCCAAGTCAAAGCTAAACCAGCCATAGGTCCGCGTTTCATCCAAAGCGCAAGAGCGATAATCCCAAAGCCCAAAATAACACCCAAAAGAGATGTTTTTGATGTCGTCATCAGCACGATAATAACACTGATAGCAGCCCCAAACGCCCAGAGCTTGCGCCATGGCTTATCCATCAGAAACAGAAAAGCGGTTAGAAAGGCTGCACGCGCCATGTGCCCACCTAGCTGGTTTTTTTCGTAATAGAGGCCCTTCCAAGCCCCGACATGAACGTCACTCATGACACCAAATTCAGGGTTTAGGACCGCGGTCAGCGTTGCCGCCAACGCGACACATAGCCAAACAAGACCTAACATCCGCAGTAGGATGCGCCAATTATATCTTATCCCGATAAAGATGCCCGCCATCGAACTCATCACAATCGCGATGCCCCGACGCTGGCTCAAATCAGGATCTATGGACCAGAGGAAAGACAGGGCCGCCAAACACAAGAGGCCAATCATAAAAGGCATCCGCAAGATAACACGCCCAACCTCTTTGGCCCTCCATGCCAAAGCAACAAGGGTCAGGGCGTAGACGGGTAACCACATCAAGCGCAGAATTGGCGACCCTTCTGCGCTCTCTTCGGCAGCGAAGAGACGTGGTAAAATACCTTCTGAAAACATGATTAGAATCGCAAAAAGCAAGCCGAGTTCGGTCGCTGAATAGGTCTGACGTGCCGCGTCGGTGTGGCGGCCGCTATCCTGCGAAACGGTCCACGAAGCGGGCATCACTGCCAATCCTGTTCATGATTAGGCCCCGCACGTCGCCGCCATGTGCCTCAATTTCTCGCCGAGCGGCAACAACATCCTCTGCATTGGTGCAGTCGGCTTCCACAACAATGAAGATGCCATCCATTTGACTGGCCGCGGCCAGCGCCGCCGGCGAACGCTCCAAAGAAGGTGTATCCACAACGATCCAATCCGCAATCTGGCGAAGGCTACTCCACCAATCGGGCTGAGTCCTGATTTGAACCCGCTGACCCCGATTGAGATGTTCATTTCGAAAACGTGTCACAAGCAATCGCGCGTCTGGAATTTCATGTGCCGTCAGAAGCTTTTGTGCGCTTCGAGTCGCGATGCTGGGAACGATCGAATAAATCTGGTTTTGCCTCAATGAAGCGTCAAAAGCCCGACCAGGCGAACCAATGTGCTTGGCAAACCCCCTTTCAAAGGCTTTGAAAGCCGAGTTTCGACGAAGGTCGAGATCAACGAGCCATGCTTGTTTCTGCGCTCTTCGCGCAGCCATAAGAGCAATCGAGCCAGCAACGCTTGTCGTTCCTTCACCATCACGTGCTGAGACGAACATCACACAGCGACCGTTCCCACCAGCCGATGTTAATCGGCTAATCGAACGCCATGTGTTTCCAAGATCGCCGCGAAGATCACGCATAGGCTAAAAGCCTCAACACTTACCAAGTCTCTAGCGCTAAACAGGTTTGGTTAACGCGACCTTGTCTATCGAAGGCGACCAATAGCTCCTGCAACAGGTAAGCCTGTCGTTCGGGATAACGAGTTCGGGGTCGAAAACCCCTCTCTTGTCAGGGCGCGTAACAAACCGATCATGAGCGCAGTAAACCCTGCAAATAGCATCGCCAGTAACGCAACGGGGAAACGAAGACTTGATCCCCGTATAGGGATCCGCGCTGGTTCAAGAATGCTGACGCTATCCGTCCCATCTTCGGCGATATTCTTAATAGTCCCTTCTTCTTGCTCAGCCCGCGTCAGAAGCCGGACATTATCCTCCAATGAAAGCCGCTTTCGTTGTAGCTCATTCCACTCAGGTTCAAGCTCCGTAAACCTCGCCAGCGTCGCTTCAACGCGAACGAGTTGGCGCTGCAGTTCAATTTCTTGACTGGCTAACGCACCTGCTTCACCCTCCAAAGCATTGAGGCTCGTTTCAAGGGCCTGGTATGTTGGATTGGGGCCGCGCCGCACCGTGCCTTGAGGGCCCTCTTTTTCGGCGAGAAAAGCTTCAATCTCTTCTATACGTTTATCGACAGCCTCAACGGCGCGACTGTCTTCGGTGTAGCGTGCGAGTAGATCCTCTCGCTCAAGGCGAAGATCTAGCAATGCCTGATCGCTGTTATCCTCGATGAATATGTCCTGCTCCGGTTCCGTCGATGCGATTTGAGCACGCGTCTGCGTGAGCTGTCCCTGCACAGCGCTTGCGCGCGATCGAGTGCCAGAAAGCTGACCGGAGAGTGTGGTAAACAAGCCCTGCGCCGTTGCCCGCTCTGACCCGAAATCCTCGATCCGGTTGCGACGCAGAAACTCACGGATAGCGTCCTCAGCCTCAATCAGCTCCACTTCAAAGCGGCGGCGTTGAGCGGTCAATTGATCAACAGGACGCGAACTGAAAAGCTCAGATCTGTAACTGAGATAGGCTCCCATTGCTGCATTCAAAACCTCCGCGGCCACCTCAGGATCTTTATGCTGGAATGCAACATTTATAACCGGGTTCTTCGGTGGCGCACCAGCACGAAAACTTTTTTCAAAAACCTCGAGCGCTTCTTGCTGAAATTCAAAGCGGATTGCATCAGCATCTTCCGCGGGAGACTTTGCAAGTTCTTCTTCCAGCGCCGTTTGGAGTTTGGGATACAGTCGGCTGAGAGAAAACCGCGACAGCGTGCGCTGGGCAACGACCGGACTACGCAGCAACTCCAGCTCCGCTTGTACCACTTGCTCGACATCCGGCGTCACTTGACGAGCATTGTCATTCCCGACTGTAACTGCAGACGTCTCAACACCCGCCCGAATAAGAAGACGTGAAGTCGACTCAAACGTCTTCGGCATTTGCAGGGCAATCAGAACACCCAAAATGAAAATCGGCAGGAAAATCAGGATCATAATCCACTTGGCCCGCCAGAGTTGGAGGATGAGTTCGAGGAATGAGAGGCGAGGTCGTGCGCGGGCGTAGCCCGGCTCGGCGTCAATGGCCCCGCTCGGCCCCCAATCGCTCGCATTACTCATCTACGTGTCCTGCACTCAATATACCCAATTCCCATAAGGAGTTTGAGACTTCCTTAAGCATATCAAAGGACAGTGCAGTGTCGGATCACCGTCGGAGTTTCTAGCCGCATGCGAAAGATGTTTTGCCTCATGGCAGCTCTCATTGTGCTTGGGAGCTGTCAAAGTCCTAAACCGCAACAATCTCGGGTCTTTCCGGCTGTCGACTGGCAGCATTTGGACGGCCGGGACGCACGATATCTCATCGGACCAGGCGATGAGATTGAAGTCATCGTGCATTCCGCTCCAGAACTTAATCGCACGCTTACGGTTGGACCTGATGGTCGCGTTCGTATGCCTTTTACAGGCCCAGTCGGTGTTATGGGCCGCACGGTTGAGAGCGCTGAAATTGCGCTGCGAACAGCGCTCGCATCAGAGCTGAAAGATCCTGATCTTGATGTGCTGCTGGTCGGCACGGCCTCACAACAGGTTTTTGTTGGCGGCGAAGTCTCTAATCCGGGAATGTTTGAGCTACCCGGTTTGATTGATCCGCTGCAAGCGATCATCATGGCCGGCGGACCAACACTCGAAGCGCGCCAAAAAGAAGTGATTTTGATCAGACGGATGCCGGGCGGCGGCGTCAGGAGCGCGGTGTTCGATATCAAATCCGGAATATTCGATCCGAGGCTTGCAGAATGGACGCCGCTGAGGCGTTTCGATATTGTGTATGTTCCGCGATCAGCGATTGCTGACCAGAATTTGTTTATTCAACAATACATTCGAAACGCGCTTCCGATCGACTTCACACTCTTCTATGACGTGGCTGGAAACAATAATTAAGTTGGAGCGTTCTTCGCTCATGCGAATAACAGCGTAGTGTTGGACTTGAACGTGCTCTCAACCGATTACTGCGTCCAGAATAATAGATCAGGCGGCAGCTAAGCCCTTTTCGTGTCACATTCGAATGCCTATTCGATGAGCAAGTGCAGACTACCTAAGGAGATATCATGGCTGACGCTGAAAACACGCTTATTCTTGAGACCACAAAGGGCACTGTGACCATCGAGCTTCGCCCAGATCTGGCGCCGGGACATGTAGACCGCATTAAGGAGCTAGCGCGCGAGGGCTTTTACGATGGAATCATATTCCACCGTGTCATTGACGGCTTCATGGCGCAAACAGGCTGCCCAAATGGAACAGGCATGGGGGGATCGCCAAAACCTGATCTACAGGCTGAGTTCAATGCAGAACCTCACGTGCGCGGAACCTGTTCAATGGCACGCACCAACCAACCCAATAGCGCGAATAGCCAATTCTTCATTTGCTTTGAAGACGCTCGTTTCCTCGATAATCAGTATACGGTATGGGGAAAAGTGACTGACGGTATGGACGCTGTCGACCAGCTTGCGAAAGGTGAGCCACCGCGCAACCCTGACAGCATTAATAGCATGAAGGTCGCTGCTGACGCTTAGCTGCGAAGACTCCTATGGCAAAAAGCCGGGCAAAGCAGAATCAAAGATCAAGAAATGGCCTGCTTGGGTCGCGTATTGCCCGGCTGATTTTCGCTTCCAACCTTGCTGGACTGATCATCCTCATTATCGGCGCGATGGTGCTGAATGAAATGCGAGCAAGTTTTGTTGTCTCGAAAAAACAGGACCTCGTGGGACAAGCGCAACTTTTGTCAAACCTCATCGCGGACGCGGCCACTTACGGCGAGCCCCAACCAAGCATGGACGATTCACTGGCTCGAGACTCGCTAGCCTCTCTATCACTTCCTGTCACGATGCGCGGGAAAGTCTTCAGCACAGATAAACAACTGCTCGGCGATTCCTATCTTCTGTCAGACCGTGTCATCGTTTCAAATCTTCCGCCCATTCGCGAACCAGGGACGATGTCGCGTGCGTCTAGAAGCTTGTCAGATTGGGCGACGGAGGCGTTTTCAGCCATCCTGCCGAGTCGTGGCGGAGACTCAGTCCGTACACAAACTTTTGATGAAGAATTTGTACAGGCTCTGATCGGCAAAGAGGCTGCAAGTCAGCGTTTCAATGATCGTGGGCAAAGGATCATTTCTGTTTCTGTCCCTATACAGAGGGTTTCCGCGGTCGTCGGCGTTCTGACGTTGGAATCCAACGACATCGATTCAATTATTCGGGCTGAGCGAGCCGCATTAATCCCCTTCATTGCTGTCGCTGTTCTTGTTGCCTTGATTACATCGGGTCTTTTGACGCTGGGCATTGCAACACCCCTTCGCCGCTTGGCCAGCGCCGCTGACGACATTCGAAGGGGGGCATCGCAAACCTTTGATGAGCCAAAAATCACCAAGCGCCATGATGAGATTGGTGGCCTTGCACGCTCGGTTGAAGATATGACCCGCGCGCTATTTGAGCGTATTCAGGCCAATGAAGCTTTTGCCGCAGACGTGGCACATGAGTTGAAAAATCCACTGACTTCCATTCGATCTGCCGTTGAAACAGCAGAACTCGTTCAAGATGATCCGGCTGCGCGTGAGAAGCTTCGAAAAGTCATTGCTCAGGATGTGCGTCGACTTGATAGACTGATCACCGATATCTCTAATGCGTCCCGGCTTGAAGCGGAGATGACCCGCATCCCCAATGAAGTCCTCGATATTGGACGTTTCGTTCGCGATGTCGTCGCGACATATGACGGCAAGGACCATCACCGCGGTGTCAGCGTTCAGTTTGTTGATGGGACAATGGATGCAGGCTTATCCGTTAGGGGGCGTGATGGGCCATTAGGTCAGGTTCTGCGGAACCTCATCGACAATGCGATTTCATTTTCCCCTAAAGCCGGGTGCGTCACGGTCTCACTAAAACAAGGCCGAGATGGAAGCCAAACGCTCGCGCAAATCCTTGTCGAGGATGAGGGCGAAGGTATCCCTGAAGACAAATTAGAGAAAATTTTCGATCGGTTTTACACGGATAGACCAGCGGGCGCTGCGTTCGGAAACAATTCCGGTCTTGGACTTTCCATCGTCGCACAAATTGTAGCAACGCACTCTGGTAAAGTCTTTGCTGAGAACCGGACAGGTCGCGGCGCAAGGTTTACTGTTGAATTGCTTGCGAACTAGTGATTCACGCTCAAGCCGATACCGATAAATCGCTTGCGGTACCAAAGGCAGGCTTTAAGTTCGGCATTGAGAGAGAGACCTTATTTTGAAGCCCGCATTAGACGTCGAACAGATGAAGGCCCGAGCCAAGGCGTCTAAGCGACCACGCCGAAGCCTCCTCTATGAAATTGCCCGCCTCTTCTTTTATGGACTCTATCGGCTTCTCGGTTGGCAAGTTTTAGGGCAGGCACCTTCTGAGAAAAAACTGGTCATCATAGCAGCTCCGCATGAGACAAATTGGGATTTGACCCAGATGCTAGGGATCGCTTTCTATTATCGGATTCCCGTTCGATGGATGGGCAAGCACACACTAGGAGAAGGCCCGTTCGGTTGGCTGATGCGTTGGTGGGGTCTGCTGCCTGTCAATCGACACAGCTCAACAAATCTCGTCGATCAGGTCGCTGAAGCCTTTGAAGACGCTGACGAAATGGCGGTTGTCATTGCGCCGGAGGGCACGCGCTCCGACGTCAAAGCGTGGAAGACGGGTTTCTATAATATTGCGAGCAAAGCCAAAGTTCCGATTGCTCTGGGTTTTATAGATTATGAGCGCAAATATGGCGGCATTGACGATGTTCTTATTCCAAGCGGCGATTACGAAGCTGATATGGAAATTGCAGCGGCGTATTATTCCAAGCGTGTTAGCCGTGTGAACCACCCGGTGACAGGTGAAGCCATCGGGAATTGAAAAGCGATTGGGCCCCCTTTATTCAAGTTCAATGACCTACCCGAACTCCCTTATGCAATCTATGGATGCCCGCTCACGCGACATCTTTCGCACGATTGTGGAAACATATCTGGAAACCGGCGATCCGGTTGGGTCGCGGACCCTATCGAAAAGCGGTATTCAACTTTCAGCTGCATCCATCCGCAACGTAATGTCAGACCTGACAGCGCTCGGCCTGCTGGATGCACCACATGTCTCAGCAGGCCGAATCCCAACGCATACGGGATTGCGACTGTTCGTCGATGGCTTTCTGGAAGTTGGTGAACCTGGGGAAGCTGACCGAGACGAGATCGAGGCACGGCTGCGGGGCGCCGGAAGAGATTTAAGTGGAGTGCTGAAGGAAGCGTCTTCGATTTTGTCCGGACTTGCAGGGGGAGCAGGCCTAGTCTCTTCGCCAACCAGCGATGTACCAGTTCGCCATGTCGAGTTTCTGCCTCTATCAACCGGTGAAGCCCTGTGCGTTTTGGTGACGGAAGCAGGCGATGTGGAAAACCGGATGATTAAGGTGCCGGCTGGCTTGCCGCAGACGACCTTGATTGAGGCGGGGAATTATCTCGCTGCGCGCATGAAAGGTCGAACCCTTCGCGAAGCTGCGGGTCTGGTCCGTGAAGAAGTGGCTGAGCGCAAAGCCCAGCTGGATGTTGCGGCAAGCGATCTTGTCGAGCGCGGGCTGGCCGAATGGGCCGGCGGCAATCAGGGGGATGATCGGAGCCTGATCGTGCACGGGCGGGCAAATCTTCTGGAAGATGCAAAAGCGGCAGAGGATATGGAACGTGTTCGGCAATTATTCGACGTTTTGGAACGCCAGAAAGGCCTGCTTGATGTGCTGGATGAGACCCGAGACGCAGAAGGCGTGCGGCTATTTATCGGATCAGAAAACAGTCTTTTCCCGTTATCGGGTTCAAGCGTGATTGTGGCTCCCTATATGAACGCCGAGCGACACGTTATTGGCGCGCTTGGTGTGATTGGACCGACACGGCTG
>JBCCDF010000023.1:0-19089 GCA_039030935.1 Pseudomonadota bacterium | reverse complement strand
GGCCGTCAGTGGCTCTGCATTCGAGAAAAAAGTCGGTCTGACGCGCATGGTGTCAGTATTGAGGTTTAATCTGGGGTTGGCAAATGGGTGGGTCGTGGAGGCCCGCTACGATGCCGCTCTGCACCCCCATCTTGGTTCGCGCTACGTCATGCGCTATGGAGCGCGGCATGACTGATATTCGTGTAACCGCGCTCTACCATTTTACTCGCTTTGAAGACCCCGAAGCCTTGCAGGAGCCGTTGCGCGAAACGCTTGCCGATTTGGGCATCAAAGGCACGATCTTGCTCGCCAAGGAGGGCGTGAATGGGACGATTGCGGGCACGCTAGAGGCGATGGACGTTGCCGAGTTGGCGCTGCGCGCCTTGCCGGGATGTACGGATATGGCGGTAAAGTATTCCAGTGCCGAGGCGATGCCTTTCTTGCGCCTGAAAGTGCGCCTGAAGAAAGAGATCGTCACCATGGGCGTAGACGGGGTCGACCCGCAAAAGATCGTCGGCACCTATATCAAACCCGCCGATTGGAATGCGCTGATCAGCGATCCCGACACCGTCCTGATCGATACGCGCAATGATTATGAAGTCGCCATTGGCACGTTTGAGGGCGCCATTGACCCGAAAACCGAGACCTTTCGCGAATTTCCGGACTGGTTTCAGGATTTCAAGGCGAAACTGGAGGTTGAGGGCCGCAAACCCAAGGTCGCCATGTTCTGCACAGGTGGCATCCGCTGTGAGAAAGCCACGGCCTACGTCAAAGAAACCGGGATGGAAGAGGTCTACCACCTTGAGGGCGGCATCCTGAAATATCTCGAAGAGATCAAACAGGATGAGAGCCTGTGGAACGGGGACTGCTTCGTCTTCGATGACCGCGTGTCGGTGCGCCATGGTCTTGAAGTCGGCGACTACCAACTTTGTCATGGCTGCCGCCAGCCGATGAGCCCGGCTGAACGCAGCGGACCGCTTTACGAAGAGGGCGTCTCCTGCCTGCATTGCCACGACAATCTGACCGAAGACCGCCTCGCGCGCCTCCGTGAACGCCAGAAACAGGTACGCCTTGCCGCCGCGCGGGGCGAAACCCATATCGGCGATGATGTCGTCATGCAGCCCCGAAAACGTGCTTAAGTCACCGGTCACGGACCGCGATTTGCCGATCCTATACAGCTTCCGACGTTGCCCCTATGCGATGCGGGCCCGTCTGGCGCTTTATGTGTCGGGCGTGGAATGGCGCCTACGCGAGGTCGTGTTGCGCGATAAACCAGATGAAATGCTGGCCATCTCGCCAAAAGGCACTGTCCCAGTCTTGCAGATTGATGCTGGAACCGTCCTGGAAGAAAGCCGGGAGATCATGGCCTGGGCGCTGGCGCAGCACGATCCTTATCGTTGGCTCGATGTAGATCACCAGGAGGCTGAAGCGCTGATTGACTACTGCGACGGTCCGTTCAAGCGGGCGCTGGATCGCTATAAATATCCCAATCGATACGGACTGGAGGACGGCGTCGCGCATCGAGAAAAAGGGCGTGAGTTTCTGGTCTTGCTCGATCAGCGCCTCGCCAACAGCGAGCACTTATTCGGTCCAGCTATGCGCTATCCCGACACTGCGATCATGCCGTTTATCCGCCAATTCGCAAATACGGATCGAGAATGGTTTGATATCCAATCACTTTCATGTTTGCAGCGTTGGCTTACCTATCATTTGGACAGCGACCTGTTCGCCGCGATCATGACGAAATTTCCGCAATGGCGCAGGGGCGATGTTGAGCCGGTATTTCCGGAGCGATAGTCGGCCTTAGCTGGCTAGGGCATCGCGCACAGCTCCCAGTGCCGCCTCTGCTTTGCTGCCATCCGGGCCACCGGCTTGGGCCATGTCGGGGCGTCCGCCACCGCCTTTTCCGCCGACTTCTGCAGCGGCCAGCCGGACCAGCTCCACAGCTGAAAATTGCTCTGTCAGATCCTTGGTCACGCCGACCGCGACAGCCGCTTTACCATCATTGACGCCGATAAAGATCACGACGCCTGAGCCGATCTGGGATTTCGCTTCATCAATCAGGGCGCGTAAATCCTTCCCGCCAACGCCCTCTGCAACGCGCGCGATTAGTTTCACGCCCTTGATGTCTTCCGGCCCGCTCGGCGCGCCGCCGCCTTGGCCTGCCATCGCAAGCGCCTTCTTCGCGTCGCCAAGGTCGCGCTCCAGCGTTTTGCGCTCGTCTTGCAGGTTTGCGACACGCGCTGGCAGGTCTTTCAGGCTGACTTTCAGTGTCTCGGCGAGGTCTGTTGCAATTCTCGCTCGACCTCGCAGAAAGGCCAGCGCCTCAGCCCCCGTGACGGCCTCAACGCGGCGCACACCGGCCGATACGCCGCTCTCGCCCGTAATCGCGAAAACGCCGATTTCACCGGAGCGCTCGACATGGGTCCCGCCGCAAAGCTCTACTGAATAAGCGCTTTCCGGATCATCAAGCGTGTGCCCGATTGTGACGACGCGAACCTCATCGCCATACTTTTCACCAAACAGCGCCATCGCCCCGGCAGAGATCGCTGTTTCCGGGTCCATCAGCTTGGTTACTGTCGGTGTATTCTGACGGATAATCGCATTGACTTCATCCTCAACGGTTTCCAGCTCTGCGGCCGTCATCGGCGTGTTGTGAGAGACATCGAAGCGAAACCTGTCGGCTTCAACAAGCGAGCCCTTCTGCGCCACATGCGGGCCGAGCGTATTGCGGAGCGCGGCATGAAGGATGTGGGTGGCGGAGTGGTTGGCCTTAATTGCATCGCGGCGTTTTCTATCGACCTGAAACACCGCCGTCTCGCCCGTCTGTAGTGTGCCTTCAACGACTTGTCCGATATGTGCAAACATATCTCCGGCGCGTTTAACGGTGCCTGTCACGCGGAATTTTGCACCGGAAGCGAAAAGGATATCGCCATGGTCGCCAGCTTGCCCGCCGCTTTCTGCATAAAACGGAGTTTGATCAAAAACCAGCGCGGCCTGATCGCCACTTTGCAGCGTCTCTAATGTCTCGTCGCCCTTGATGACTGCAACGAGTTTCGCCTCACTGCGCAGCCGATCATAGCCGAGGAATTTGGTCGGTCCGACCTTATCGCGCAGTTTGAACCAGGCCGGATCAGCCCCTTGATCACCGGATGTGAACCCGCCTTCGCGAGAGCGCTCACGTTGGGTTTCGAGCGCTGTTGCAAAGCCCGCTTCATCCACGCTGATGTCGCGTGCGCGTAAAATATCTTGCGTCAAATCAAGCGGGAAACCGTAAGTGTCATAGAGTTTGAAGGCCGTTTCACCATCGAGTGAATCCCCCTTACTCAGTGTGCTGCTGGCCTCATTCAGCAAAACGAGGCCGCGCCCAAGTGTGCTCTGGAAGCGCTCCTCTTCATCGTGTAGCGCGGTTTCAATGGCCGCACTCGCGCGATCCAGTTCTGGGAAGGCGCTTGCCATTTCTGCGCGCAGAGCACCGACAAGTTTGTGCATGCTTGGCTCGCTCGCGCCCAACATGTGCGCGTGGCGCATCGCGCGACGCATAATCCGGCGAAGAACATAGCCGCGCCCTTCATTGGACGGCAAAACGCCGTCTGCGACGAGGAAGGCTGAAGTTCTCAAATGATCGGCAATCACTCTGAAAGAGGCGAGTGTTTCAGCGCTCGGTTTCTGTTTGTAGACCTCGCTTTCAGCCTCGATCAGGCGCTGAAAAAGATCGATCTCGTAATTGTTGTGAACGCCCTGTAGGACTGCTGCGATCCGCTCCAACCCCATGCCTGTATCGATAGAGGGTTTCGGTAGAGGCGCGCGCGTGCCATCAGCTTGTTGCTCGAATTGCATGAAGACGAGGTTCCAGATTTCAATGAAACGGTCGCCGTCTTCTTCGGGCGTTCCAGGGGGGCCACCCGCGACATCAGGCCCGTGATCATAGAAGATTTCAGAGCAGGGTCCGCACGGTCCTGTATCGCCCATCGACCAGAAATTATCTGAGGTCGGAATCCGAATGATGCGATCATCCGATAGCCCTGCAATCGATGTCCAAAGCGCTGCGGCGTCCTCATCTTCGGAGTAAACCGTAACCAGTAGCTTGTCTTTGGGCAGTCCAAGCTCTCGCGTGACTAGATCCCAGCCAAATTTGATCGCATCCTCTTTGAAGTAATCGCCGAATGAGAAGTTGCCGAGCATCTCAAAGAAGGTGTGATGACGTGCTGTATAGCCGACATTATCAAGATCATTGTGCTTGCCGCCAGCGCGTACGCATTTTTGAGATGTCGTTGCGCGCGGCGCGAATGGCGTTTCGGTACCTGTGAAAATATTCTTGAAGGGCACCATGCCGGCATTGACGAACAGAAGCGTCGGATCATCCTGCGGAACCAGCGGCGCTGAGGCTTTTCGCGTATGTCCTTGGGCTTCAAAATAGGACAGAAAGCTCTCACGGAGCTGAGTCACAGAAGTCATCACAATATCCTGTCAAACGTGTACGCCTGCACACCAAATCAGGACGTCCTATACGCAGACCCAACGCATGCGCCAAGGCTTGGGCTGAGGCACATGCATTTGATCTAATATTTTAGCGTTAACCCGTTGCGGCCTCGTCACCCTCGCCGTCTGCACCCCCCTCAGTCAGCAGGACATCGGAGAGCAGACCAGAGCGCTTTCGAATCTCGTATTCGATCTCATCTGCAATCGCAGGATTTGCCAGCAGGAACTGACGGGTTTTCTCCCGGCCCTGTCCAATCCGCTCCGTGCCGTAGGAATACCAGGACCCGGACTTTTCGATCACTTCAGATTTAACGCCGAGATCAATCAGCTCACCTGTTTTCGAGATGCCTTCGCCATAGAGGATGTCAAACTCAACTTGGCGGAAGGGGGGCGCGACCTTGTTTTTGACCACTTTCACCCGGGTCTGGTTACCGATCACCTCATCACGATCCTTGATCGCGCCGATCCGGCGAATATCAAGACGAACGGACGAATAGAATTTCAGCGCATTCCCGCCCGTTGTGGTTTCAGGACTGCCAAACATCACGCCAATCTTCATGCGGATCTGGTTGATGAAGACCACCATGCAGTTTGACTTCGAAATTGATCCCGTGAGTTTACGCAGCGCTTGGCTCATCAAGCGCGCTTGCAAGCCGGGAAGGCTATCGCCCATTTCCCCTTCTATCTCTGCGCGCGGTGTCAGCGCAGCAACCGAATCAATCACAAGCACATCGACTGCGCCTGAGCGCACAAGCGTATCCGCGATTTCAAGCGCCTGCTCGCCTGTATCAGGCTGTGAGACCAGCAAATCATCCAGATCCACACCGAGCTTGCCTGCATAAACCGGGTCCAGCGCATGTTCGGCATCGACAAAGGCACAGACACCGCCATTTTTCTGCGCTTCTGCAACGACATGCAGCGATAACGTCGTCTTACCAGAACTCTCTGGCCCATAAATTTCAATGACGCGTCCCTTCGGCAGGCCGCCAATCCCAAGCGCGATATCAAGGCCCAGCGATCCGGTTGGGATCGACTCAATGTCCATCGTCTTTTTCTCGCCCAGCCGCATGACTGAGCCTTTGCCAAAGGCGCGATCAATATTGGATAATGCGGTTTCAAGAGCTTTTTGCTTGTCCACACCGGACTCCTTATCCACGAGTTGTAGCGCTGGTTTGGCCATGAGTCGTTCCTTTCCGTCTATAGTTGGCCACCGATCCGTACGCTAGCCCTCATGCAATATCTTTCTGTACCATATATGTTCTAAAGAACAAAGCAAAAACCTTTATGCGCTTGTCACTTTCTTTTTTTGCAAATCTAGGGCATTGTTTTTCAATGCTTAAAAAGACAAGTCGCGCGCCCGGTGAGGCGAAAATGAAGTATCTCTCTGGGGATTTGGAACTGATTTCGCCCGGTGAGTATGTCTTTTGCGCCGTCACAGGCCGTAAGATTCCCATCGAAGCGCTGCGCTATTGGAGCGCTGAACGCCAAGAGGCCTACATTGACGCCGCCGCAGCCGCCAAAGGCATGGGCATGACTGGATGATCGGCTTGCGGGAAACGCTTCTGGCGCTTTTTTTGTGGCTTGGCCAAGACCCTGTCTCAGCAGATATCACCTCCGTCAGCGAAGCAGAGCCTCCTGCCATCTCATGTCAGGGACAAGCGGTTCAAGCCGGTCTCCTGATTTGTTCAGCCCCAACAGCCACGCATCTGGACATCTCCGGCGTCAATGGAGAGGCTTCGCGACGTATCCCGGTCAATGCCGATGGCTTGGCTACGGTCGGTCTGCTGCGCACGGAAGCCGAGACCATTCAGATTACTATTGTGGGCGCGAGCTCACCGCCGCTCACTTTAGACGTAGCCACACGGACAGACCCTTTCCGTATCATTGAAGGCATGGATTGCGACAAAGTCGATGCGCGCACCGACGCCCAAAAGGCGCACGCCGGGCGTAGCTGGGTCAAGAAACAAGACGCGTTCGAGCGCTTTGAAGTCGGGCAGGGTGGTGTGAACGGCTTTGCGCGGCCAGCGCGCGGTCGAATGTCATCGCCCTTTGGCCCCGCGCGCAAATATATCGGTGTTGGCGTGGATGGTGTTCCGTGCGAGCGGACCCGAATTCATTATGGCTACGATATTGCGACCCCTGTTGGAACACCGATCTACGCGCCCGCTGCTGGAATTGTTACGCTCGGCGATCCTGATCTCTATTATGAGGGCGGCACCATCTTCCTCGATCATGGTGAGGGGTTGGTCTCAGTCTTCATGCATATGTCAGAGATCCAAGTCGAAGCGGGTCAGCTCATCGCGGTGGGCGAGCAGATCGGGCTTTCGGGCAATACAGGCCGCACAACAGGTCCGCACCTGCATTGGGCCGTAAAGTGGCGCAATCCATCGAGCGATGACCGTAGCGCCGACTTCTACATCGATCCGGCTCTTTTAATGCAGATGGATCCCGTTGACTTCGAAACGCCCGCCTCAGGGCAGGAGTAGGGTCGCCCCAACGGTCTTGCCGCTTTCAATCGCGGTATGCGCCTCGCCGACAGATTTTAGATCGAAACGCTGGCCAATATGCGGGGTCAGTGTCCCCGCTTTCAGCGCCCCGAACAGCGCGCTCGCGCCCCGGGTCATGTCCTGCGGCGTGCTGATAAAGTGAAACAGGCCCGGACGTGTCAGGACCAGTGATCCTTTCGCCCCAAGGACTCCCGGTGCAACGGGGTCCGCCGCCCCTGATGCATTGCCATAGCTCACCCACCAACCACGCGGCTTCAAACTCTCCAGAGAGGCAGCTGCAGAAGCCTTGCCGACACTGTCATAGCTGACATCGACGCCGTCTCCGCCTGTCAGATCGCGCACTTGAGCGGCAACATCACCATCTGTCATGACAACGTCAGAGGCTCCCAGCGCCAGCGCGCGGTCTGCCTTTTCTTGGCTCGATGTCGCCGCGATCACGCGCACGCCGAGCGAGGTTGCCCACGGCACTAATAAAGACCCAACTCCGCCAACAGGCGCCCAGACCAAGGCGGTTTCACCGGGGCTCGCCCGGCGGACTTCAAACAACAGCATCCATGCGGTTAGACCTTTGAGCAGGACAGCCGCCGCGGTCTCTTCGCTTATCCCGTCTGGCAGTTTGACCATTGACGCTGCGCGACTTGTATAATGGCTCGCATACGCCCCAGCACCGAGATAGGCGACGCGATCCCCGGGTGCTAAACTGTCAACGCCTTCGCCGACGGCTTCGACGATGCCAGCCCCTTCAGATCCCGGTATAAAAGGCAGCTTCACCGGGTAGAGGCCGGTTCTGTGATAGGTATCGATGAAATTCAGGCCAATGGCGGTCTGGCGAATCAGCGCTTCGCCCGGTCCGGGCTGGCGTGGTGCGCGCTCCACCAGGTTTAATACGTCGATCCCGCCTGTTTCACGCATTTCAATTGCATAGCCGTCACTCATGGTGTCTCTCCCGGAATCAGATGTATTGATCTTTATGGAAGCAATAGAGCTTATTTGCGGTGTGGACGAGGCCGGACGTGGACCTTGGGCAGGGCCCGTAACCGCCGCCGCAGTGATTTTGGACCCGAAAACTCCGATCGAAGGCTTAACCGATTCAAAAAAGCTCAGTGAAAAGAAGCGATTGGCGCTGGAAGTTGAGGTCAAATCCAAAGCGCTCGCATGGGCGGTCATTCATATTGGCCCCGAGGAGATTGATCGGATCAATATCCGCGAGGCGACGTTTGAGGCCATGCGGAAGGCCGTTTTCGCGCTTAACACGGCGCCCTCTGAAATCCTGATCGACGGCAATGCTCTGCCTAAGGCGTTGCCAGCCCCCGCCAGAGCGATCATCAAAGGCGACCTCACCGAGCCTGCGATTTCAGCCGCCTCGATCTTGGCCAAGACCAGCCGTGATCGATTGATGCTCGACTATGATGCAGCCTTTCCAGCCTATGGCTTTGGCGGCCATAAAGGCTACGGCACAGCCGCGCACGCTGACGCGCTCGCCCGATTTGGTCCCTGCGATATTCATCGCAAGAGTTTCGCACCCGTTCGAAAGGCGATGTCGCGAGCGGCTTAGCCCTCAGCCTTAGCCTACGAATTTCTTGCGCAGTTTGAGCATTTCAAGACAGGCAAGCGCAGCGTCGCGGCCTTTATTCTTTTCAGATCGGCGCGCACGGGCCAGAGCCTGCGCTTCATTTTCGACCGTCAGAATGCCGTAGCCGATGGCAAGACGGCGTTCGGTGGCCAAGTGCATCAACCCGCGGGCGCTCTCACCGCAGACATAGTCATAGTGGGAGGTTTCCCCTCTGATCACGCAGCCTAGGGCGATATATCCGTCCCATTGGGCGCTATCAGCGGCCATGGCGATGGCGCCGGGAACTTCAAAAGCGCCAGGAACCATGATGGTCTCGACAATGACTTCATCGTCAGAGGCGTCCAAAGTCTCGCGGACACCGGCTTCAAGCTCTGTCGAGACTTCTTCATAATAGGGTGAGTTGACGATCAGGATTCGATGTAAGGCCATTTTAGTCTCTTTCTTCGCTCAGGCGTTGCCAGCCCTCAATAGTCAGCCCGTAGCCGTCCAGTCCGGCAACACGGGTCGGTTCAGTGTCAGATAGGAATGTCATTTTGCGCACGCCGATTTCGCGCAAAATCTGTGCGCCGACGCCGTACTCCCTGATCGGGGCATGAGTGTCCTCTGCGTCTGCAGTTTTCAGGCCCAGCCGTTCAGCCAGCGCATTCGGGCGCATCGTGTTCACAAAGACGATGACGCCGGGCTGATCGGCTTCCGCAATGGTCTTCATGGCTTTCTCAACCAGACCTTCGCGAGGGCCTTTCTCGCCGAGGATGTCGGCTAGGACATCCGTGCGGTGGACGCGCACAAGGCTTGTCGCCTCCGGCGTAATCTCACCATGCACGATGGCGATGTGTTCAGAGCCATCCAACGCATTTCGGAAAATGACCGTCTTAAAGCCGTCGCCATAGGCGCTCTGCAAAGGGGCTTCAACGCGGCGTTCAAGATAGCGATCATGCTTGCGCCGCCATTCGATCAAGTCTGCAATTGTGCCAATCTTCAGATTGTGGAACTGCGCAAAAGTCACCAATTCGGGCAGGCGCGCCATGCTGCCATCATCATTCATAATCTCGCAGATCACACCAGCCGGATAGAGCCCTGCCATGCGAGAGATATCAACGGCGGCTTCAGTATGGCCAGCGCGAACAAGTGTTCCACCGTCTCTGGCAACAAGGGGGAAAACATGCCCCGGAGACACAATGTCTTTCTCATCCTTGGTCGGGTCAATCGCGACCATCACCGTATGGCTGCGATCATGCGCTGAGATCCCAGTCGTTACACCTTCTGCGGCTTCAATCGACACAGTGAAGGCCGTGCCCATGCTTTCGCGATTTTCGCGCGCCATCATGTCGAGCTTCAGCGCGCGCGAGCGTTCATCAGTCATGGCGAGGCAGATCAGGCCGCGGCCAAACTTAGCCATAAAGTTGATTGCTTCCGGCGTCGCGAAACTGGCCGGAATGATCAGATCACCCTCATTCTCGCGGTCCTCAGCATCGATGAGGATGTACATTTTGCCGTTTCGCGCATCCTCAATGATCTCATCAATTGAAGAGATTGCAGCGCTAAAGTCTTCAGCCAATTAGCTCTCCTCGCCCTTAGCAAGGGCTGCCTTATGCGGTTCTGGCGTATCGACGCCAATCATGCGCGCCACGTAACGCGCCAGCATATCAATCTCAAGATTAACTCTGCTTCCCGGCTTCAGCTCCGAGAGCGTCGTGACCTCCCAGGTGTGCGGGATAATCGCCAGTTCGAAGTCACCATTGTCGAGCGCTTTGGCAACTGTCAGGGAGACCCCATTCACCGCCGCCGAACCTTTCGTTGCAAAATATTTCGCAATGTCGGCCGGTGGCCGGATTGTCAGACGCCAACTCTGGCCTTCTGCCTCAACAGAAACGACCTTACCCACGCCGTCGACATGACCAAAGACGAAATGTCCGCCAAGCTCCTGTCCGAGGGTCAAACTCTGCTCAAGATTGACACGCGATCCCTCGCGCCAGTCGCCCAGAACAGTTCTCGAAAGCGTCTCAGGCACAGCTTCGACCGCAAACCAGCTTCCATTCTCGCGCGCGCCTAACTCAACAACGGTCAGACAGACGCCCGCATGCATGATGGAGGCACCAATCTCAATCCCGTCGGCGGCAAAGCCACTCTCAATTTCAAACCGATACACACCGCCATGCTCTTCAGCCTTTCGGATTGTGCCGACATCGGTCACCAGACCTGTAAACATAAATGCAGGGCCTTTCTCTAAACTTCGCCCCTGACATAGGTCGCCAGTCCGTTATCCCCAATCCGTACCGTGGCGTCAGCGTACTGCATCCGACCCTGTATGCTTTTGAACGAACGCCATCGCCGCCGACAGCGTCTGGCGTCGTTCGCGCGATGTCGACAGCCAATGATCGCCATCCGAAATCCGAACAACATCATGCTCGACTTTGGCTCTTTTCAGCGCATCCGCCATAAGATTGGTCTGCGAGAGTGGCACAACCAGGTCTTCCCGCCCATGGATCAGAAGGATAGGGGCTTTGATTTGTCCCGCAAAACGCGCCGGAGAGGCTTGTGCAAGGCGTTCCTCTTGTGACCGCCAATCCCCCATGACACGCCGCCAATACTCCACCACCCAACTTGCACGACCGCGCACGGCCTGCTCGCGTTGCAGCATTTTGGGAAGATCAGAGACGGGCGCGATCGCAACGGCGCACGAGACACTGTCCGGATAAAACGTCGCCAAAGCAAGCGCCGAGTAACCGCCATAACTGGCCCCAACCGCACAAACGCGACCCGGATCAATCATCTGCATGCTCGCCAGTGCCTCAATGCCATCGACGATATCGGTCTGCATAATGCCGCGCCAGTCGCCACGCCCCGCATCGCGCCAGTCGCGACCAAAGCCGGTTGATCCGCGAAAGTTCGGCTGCAAGACCATATAGCCGCGGCTCGCAAAGGCTTGCGCCATCCAGTCATATCCAATTTGATCAAAGGACTCAGGTCCGCCATGGGGCATCACAATCAAAGGGGATGGCCCCGCGCCTGACGCGCCCAGTGGCATGGTCAGAATTGCGGGCACTTGCTGCCCATCTCTCGCTTTGTAGGGAAACGCGACAGGCTTTGAGACAGCGTCGGCACTCAATGCGCTATGGGCATCGGCAACCCTTGTCAGCTGGCCGTTTGAGCGAGTGAACAAAATGTAGGCCTGTGCGCCCGCTGCGATATCAATCCTGAATAGCAAAATGTTACGATCACTTGTCCAGTCGACAAGCCGCACTTGCGTATCCCTGAAGCGTGCTTGCAACTGCGCCACGTCGCGTGTGAGAGCCGCGTCGAAGAAGCGATAGGTCGGCAATAATCCACCATAGCCAACACCGATAATTTCGCCGTCAAGCCTGCTCAAACTCGTAATCGTCTCCGTTCCCGGCTTGTCGAGGACCGGCACAAAGCTCGGTCTTTGTCCATTCAGGTCCAAGCGATGCAGCGAGCCCCAATCATCATCGTCAAATGAAAAGAAAGCGCTGGCCCCATCAGCCGTGATACCCCTGATACTCAGAGGGATCTCCGTATTATCTCGCGCGAGAACTGTCTCCCAACTTCGACCCGTCCAGCGATCCAGAGAATAGGAGTTTTGAACATTAGAATATTGCCAGCGCAAAACCGGCTGGCCGTCAGAGCGTACGGCAAAATCGCGGGTCCGGTCAGCCCCGAAAGCGATAACATCGCCATCACCCGTTCCCAAATTGACTTTGAAGACATCCGTATTTCGGCTGCCGCCACTGGCAAACGCGGCCATGTAGACGTGCTGACCGCCTTTATCGACGCCCACCACATTCGTCAGGTTAAACAGCTTATCCTGAAACTGTATCTCAAGCGCGCGCTCGAGGAGTTGCACAGTTCTGCCGGACGCAACGCTATAGGATAAAACCCGACGAAATTCCCCCTTACCGACAAGGGCATCTCTTGCCTTGAAGACTGAAGCGTAGAGCAAGACATAGTCGTCACTGACAAACTCAACGCGATAGGGCTTTATGTCATCGAGCTGCGTTGCTCGAACGATCTCGCCTGTTGTCAGATCTTGGATAACAACGAACTGATCGTCCCTATCATTGCGCAAATAAGCAATTTTATCTCCACTTGGTGAGAGAGACACATACTCGACTTCCAACCGATTTGCGAAATCATCCAAAGACGGAACTGCCTGTGCGATCCCGCTCAACGCGCAAAAGAAAACTGCGAAAGCTGTAAAAATATAGCGGTGCATAAAGGTGTCCTCCCACAATGACTAAAGTCGATTATCGGCTATCTGTCACGAGTGAATGGCGCGATAAGTTGTCAACACGTCATCGCCGATAGTCTCTGTCGCTGTGAGCGCCCAGCGCGGCGCAGCGCTCATCTCAACCAGACCGAGGTCGGAGATGGCAGGCAGGCCATCACCGCCAATCAATAGAGGCGCTCGAAACCACTCAATCCGGTCAACCCGTCCAGCTTTTATAAAGCTTGCGGCAAGTTTTCCGCCGCCTTCGAGGAAGATCGACTCAATGCCCATCGTTGCACAATGATCCAAAAGACGGGCGACGGACACTTGACCGGAGACATCCCCGCAGCGCCAGACATCCGCACCAGCGGCCTCAAGCGCTGCCACGCGCGCTCCGTCTGGCTGAGCGGCAGCAATGATAACTGGTGATATGCCAGCGGACTGAGCCAGACGACCAAAAGCAGGCGTGCGGGCTGTGCTGTCGGCAACAATGCGAATAGGTTGTCGCTCTGGCGGCGGGACGGTGCGTGCGGTCAATAAAGGATCATCTGCCAGGACAGTGCCCACCCCGACAAGGACAGCATCATGGTCGGCGCGCATCTGTTGCACGCGTGCACGCGATAAGCTCCCGGTTATCCATTGGCTGATACCGTTGCTGAGAGCGATGCGGCCGTCGAGGCTTGTTGCAATCTTGAGCGTTACAGATGGCCGCGTCATGTCTTAGCTCCTAACAACCCAAACTCTTCAAGGGAATCAGGGTCCCGTGCAAGGCACAAAGCGACTGCTATATGCACATCTGCCGCAGTTGAATTGCCCTGCGACCCGTTATACGCCGCGTTAAGGAATGGAGGTCTTGCGTCGTCGCGCCGCAATGAAATTGTGTGCGCCGTTCTGTAAGTATGACGTAGGACCTAGGTCGAAGGAAAACGTGCGTGAGCGATTCACCGGTAGATAATATTGAGGATATCGACGAAGAGCGTCGAGATTTCATTCATATTGCAACGGGAGCGACAGCAGCTGTCGGCGCTGGTCTTGTGGGCTATGTCTTCGTCGATCAGATGAATGCCGCAAGCGATACGAAAGCTGCGTCAAGTTTAGAAGTCGATATAGCCGCGATCCCCGAGGGGGGTGAAATTCGTGTTCTGATTGGCGGTAAACCGTTCTTTCTCCGACGCCGGACGCCTGAAGAAATCGCGGTCGCAAATAGCGTTGCTTTGAGCAGTCTGCCTGATCCCGAGACCGATGCAGATCGTCTTATGCCACTTCCCAGCGGCGAGCTGAACCCTGCTATTATCGTGACATCTGGAAGCTGCACCCATCTCGGCTGCGTTCCCGTTGGGCCAGGGGGCGGAAATCTTGGCGACTATGGCGGCTGGTACTGCCCATGCCATGGCTCCCACTACGATACGTCTGGGCGGATTCGCAAAGGCCCAGCCCCAACAAACCTGACTGTACCCGATTACGAATACGTAACCGACACAGTCGTAAAAATCTCACTCTAAAGGAAGGACGAGAGACCCATGAGCGGACACAAGTCCACCTACAACCCGCAAACTGGCTTTGAGAAGTGGATGGATTCCCGTCTGCCAATCATTCGACTGGCGCATGACAGTTTCGTCGATTTTCCAACGCCAAAGAATCTAAACTACTGGTACACATTCGGCGGAATTCTCGCCGTTTGTTTGGTGATCCAGATCATCACGGGTGTCGTTCTGGCCATGCACTACACCGCCACCGTCGATGATGCCTTTGCATCGGTTGAGCGGATTATGCGCGACGTTCCTTATGGTTGGCTGATTCGAAACATCCACATGGTCGGCGCATCGATGTTCTTCCTTGCCGTCTACGTCCACATTTTCCGTGGGCTTTATTACGGCTCGTACAAAGCTCCGCGTGAAGTCTTGTGGATTTTGGGCTGTATCATCTTCCTTCTGATGATGGCGACGGCATTCCTCGGCTACATGCTGCCATGGGGCCAGATGTCCCTGCACGGTGCAAACGTGATCATTGGCCTGTTTGGTGCGATCCCGCTTGTTGGTGAGGGCATCCAGTCTTGGTTGATGGGTGGGCCATCTGTCGGCAATCAAACGCTGCAGCGCTTCTTCTCATTGCACTACCTATTGCCCTTCATGATTGCCGGTGTCGTTATCCTGCACATTTGGGCGCTGCACGTTCCGGGAAATAACAATCCGACGGGCGTTGAGGTTCAGGACGTCAAGAAGGATACAGTCCCATTCCACCCGTATTACACGGTGAAAGACGCCTTTGCGATTTTGGTCTTCTTGCTGATCTTCGCGATGTTTGTCTTCTACTTCCCGAACGTTTTGGGGCACGCGGATAACTACATCAAAGCCAACCCGCTGGTCACACCGGCGCATATTGTTCCGGAGTGGTATCTCTTGCCATTCTACGCCATCTTGCGCGCGATCACCTTTGATATTGGCCCGCTTGACGCGAAACTCCTCGGTGTCATTGCCATGTTCGGGGCGATCGCTGTCTTGTTTGTTTTGCCATGGCTCGACACGTCTAAAGTGAAGTCCATGCGCTATCGCCCGGTCGCGAAGAACTTCTTCTTCGGCTTCGTCGTCGCTTGCCTCTTGCTCGGCTGGTGCGGCGCGACCAATCCAGACAATCCGATCATTCCATTCGGATCTGATAAATTGGTTGTTGCTTACACTGATGCGGCTGGCGTGGAAGGCACAGCGACGTTTGAAGAATACACCGAGGCAGCCGCTTTCCGGGGCGAGCAAGTCGCCGCTGGCGGTACGGCATCCATGAGTATCCAGAAAGCCAGTGCGATTACCTTCCTTCACTTGGGTCAGTTGCTGACGGCCTACTATTTCGCCTATTTCCTGATCATTCTCCCGGTCCTGGGACTACGCGAGTCGCCGAAGGGTGAGCCAGAGTCGATCCACAAATCAGTTCTGGATAGCTCGCATAAAAAGCCAAAAGCAGAGCCTGCCCCTGTGGTAGAGCCCGCTGCTGTGCCAGCCGAATAGAGGATTTCGCAAGCGATGACCTTGTTGCGTACATTCATTTTAGGGCTCGGTGCGGCCTCTCTCGCTCTGACAGCCGCTGCGGCTGGTGGAGCAAAAAAGCCAAAAGAGCCGGAGCAGGGCTGGCCTTTCCAAGGTCCGCTTGGTGAACTGGACATGGACAGCGCCCAGCGGGGCTACCAAGTCTACAAAGAGGTCTGCGCCTCCTGTCACGGTATGGAGCTTCTATCCTACCGGAACCTCGCAGAACCGGGTGCCCCTTTCTACGATCCGGCTTATTCAAACCCGAATGACAATCCCTTGATTAAGGCGATTGCAGCAGAATCGCGTATATTTGACCAATATGCCAGCGATGCTGATGATGACGGCTTCAGACCCGCACGTCCGTCTGATCGTTTTGTCTCACCCTATCCGGATGAAGAAACCGCTCGCGCCGCGAATGGTGGGGCTTACCCACCAGACTTTTCCGTTATTACCAAAGCCCGCGGTAAAGGAAATGAAGGTGACGGCGCGACGTATGTCTACCGTCTGATCAAAGGCTATCCAGACCCGGCCAAGATTAAGCGTCGCACGAATGCTGAAGGCATTCCCGAGACTTACATCGTGTTCGACAAAGACGACACAGTCGGGGAACTGACCCAGCCTGCGGGTCAATATTACAACCAATATATGCCGGGGGACTCCTCAGCCCAATGGGACGGTGATCCACGTCACGTGCCCTATGGCGGCTTTCTCGCCATGGCGCCTCAGCTAACCAACCCGGTGGGCGATGACGACGTTGACTGTAAAGCCCTCCACGAGGGCGCGATGAAGCGCGCCAAAGAGGAACAAACACGTTTAGAAGCTGAAGGCAGTGCTCTGAGCGGCGGCGCGAAAATGGCGATCCTCGAAGAGGATTTCTACAATGCGTGCACGACAAAAGTCATCTATCAGGACGGGACATACCCCTCTGTCGATCAAATGGCGTATGACGTCGCTCAATTCCTGCACTGGGCCGGTGATCCGAAACAAGAGCAGCGTCGCTCCCTCGGCCTACCAACCATGATCTACCTGCTCCTGCTGACGATCTTGCTGTGGTTCTCATACCAGCGCATCTGGCGCAAAGTCGACCACTAGGCGCTCTTACACACCTCTGATTGACGACCTCGTTCTTGAGCGCTTCAAGGGCGGGGTTTTCAGATTTAGGAGCGTGACATGACCCAGTGGACCATCGGTGTGATTGGCGGCTCTGGCCTGTATGAAATCGATGGCCTCGATACCCCACAAACACTGACTGTCGACACGCCTTGGGGCCCTCCATCAGACACGCTGATTAAAGGTCAAATCGGCGACGTGACGTTTATCTTCCTGCCTCGCCATGGCAAAGGTCACCGCCTGACACCAAGCACTGTGCCTTACCGCGCCAATATTGATGCCCTGAAGCGCTTGGGCTGCACCGACATCCTGTCGATCTCGGCCTGTGGGTCGCTGAAAGATGCCTACGCACCGGGTGACTTCGTTATGGTGGATCAGTTCATTGATCGCACATTTGCGCGTGAGAAATCCTTCTTCGGTCCTGGTATGGTCGCTCATGTCTCTATGGCTGACCCGATCTGTCCGCGCATGTCTGCGCTCGCGGGGGATGCGGCTGAGGCTGCCGGAGCGAAGGTCCATCGTGGCGGGACGTATTTGACGATGGAAGGACCACAATTCTCATCGCGTGCAGAAAGTCACCTCTATCGCCAATGGGGCTGCGACGTCATCGGCATGACCAATGCTCCAGAAGCCAAGCTCGCTCGCGAGGCAGAGCTGCCCTACGCGACGATCGCGATGGTCACCGACTATGATTGCTGGCGCGAAGATGAAGAAGGCGTCACCGTCACGAATGTGCTGGAGGTCATGGCATCGAATACCGCCAAAGCCAAACAAACGCTGCGATGCCTTGCCTCCAGCCTGCAAGACACTCCGCGTACGCTCTCTCCGCTTGGTATCGAAACCTGCCTTGATCACGCGCTCATCACGGCGCCAGAGGTTCGCGATCCTGCGCTCTTGGCAAAACTCGACGCCGTTGCAGGGCGGGTGCTCTAAGTGTTGATCCGGCGCTCCGCCTAATTGAAATCAAGACGCATCAGGCGTATTGGGAAGCATGAGCAACCAACCCACAGCCGCAATCTGCCTGATTGGCGACGAGCTTTTGTCCGGCCGCACGCGCGATGTAAATCTTCAGACCATCGCAAAGTTTCTTGCGCCCTACGGTATTCCGGTCAAAGAGGTTCGCATTGTCAGCGATGAGCAAGCCGACATTGTTAAAGCGGTCAATGAGCTTCGTGCCGCCTACACTTACGTCTTTACAACCGGCGGCATTGGCCCGACCCATGATGACATTACTGCCGATGCCATTGCGGCCGCTTTCAATGTCCCGATTGGTGAGCATCCTGACGCGGTTAAACTCCTCGAAGAGCGCTATGCTCTGATGAATACCGAATTCACAGGCGCCAGACGGCGTATGTCGCGCACACCGAAGGGTGCGAGCTTGATCGACAACGGCGTCAGTGGTGCGCCGGGCTTCCAGACCGGCAATGTCTTCACACTCGCAGGGGTTCCGAAAATCGTTGAGAGCATGCTTGGTGATATTGGCCACCGGCTTGAAACCGGGGCGGTTGTGAAAAGCGTGACGGTGCGTGGACATGGATTGCGCGAAGGCAGCCTGGCCGCCGATCTCGGCGCACTCGTTGAAAAATATGACGACATCAACCTTGGCTCCTATCCGTGGTTTCGCAGTATCTCTGATCACGGTGTCGCGCTCGTGGCGCGCGGGACAGATGAAGGCCGTTTGGAAAGCGTCGCGGGCGACCTCGAAATCCTGATCAAGAATCAAGGCGTAACGCCCGAACGCCTGGAAGGTGAAGGCACAGGCAACTCCGGCAGCCCCAGACCCGGCGTCGATTAGGGCAGGGGGCGCTCGACGCCCTCTATCCCCCTAATCTGCCCCACACCCCAAGCTCCGCTAGTCCCTGCGAAAGCAGGGACCCATCTCTGCAACCTTCACCCTCCCTCCTCAAAAGCCCAGCTCCCCCCATCACGCTCTCCACGGCAGCGCTTGCGCTGACCGTGGAGCCCATCTCCCACTCGTGTCTCTAGAAAAAGGGGATAAGATTTCCTGTTAGCTCCGCCGAGAGACCGGGTGATGGACCCCACGGTCGAGCCGTGGGGAGCGTGAAAGAGAGGTCGCACAGTCTATCTATCCAACACCCAGACCTCCGTCAGCATTGGCAATTCCAAAAATCTATCCGCCCCCACCTGAAGCTGTCGTATACTACGGCTCATGACGCAGATCAGCTTCAATCC
>JBCCDF010000022.1:0-19536 GCA_039030935.1 Pseudomonadota bacterium | reverse complement strand
TCACGAGCCCACTCAAGCGCGCATGGCAGACTGCCGAGTCTATTTCTGATACTTGCGGTTGCACACTCGCTACAGACAAGAGATTGAGCGAAGTGGATTTGGGAGATTTGCAGGGGCGAAGTGAACCTGAACTGGATTTTTCCAAGCTGTGGGTCGAAGGACGTCTGCCTTACAACGTTGAGAGTTTTGCCGACGTCAGAGAGCGGGTGAAAGCTGCGATCCTGGACGCCGTTGAGCAATCAGATGGCATTCCTGCAATTATAGCGCATTCCGGGGTCTTTTTTGCGCTCTGTCACTGGCTCAATCGCCCGCATCTTTTCAGAGAAATCCCTCATGCGAAAGCCGTTACAATAACGCTCTAGCGCCAAAGGCGTTGAAGGTCTTCCGCAAGCTCTTCGCTTTTCTGGACGACGGACCAATGTGCAGCATCCTCGAAGACTTTAAGGGTCGCGCCGGTCTGCTTGGCGAACGCTTCACCGACCCAGAGCGGAACGTAAGGGTCCTGTTGACCCCAGAAGACGAGGCCCGGGGTGTCCAGACTGTCGAACCCCGTGCTCCACTCAGTCCCTGCCTTTTTAGCAGATCGGTAAAGTTTTAAGATGGCCTTCTTCATGACCGGGTCGAAAGCGGCAGCTTCATGTTGAGCGAGATCTATGGGAAGCCCCTGTTCCTCAAGGGCTTTCGCAAGGGCATCAGGTCGCGTCAGCATTTGGATCAGTTCACCGATGATGGGTGTCTGCCACATCCGCGCCATTCTATGCCATTTATAATCCGGGTGCGGGGCAGCGTTTGAAATGGTCCATGTTGCAAACAAGTCCGGTCGGACGCTGATCGCACGCGAGGTTAGAAGCGCGCCCCAATCATGTCCGATAATGTCGATCGGACCCGATGTATTGTAGAGCTGGATTGCATGCCTCAAAAGCCAGTCGAGATAAGCTTCTTTGGTGCAGTCAAAGCCGTATGGGACGGGAATACCAAAACCCGGCATGGCAGGCGCGTGCGCGACACCTTCGGGAAGGGCGAGATGAGATAGGACCGGTCCCCAAAGGGCGGGGGTATCGGGGACGCCATGAATGAAGAGCTTCGGACGCGTCGCCATCGATCAGGCCGCGTTCGCAGCGAGCGTTTCGCGTCGCTTTTCGGCGGCTGATTTACGAACGCTTTCACTGCGCAACTGCCCGCAAGCCGCAAAGATGTCCCGACCACGGGGGGTTCGGATTGGGCTGGCATAGCCAGCGCGATTTACGATGTCAGCGAAGGCTTCAATCGTCTCCCAATCAGAGCATTCATAAGTGCTGTTCGGCCATGGATTGAACGGGATCAGGTTGATCTTGGCGGGAACACCCTTGAGCAGGCGAACGAGATCGCGGGCCTCTGCCGGGCTGTCATTCACGCCTTTCAGCATGACGTATTCGAAGGTCACACGGTTCGCGTTTGACAGGTTTGGATAGGCGCGGATCGCCTCAAACAGTGACTGGATGTCGTATTTCTTATTGATTGGGACGAGCTCGGTACGCAAATCATCATTCACCGCGTGCAGTGAAATCGCCAGCATGGCGCCTGTGCGCTCTCCGAGTTCAACGATCTTTGGGACAATGCCCGAGGTTGAGACTGTGATCCGCCTGCGCCCTATGGCGATACCGTCCCCGTCGGTGATCGTGTCGATCGCCTCAACCACATTGTCGAGATTATAGAGCGGCTCGCCCATGCCCATAAAGACGATGTTGGTGAGTTTGCGTGCCTCAACACTGCTTGGCCATTCGCCAATGCCGTCGCGAGCCACCAGAACTTGCTGCACAATTTCCTGCGCTGTTAAATTGCGCACCAATTTCTGCGTTCCAGTATGGCAAAAGGTGCAATTCAAAGTGCATCCGACCTGGCTCGATACACACAGCGCGCCGGATCTCGCGACCGCTGGGATAAACACGCTCTCCGCCTCAATGCCCGGTCCGAACCGCGTCAGCCATTTTTGAGTGCCGTCAATGGAGACTTTATGCTCCGTGATCTCGGGGCGCTCTAATGAGCAGGTTTCAGAAAGAGTTGCGCGCAGAGTTTTCGCGATATCGGTCATCGCTGCAAAGTCGGTCTCGCCAAAATAATGAATCCAGCGACGAAGCTGTTTCGCGCGCATCTTTGCTTTCTTTGGCTCGACACCAAGCCTGTCCATCGCCTCACGCAATTTCGGCAGAGAAAGGCCGGATAGATTGGGTCTATCCGGTCCACTTTCGGGACGCCGCGTCAGATCGAGGGACTGCTTTGACATCCGCGCTCTATAGCAGGGGTGAGATGAAAAAACACCTACTGCGTTTCAGGAGAGCGAGTGCAGGTTAGTTCGTTCGAAAAACGCCTAACTGAATGCGTCGACATCAATGCCCGTTTTGGGGTCAGGTCCGTATTTATTAGGGCCGGACGTGCCCGGAAATATAAACCAGATCAATTGCACGATCCCTGCTACAAAGGTGACGATTGGAATCCGCCCGAGGATCGCAAAAACGAGAACCAACCAGCCTGTCTGGCCAAGATCGTGAAAGCGGCGAACGTTAAGCGCAATATTTGGAATGAGCAGACCAAGCCAGATAAGAATAAAGGGGATGCTGACCATTAAGCTGGACCCGCCAAAGGTTGGAAGACCTGTGTTCGGGTCGAAGCTGCCGCCTGCAAACATGTAGATGGCGACTGCAATCATATAGAAAATGGTTTGCGCCAAAACGACCCACCAATATTCGGCGCGCCGCGAGCGCCCCTGAAAATCCGTGTAACGATTAAAAAATAGCCTTACAGCTTCACCAAACCCCATTTGCGTCTCCCTTAAAAAAAACGAGCTTACAGGATTATAAGCGGGAGAAAACTGCAAAAAGGGTCAGGCGGCTTCTTCGGCGCTTTCATCGCGCTCGACCGGGACCCAAGCACCGCGCATGTCACGTGAGGGTTTGAGGGTGGGTTGTTGCGCGTGAATGTCTTCGTCTTTGCCAAGGAACACGAAGCCACCGGGCAGAAGTTGTTTGGCGAATTTACCGACGGCCTGGCGCGCCATAACCGGGGCCATTTTCGAGAGAACATTGCGACACAAAATGACATCAAAGTGACCAAGTTTCTCGCCGCTCTCTAGAAGATTGTGGCGCTTGAAGCTGACCCGATCCATCAGGTCGGATTTGATCGTCCAATCGCCCGTGTCATGGCGGTCAAAATGAGTGATGAGGCGGTCAATCGACAAGCCTGTTTGGACAGCATAGTGGCCATAGGTGCCGGATTTCGCAGTTTGCAGAGCCGGTTCTGAAATGTCGGTCGCGACGATTTCGATCTCGGCTTTGCCAAGCGGCTGATCGCTCAGTTCAGACAGTCTTATCGCAAGCGACCAAGCTTCTTGCCCGGTGGCCACACCGGCGCACCAGACCCGCAAGCGTCCCGTCGTTGAGTGTTTTAGGCGATTGGGCAGAGCGTGATTGACGACCTGTTCAATGGTTTCGCGCTGCTTGAAGAAATGGGTTGCTTTTCCAGTGAGAGCGGCGGCAATCTCTGCCTCGAAGCGTTGGTTTGGGCGTTCACTTAAGCAGTGAACAAGATCATCGATGCCAGCGAAACTTTCTCGACGACAAATCGTGGCGAGACGCGCTTCCATCAGATAGAATTTAGATCGTTGGAAGACTTGTCCTGTCTGGCGCAGTGCAAGATCAGCGAGTTCGTCAAACGTATTGTCTTGCATAGCGCTACCGCCCACTCCCGTGCTGAACGTTACTAAAGAGCGGGATTTCGTTAAGGAAGTGCTTCAAACAAGTCCCGTTTCAACGAATTTACTGCGCACAATGTCGGCATCGAACGGCTTCATGATGTACTCATTGGCCCCTGATCGCATGGCCTCGGTGATATGCTCAGCATCATTTTCATTGGTGCAGAAGACGACAATTGGTTTGCTGCCATCCTCTTCGCGGCGCAAAGCACGCAGGAAGTCGATCCCATTCATGACGGGCATATTCCAATCGAGCAGGATCGCATCGGGCATCATTTCGCGGCAGGCTTGCAGCGCTTCAGCGCCATCGCCAGCCTCGCTGACAGAGAAATTCAAATCCTGAACGATCCGCCCGGCAACGGTGCGCACGACACGGGAATCATCAACGATCAAGCAGGTTTTCATGTGTGACTCCGCCGTTTTCTCCATACTAAAAATGCCCAGAAAGGCTTAACAGCGCCTTACCCGGTAGAGCGTAAATGGCGCGCCATGAAGGTTGCAGTGTCATCTTTCAGATTCGCCGACAGGGTTCCGTCTAGGTCTGAAATGACAAGATTGGCAAAGTAGGGCTGTATTGTATCGGCTTTCCAGCCGCCCTCCGGAGCCTCACCGGCGATAGCGATGCCGACTTCCTCATGCAGCATGACTTTTCTGCCCGTCGCATTTGCAACAATGGTCAGGGCATTCCCGTCATTGAAACTTTTCAGAGAGACCGTCCCGCCGCGCGGGATCGACTTAATCGCAAGCAGGACGATGTTCATGAGTACGCGCGCATGGCTGTAGCTGAAATGCGGTGTATCAATATCCCATTCAAGCTCGGGTTTCTGGCTCTGCATGTATTGCTCAATGACTTTGCGCATCTCATGCCGATCAGCAGAGCTGTTTGAGAGGCCCGCTGAGCCAAAGGCATAGCGCAGGAATTGCAAACGCGCTGTCGCATGAGAAGCGCTGTTGTGTAGCAATTGCTCGGCCTGCACCTTCAGATCTGGATCGCCCGTATCATTCATCATCTCAAGTGCCGAGTTCACAGTCGCAACTGGAGAGATCAGATCATGGCAAATGCGCGAAGCGATCAGCGCGGCCAGACGGGAGGGTTCAATCATAACAGGACTTTCCAAAGCAGAAAAAACTTCTGATTCGGAGGCTAACAGATTCGGATGGCGCTGGCGTGCCTAATTGTCGGGATCGTCATAGTGTTCGGGGCGATCGATATCATCATAGCCTTCGCGAGCGCTTTTAAAGACGAGATAAAACAGGCCTCCGGCGACGAAGAAACTGCCCAAGACGCCGAGCGCGTAGGCGATCCAGCCATGCATGGTCATGTTGATGCCCAGCATCGCCCACCATTGCGTAACGCCCCAAAGCATCAGTCCAATACCAATGATAGAAGCAATAATGAGGAGCGTATTTGGTTTCATATACGCTGAACTATAGGTTTTTATTTGCGAGTCCAGCCGCCATTTTCTCGCATTACAAAACTGCCAGTAGGCGCGCGCGCGATCTGCTTTTCTCCGGTCAGTCGAGCAATGGTCTCAACCGGCACGCCCTCACGGCTTGCGAGTTGACCATAGACTGTCCGGCGTTGAGCATTGATTTCGTTTACGCGGCGCTTGATGTCACTGTCGGCACTTTGGTCAACAACGCCGAGATAGCCGTCAATGCGCTCCCCGACGAGGCCGTCTTTTTGGGCCTGATCTATCACGGGCCCACTGGCATTGGCGACGGGAAAAGCCGTTATGCTGAGCGCAGTGACCGCCAAGGCGGAGAAGAGAATGCGGATGAAGTTTGTCATGTTAGTGCTCCGCTGGGTTTAAAACAGATCAGGATTGTCGGCGATGAGGTCTTCAACATCCTCATCGAGGCGGACGCGAACTTCCTGATCGATTTTGACGTTCAGATCAATTCGAATGGGCTTATCAGGCGCTTCAATCTTAACCGTCGGCGTGCAAGCAACGGCAAAGCCGAGCACGAGAAAGGCGGGGAGTGCAGACTTCAAGATTTCGGTCTCCTGTAATTAGGCATATAGTGACAGGCTCATTCTGAACGTCAAATGATCGCTTTGTGTCAGTCTTGTGGCACAGAATTATTGGAGGCATTCTCTTCAATCTGCTTGGCGACCGCCTCGGTCAGCCAGCCTTGATTTGTGACCTCGCGCCCAGTTTGCAGAAGTTGAGCAAGTTTCGAGTCGATTGAAATATCAAACTCGAATTGCGACCCAGCTAAGACATCAGGGTTCTGTCCGATCAAAAGCGCGCCAAGGGTCACGTCACCGAGCAGGTTCCCATTCAGGCTGATTTCAAGCACCGTATATTGTAGGTTCTGTAGCGCGCGGAAAGCATCATTGACGACCTGATTAGACCCACCAGCAGTCTCAAGCGCGGTCCCGCCATAAGCTAAGCGCCCACCCTCACCATCGACTTTAAACTGGGCGTTATTGACGAAGGCAGACCCTGCCCTCAGCTCAATTGGGAAGGTCCCAGACGCGGTGCCTTCGGCTTCCAGGTCGGGGATTTGGAGCGTATCTACCAAGTTTTTAAGTTGGATACGGTCGGCGATGACGTTCACCGTGTCTTGCGTCCCTGCAATCGTCCAGCGACTTGGCGCGACGCTGAGCTCTCCCCCAGCGAAAGGCCAACTTGCACTTTCAAGTCGCGCCTCACGTCCTTGCAGGATTTGGAACTTTATCTCGCCATTTGACAAAGGAAGGCCGGGGTTCATCGCCGCGATGGAGATTATCTGACCCGGCGGCGTACTAATCTCAATCAAGTCATCGAATGTGATGGTGCCATCAATCCCGGCGACAGGCCCCAAACGACTGGTTGAGAAGCCAAAATCAGAGATCGTAAACTGGCCTGTCCCACTCAACTGCCCGCGATCTAGAATAAAGTCGGCTTCTCCTTCTAGACGCCCGACAGCGTCAGTGAAAAGACCACGCAGTCGTTCTGAGATCTGTCTTGGTTTCAATCCGCGGCGCGCAAATATTAGCTCAGAAATGTCAAACCCGGCTGATCCGCTCAACGAGAACAGATTTATGTTGGCTGTGGACATGCCAATCAGATCTCCAGTTGAGGCCAGACGAAACGGGCCGGATACGGCCATATCAGATCCGTCAAATTGGGCACTGAGATCTCCCAAAAACGGTTGATAGAGCGGATCATCGCGGAAATCACTAATGCGGACATCAAGACTGGTCGCGCTGCCCTGAAACCCCTCTAGAGACACAAGGCCGTCGAGTTCTGATGTTCGTATTTCAATATTGGCGGGAACCAGTTCGCCTGAGAGCTTTGTTTCTCCAAAGCTGGCTCTGATGGCGAGGTCTGGCTCAAAGGCAAGACGTAGATTTGGGCGACGCGCGTCAACGCGCACTGAGCGCGCATCGATTTCTGCTGGAAAGTTCAGTCGCTCAGCGGTGATATCCATTGAGATGGTGTCCTCAACACGCCAGTCAAAACGCGCCTCGGATAACCCAAAGTCGCCGACAAAACGATTCCCGGTGATCGGTATATTCATGCCTCCAAGATCAAGTGTGCCCGAAACGCCGTCGGAGGATGTTGAAAGGAGCCGTCCCTTTGGGGGGCAAAGTCGAAGCGCAGCCGCGCCGAGCGTAATATCGGCGGCCAAACCCAAGCGTTGATAATCGAAACCAATGCAAGACTGGTTTTGCGTCTCAACTCTCCAATTTTGCCCTGAGCGAACCGCGTTAAAACTGCCAAACAGTTCACCGCCTGTGATCTCAAGGCCCATGACAGGTCCATCGACCAGCAAACGGCCATTCCCGTTGGCGCGAAGAGGCCGCTGACCTCGGTTTTCGAAATAGAAATCAGTCAAATCCGCATCCAGCGTGACCCCGCTAGCCTCCCATGCGTCAACATCAATCCCACCCGCTTGAACAATGATGTCGTCTTCAACAATTTCGGCTTGGCGTAAGAAGAGCGTTGCCTTTGGAAACCCGCCACCTTCAATCGAGACGACGCCCGAAACGGACACGCGGTCATTGGCAATGAGAACGGCCGGCTTCGCCTCATTCGGTGTGACCAAGAGATTTGCTCCTGAGGCCGCTTTGATTGCGATGGGCCCATTGAGGCTTGATGTCAGAGTTTGGTCTGGGCTTCGGATGAGCGTGAAATCCGACGATGCTGAGAAGCGATCCAACCCTTTATCAAGCGCGTTTCTAAACTGTTCACGGTGCGCTTTAAACGGATCTGAGACAGGAAATCTTTGCAGAAAGACCTGTTTTTCACGCGTTTTAAAAGCAACTCCTGTGGTGACAATTCGGCCGTCTAGATCAAGGGCTTCGAACTGGGTGTCGACGGATCCAGACACTGTGAGGGTTCCGCGTTCAATTTCGCCAATCGGGCCACTGCCTTCGCTGAAAGCCGCCTCTGCTTCGAGTTGGAAAACATTGCGTGATGGATCGCGTCTTAGCAGAATGCTAGCGCTTAAACCTTCGGCACGTCGCTCCGTGACCTCAGACAGTCCCGCTTTTGCGTCGATGGATATGCTGCTTAGCAAATCGAGCGCTGATTGGTCAAAGCGATCAGGTTGGCTGGATAAGATCGCTTGGCCCTCGACCTCGACGGCGCTTGCCCGGCCAATACGTTCATCTTCGACGAGATCGGCGAGCAGCGTCCAATTTGTGATGGGGCTGGAGATGGTGTCGAGATCTATCGTGACCGTTGCATTCTCAATGCGTTGTCCAGGCAATCTCGCCTGAGCAATGTCTAAAATGACGACGCCAGCGATATCGTCTCCAGAAAGGCTGAGATCAAGATTACCTTTGTTGAGTGCGAGGCTATATCCATTCTGGGCAAGATCTGCAGGCGTTAAGGCCGCTGTGACAGAACCTGTTTCGGGTAAGCGACCGTTTGCCGAGAGAAGACCGCTCAGGGCGCCGGCAGGCGTGTTGAGCGTCAGCTCAGTGTCTTCGATATTGATCGATGGTAGAGGGGCGCTGCTGCTGCCGCCGGAAAGCAAGGTTGAAAAAGGGACATTTCCCAAGCTGAAAGCTGCCCCATCATAACTGAGCGCGAGCTTGGGGTCGTTGTCGATTGTGATTGTGACGAGCTGCGGTTGGAATAGGGTGGGCCAGTCTAAATCTGCGCTCAACCGGGCTGTCGCAACCTTGGCTCCCGGTAGGTCAGTAACCGCGAGTTTTTCAAGTGTGAGATTGTCTAAGGAGACTTGGATGCCCTCTACGTTACAAACAAAGCCACGCTCTTTGCAGGCCTCGACCAAAAAGTGACTGACAATCGCACCCCGCATTAGCCACCCGATCAGCCCCGCGCCGGAGACGAGGATAATCAAGATGCCAACGATGATGAGCGCTCTGCGCATTAACCACCTCTTAGGAGGGCTGTGAAAGTCAGATGACAAACCCCTCATAATCGACTTAGCCACTTCTAAAGAGCTTTGCGATTGAATACGGATTGCTTTGAACCATTTTTATGAGCGCTGTGATGAAACTGTCGCGATTTTTTCCTTGGCCACGCTCACGCGGTATGCGTAGCCTTTCAGTCTTGGTCGCTGCTGCGGCTCTATTTGCCTGTCTGTCTGTCGCCTTTCGACCGACGGAAACTGTAGAGCAAGTCGCGACTGTGATGCCCCCCGTTGCAGAGCCTCTTGCAGCCGAGTTTCCGACTGAGATGCTTATAACCGCAGAGCTCACAAAGGCGTCGACATCTCTTCAGCGCCGCGAGACCCTATCCGAACTGACGGATCGACTGGATCTCGACCGGGGTCAGGCCACACAAGTTTGGAACACGCTGAATGAAGCCGATCTACTTGACCCACGCCGCGTGCGTCCCGGGCTTGAGGTCGCCGCCTGGCGTGAAGGTGACACAATAAAAGCGGTTAAAGTCGTCGAAGAGACTGGCGAGCAGATTATGGCGAAACGCGATCATACAGGTCGCTGGCGCGCTTTCACATTGTCGGCCAAGCAAATGAAAACACCTGTGCGCGTTGCTGGCACGGTTGCGACCAGCCTCTATGTCGATGCAAGAGCGCTTGGTGCAGGCGACCAGCAAGTCGTCGATTTTGCATCCGTCTTTGCCTATGATGTTGATTTCCAGAGGGAAATTCACCCCGGCGACGCTTTTGAATTTGTCTATGAGATCATCACTGATGAGCGCGGAAATCGCTTGGGCGCGGGTGATCTGATCTATGCCGCCCTAAATGGTAAAGTCATCGATAAGGGCTTTTACCGCTTCACGCCGACAGACACAGGTGACGCTGATTATTTTCAGGCCAATGGCGAAAGTGCGACCCGGTTTCTGATGAAAACCCCTATCAATGGGGCGCGCCTTTCGAGC
This sequence comes from Pseudomonadota bacterium, assembly GCA_039030935.1. Classification (GTDB taxonomy): domain Bacteria; phylum Pseudomonadota; class Alphaproteobacteria; order Caulobacterales; family Hyphomonadaceae; genus Henriciella. Next base: position 9,501 of record JBCCDF010000022.1, on the reverse strand, counting down.
TCATTTGGCATGCGACGCCACCCGATCAGCGGCTTCTCTCGACTGCACAAAGGAACTGATTTTGCCGCTCCAACGGGAACGCCTGTGTTTGCGGCCGGAAACGGCACAGTCGAGCGCGCCAGCCGCTTTGGTGGCTATGGGAAATATGTTCGCATCCGCCACGCCAATGGCTATAAGACGGCCTATGCGCATCTGTCCCGCTATGGCAGCGGGATCAAGAGCGGCGTACGCGTCCGCCAAGGCCAAGTGATCGGTTATGTCGGCTCAACTGGCGCCTCTACAGGGCCACACCTGCACTATGAGGTCCATATCAATGGCAAGCCCGTTAACGCGATGCGCCTGAAGCTGCCAACAGGGCGTAAACTGGCTGAGACCCCTGACATCATGGCGGTCTTCGAGACTGAGCGAGATCGGATCGACGCGATCAACGGCGTTGAGGAAAACACTGCGATCCTCGCCAAAGCCTCAGCGGCACTGGAAAACTAACGCGCTGGGTGGTGGGCGGCTCGAAAGCCGTCCCAGCGTGATAAGACTTTCAAGTCCCTAATTGAGCGCAGAGACGCCTTTCGCGAAATCGTTTGGGACGCCGTTGATCGTCAGTGTTTCGGAGTCGACGTCGACGCTGATCTCTGCACCATCATGAATGCGGCCCTCCAGCAAAAGACGCGCAAGCGGGTCTTGCAGCTCTTTCTGGATGACGCGTTTGAGCGGGCGTGCGCCGTAGACTGGATCATAGCCTTTTTCGGCGAGCCAAAGCCGAGCGGTGTCTGACAAGCTGATGCTCATTTTGCGGTCCTGCAAAAGTCCCCCAAGACGACCGATCTGAATGTCCACAATATGATCAATCTCGCCGCGACCAAGCCGGTTGAAGAAGACGGTTTCGTCGATCCGGTTGATGAATTCAGGACGGAAATGGGTACGGATCGCGGCCATGACATGCTCTTTGACTGCACCACGCATCTCGCCTTCTTCGCCGCTGGCAATCGCTTCTGCGCCAAGGTTAGACGTCATGATGATCACGGTATTTTTGAAATCGACGGTGCGGCCCTGCCCATCTGTCAGGCGACCATCATCAAGGACTTGCAACAGCGCGTTGAACAGGTCCGGATGAGCTTTCTCAACCTCATCGAATAGGACGACTTGATAGGGGCGGCGGCGGACTGCTTCTGTCAGGACACCCCCCTCATCATAGCCGACATAGCCCGGAGGCGCCCCGATCAAGCGTGCAACGGAGTGCTTTTCCTGAAACTCTGACATGTCGAGGCGCAATACGGCGCTGTCATCATCGAACAGGAATTCAGCGAGTGCTTTGGTCAGCTCTGTTTTGCCGACGCCGGTTGGACCAACGAAGAGGAAACTGCCGATGGGACGGTTAGGATCTTGTAGGCCCGCACGCGCACGGCGAACCGCATTGGAAACCGCTTGCAGCGCCTCTTCCTGTCCGACCACGCGACCGCGGAGGGCGTCTTCCATGCGAAGAAGCTTTTCGCGCTCGCCTTCGAGCATTTTATCGACCGGAATGCCCGTCCATTTGCTAACGACGGCGGCAATATGATCCGGTCGTACGACTTCTGAGACCAGACCTTCACTCAAATCGTTTTCGTCGCGGCCTTCAGCCTCCGCGATCCGTTTTTCCAAGACGGGGATCGTCGCAAACTTGATTTCTGAGGCTTTTGCCAGATCACCGACACGCTGTGCCTCGGCCATATCCGCATAGGCGCGGTCAAGTTCCTCTTTCGCGCTGGCGGCCCCTTTGAGTTTGTCTTTCTCAGCTGCCCAAGCCGTGGTCAGCTCATCGGATTGGGTCTGAAGCTCTGAAATCTCGCCTTCAATTGTTTTCAAGCGATCCTTTGAGGCCTCATCGCTCTCTTTTTTGAGGGCTTCGGCCTCAATGCGGAGCTGCATCAGACGACGGTCGATTTCGTCGAGTTCTTCAGGTTTGGAGTCCACCTGCATCCGCAGGCGTGAGGCGGATTCATCCATCAAGTCGATGGCTTTATCGGGCAGGAAACGGTCTGTGATATAGCGGTTGGACAGGGTCGCAGCTGACACAATCGCCGCGTCACTGACACGGACCCCGTGATGGGCCTCATAGCGTCCTTTTAGGCCGCGCAGGATCGAGATTGTATCTTCAACCGTCGGCTCATTGATATAAACGGCCATGAAACGCCGTGCCAGTGCAGCATCACCTTCGACATATTTACGGTACTCATCAAGCGTCGTCGCGCCAAGACAGTGCAGTTCGCCACGCGCCAATGCGGGCTTGATCAAATTTGAGGCATCCATCGCGCCATCGGTCTTTCCGGCACCGACGAGGGTGTGCATCTCGTCAATGAAAAGAACGACGCCGCCCTCGGCCTGTTCGACCTCTTTCAGGACGGATTTCAAACGCTCTTCGAACTCACCGCGGAATTTCGCGCCGGCGATCAGCGCGCCCATGTCGAGGGCGAGCAGGCGTTTGTCCTTGAGGCTCTCGGGCACGTCTCCATTGACGATGCGCAGTGCAAGCCCTTCGGCGATGGCGGTTTTCCCCACACCCGGCTCGCCGATCAGGACAGGATTGTTCTTCGTTCGGCGCGATAGAACTTGAATGGCACGGCGGATTTCCTCGTCACGCCCGATCACCGGATCGAGCTTGCCGGATCGCGCATCGGCCGTCAGGTCGCGGGTATATTTTTTGAGCGCTTCATAGCCTTCTTCGGCATTGGCGCTGTCAGCGGTGCGGCCTTGGCGAAGCTTTGCGACGGCGGCTTCAAGCGCTTTGGCTGTGACACCGGACTGTTTGAGTGCGTCAGCCGCCTTTGATCCTGATAGGCCTGCGAGCGCAATCAGCATGCGCTCCACAGTGACGAAACTGTCTCCAGTGGCTTTTGCACTGGTGTCTGCATCGGCGAAGAGTTTGGCGCTGTTTTGGTCAAGGCGTAGGCCATTTTGCCCGCCTGAGACCTTGGGGATCGCGCGTAGCGCTTCATCATTCAACTGCGCGACACGCTCGGGCTGGCCGCCAGCGGCGCGGATGAGATTTGTCGCAAGCTGGTCCCGGTCTTCGAGCATGGCCTTCAAAATGTGCTCAGGCGCAAAGACTTGGTTGGAATTGGCGAGGGCAGTGGTTTGCGCAGCTTGCAGGATGGCCTGCGCGCGCTCTGTGTAGGCTTCAAAATTCATCTCCATCCCCTTTCAAAGGCAGATCAGTTCGTATCGACCGCCAGGTTTCCCTGCGCAGCTTCGCTTTAAAGTCCCGCTCAGCAGCGACTTTTTCTAGAGTTGATGTGGGGACAGCAAAAAAGCTCCGCAAGAGGGTGCGGAGCTTTTGGGATAGGACTTTCTTGGAAGCTTAAGCGGTTGGGATAAGCCCGGCCTTTTCTGGATCACCGACCATGGCGGTCAGCGCTTTGCGAAGTTTACCGAGTGCTTGATGCTCGATCTGGCGGACGCGCTCTTTGGAAATGCCTAGCCTTTTGCCGAGAACCTCAAGGGTCACAGTATCGTCGGTGAGACGGCGTTCCATGATGATGAGCGTTTCGCGCTCATTCAGGCTTTTTAGCGCTTCAGCGATCCATTCTTTGCGACGCTCACTGTCACGGCTTTCCTGCACCATTTCCTCTGGCGTCGCGCTTTCATCCGGTAGAAGGTCCTGCCACTGTGCATCGCCTTCTGTTGCCAAAGGTGCATTCAGGGATCGATCAGACGCCGACAAACGCGAGGCCATGGACTCAACGTCGCGGATCGGAACACCAAGATGCTCAGAGACCCACTGCTTATTTTCAGCGGTCATGACGCCGTCGCCAGTGTCATCAATCTTCGCGCGCAAACGACGAAGATTAAAGAAAAGGGACTTCTGCGCGGCCGTTGTGCCCGTGCGGACAATCGACCAATTCCGCAGAACGTAGTCCTGAATGGACGAGCGTATCCACCATGCCGCATAGGTTGAGAAACGAACCTCGCGGGCCGGTTCAAATCGAGCTGCAGCCTGCATCAAGCCGACATTGCCTTCTGAGACGAGATCAGACAGCGGCAAACCGTAGTGACGAAACTTAGAGGCCATCGAAATGACGAGGCGCATGTAGGCTGTGGTCAGCTCATGCAGGGCGCGTTCATCATTTTTTTCTCGCCAGCGACGCGCCAGATCAAGCTCATGATCGGCTTCCAGCATCGGCGCTTTCATCGCTTTGCGAACGTAGCGACGATGTTCTGGTCCGCTTGGCTGGGCTGTCGCCATAATGGGTCTCCGAAGGTCCGTTAACTTGCTCTTTATAAATTCTTACGGGTGGTAGAAGATATTGGATCAGAAAAAATCTTGAAAAATTTCGTTTGTGTCCCAAAAGCAAAAAGCCCCGCACGGAGCAGGGCTTTTTCTGGATTTTTAGATTGTGTGAAACAGCAGACTAAGCGGCTGCTTTCTTCTTCGCGAGTGACTCTGCAAGCCGATCCATCGCTGTTGTATGATCAATGCTCTCTACAGCGGCCAGTTCACGCGCCATCCGGTCGAGCGCGCTTTCATAGAGCTGACGTTCAGAATAGGATTGCTCGGGCTGATCCTCAAGACGGTGAAGGTCGCGAACGACTTCTGCAATCGAGATCAGGTCACCAGAATTGATCTTCGCTTCATATTCCTGCGCCCGGCGAGACCACATTGTCCGCTTGATACGGGCTTTTCCGCCGAGTGTTTTCAGAGCATCTTCGACCAGCTTATCGCCTGCTAGCGCCCGCATACCGGATGCAATCGCCCGGTTTGTTGGTACACGCAGGATCATTTTGTCTTGGTCAAAGGAAACAACATAGACTTCGAGTGTCATTCCAGCGACTTGCTGCTTATCGACCGCCGTCACGGTGCCAACACCATGAGCAGGATAAACAATTTTCTGACCGGCTGCGAAATCAAGCTCGGTTGTTTCTGATTTTGCCATGGATGCTTACCTCTTTTCTACGCAAACGAGCCATGGTGCCGAAATAGGTTTTTCGGCAAGTCGCATGGCTCGTCTTAATCACATTAATATTCTTATAACAGAAAAATGGCCTGTTCTCAACAGGATACTTCAATTTCCTCAGACTCTAAGCGTTATTCAAGCGCGCGCGTCGCCAAAGCCTAATTTCAACTTGCGATTTTGTTTGCGTGCGACTCGGTTTGAACCGCGTGCTCATTCGACCTTTTCAGTGGGCCTACATTGCCACCCTAGCCTGATATCGCGATTTCGGTTACGTGCATCGCAACATGTTCGCCGGCAGAGTCAGGAATACGTCGGCAGATCCGCCCATCCGGGGCGACACCGACCTCTAACTCAAAGCTGGACCCCATTTTGACTGAACAGACAGACGACCAAACCCCAAAAATTAGTTTTGCAGAGCTTGGCCTTGATCCGCGCATTCAAAGCGCGATTGACGCAGCCGGCTATGAGCATCCCACGCCCATTCAGGAAAAAGCCATTCCAGTGATTATGAAAGGCGGCGATGTCACAGGGATTGCTCAAACCGGTACGGGAAAAACCGCAGCTTTTACACTCCCGATGATGCATCGCCTCGCCAAAGGCCGAGCCAGAGCGCGGATGCCGCGCACACTGATCCTCTGCCCAACCCGAGAATTAGCGGCGCAAGTCGCAGAGAATTTTGAGCAGTATGGGGTCGATCTAAAACTCACAATGGCGCTCTTGATTGGCGGTGTGAGCTTTAAAGAACAGGAAAAACTCCTGATGCGCGGGGTGGATGTTCTGATCGCGACACCCGGACGACTGATCGATCAGTTTGAACGCGGAAAAATATTGCTGACCGGCGTGGAAGTCTTCACGATCGATGAAGCCGACCGCATGATGGATATGGGCTTTATCCCTGACATTGAGAAAATCTGTGGCCTGCTGCCGCCAAAGCGTCAGACGCTTTTGTTTTCAGCAACGATGCCAAAGCCGATCGCGAAGCTCGCCAAGACATTCCAGAAAGACCCGGTTCGGATCGAAGTCGCACGCCAGTCAAAAACCGCTGAAACCATTGAACAGCACGTCGTCAAACTGCCGCGCAGTGATGACAAAGCGAAACGGACAGCGCTGCGCCGGGTGATAGAAAGCCGCGAGGTGATCAATGGTATCGTCTTCTGCAATCGCAAACGCGAAGTCGATATTGTCGCCAAGTCGCTGACCAAGCATGGCTTCTCCGCTGCGCCTATTCATGGCGACTTGGCGCAATCAGAGCGCACGAAAACACTGGATCGTTTCCGCGATGGGGATTTGCAGCTTTTGATCGCCTCTGATGTCGCCGCGCGTGGACTTGATGTCCCGGATGTGGGGCACGTCTTCAACTATGCCCCGCCTGTGCGCGATGAAGACTATGTCCACCGCATTGGGCGGACCGGACGGGCCGGGCGAAGCGGGGAAAGCTTCACACTTGTCGGTCCCGATGAAGAGAAAGGCTGGCGTGGCGTCCTGACGCTGATCAAGCAGGACATTCAGGACTTCATGCCTGAGGGCCTGATTGAGGAACTTGAAGACCTGCCGACAGAACGGGGTCGGGGCAGGGGGCGCAGCAGTCGCGGTGAGCGCTCAGACAGCAGAGGTCGGCGCGGTCGAGGCCGTCGCGATCGCCCGAATGACGACAAAACGGAAATCAAGACTCAGCCAGAACAGGCACGCCAAGAGCGGCCTGACACCCCACCAAAGCCAGACACATCAGCTGAGCGCCCAAAACGCCAAAAGGCTAAAAGTGACTATAAGCGCCCCGATGATGATCCAATTCTAGAGCCTGCTCCGGAAGGTGTTACCGGCTTCGGAAGTGATGTCCCGGCGTTTTTGAAATAAGCTAATCTCAATATCGTCATCCGACATAAGGGCGAGTGCCTCAACGTCACAATCGACAAGCCGTCAGCTTCGAGTAGAATATATTCATGGAGGCAGCTCATGGCTTTTGATCCCGATATTCGCTCCGCTCTGGTCGAGCAGGTTCGCCGATTTGTGCGCGAAGTGTGTGTTCCCGCTGAGGCGAAAGTCGCCGATGAGGATGCTGTCCCGGGCGATATCGTCGAGGAGATGAAACAGCTTGGCCTGTTCGGACTTGCTGTCCCGGAGGAGTATGGCGGCCTTGGCCTCGACATGGAAACCGAGTGCATGGTCGGCTTCGAGCTTGGCTGGACGTCACCTGCCTTTCGTTCAGCGGCAGGCACCAATATCGGCATTGGTAGCCAAGCGCTCGTTCTGTTCGGAACCGATGAGCAGAAAGAAAAATATCTCCCCGGCATTGCGAGCGGTGAGATTATCACCTCATTCGCGCTGACAGAACCTGAAGCGGGATCAGACGCGGGCGGGCTTAAAACCAAGGCCACAAAAGACGGTGACAGCTACGTTCTGAATGGCGGCAAGCGCTACATTACGAATGCGAATGTCGCTGACCTTTTTACCGTTATGGCCCGCACCAACCCTGATGAACCCGGCGCGAAGGGTGTTTCGGCCTTTATCGTGCCGCGCGAGACGTCGGGCCTAAGCGTCAGCAAGCCCGAAAAGAAAATGGGTCAACAAGGCGCCCAAATCTGCGACGTGAACTTCGACAATGCTCGCGTTGGGGCGCAGATGCGCGTCGCGGGCGAGGGCGAAGGCTTCAAGGTGGCGATGAGTGTTCTCGACAAGGGCCGCCTTCATATCTCGTCTGTCTGTACCGGCATGATGGAGCGTTTGATCTCTGAAATGGTCAACTATGCCATGGAGCGCGAGCAATTCGGCAAACCGATCATGCAGCATCAGCTCATTCAAGCGATGATCGCGGATAGTCAGGCCGAGGCTTATGCCGCGCGCTGCATGATCCTTGATGCTGCGAAGAAACGCGATGCGGGTGAAAGCGTCACTATGCTGGCCTCATGCTGCAAAATGTTTGCCTCTGAGGCCGTTGGCCGCGTCGCTGACCGCGCTGTTCAGGTGTTTGGCGGCGCAGGCTATGTCAATGATTACGGCATTGAGCGCTTCTTCCGTGACGCCCGCATTTTCCGCCTCTATGAAGGCACTACCCAAATCCAGCAAATCATCATCGCCCGCGAATTAAGCCGCGCTGCGAAACGAGGGGAAATTTAAGCCATGCCCGATACTGAATACGATCTCTCACCCGCTGATGTTGGCCTGAACCAGCAGCGCCTCGATCACATTCCCGACTATTTCGAGGAGGCCTATCTCAAAGACGGCAAGCTGCCCTGCATGGCGACGATGGTTTCTCGTAATGGTCAGATCGTGCATGAGGCCTATCGCGGGAACACCGAATTAGGCGGTGGCGCTCCGATCAATGCAGATACGATTTTCCGTATCTATTCCATGACCAAGCCGATCACGTCAGTGGCGGCGATGATGCTGCACGATGAAGGGGTGATCCGCCTCGATCATGAGATCGCGCGCTATATTCCAGAGTTTGCGGACACTGAAGTCTGGGTTGGCGGTGATCTGATCGACTATGAAACCCGCAAACCTGACCGCCCGATCACGGTTCGAGACGCGTTCACGCATACGACGGGTGTGACCTATGGCTTCCTGATTCAGCACGAGGTGGACGCGCTCTATCGGCGCGAGAAGATTGGCAACCTTGGTGAAGGCGATGGCGAAACGCTCGGCGAAATGTGCGCGCGGATTGCGAAGCTACCGCTTCTATTTTCTCCGGGGACGCAATGGAATTACGGACATTCCACTGATATCCTTGGACGGATCGTTGAGGTCGCCAGCGGCATGGAATTGGACGACTTTTTCCGCGAGCGCATTTTTGGTCCTCTCGGCATGGAGGATACGGACTTCTTCGTTCCTGAAAGCAAGCAAGACCGCCTCATGGCGTGCTATGCGAAAAATCCGATAACGGGCGAAGTTACCATGTCGGACCCCGGCGGCAGTGCAACGAAAGCCTATGCCAAGCGGCCCAAACTTCTCAATGCGGGCGGTGGCCTCGTTTCAACTCTGAGCGACTATCACAAATTCTGCCTGATGCTCCTGCATGGCGGTAGTGCAAACGGGCATAGGCTGCTGAGCCCGAAAACGGTTGAGTTCATGCGGATGAATCACTTGCCTGACGGCAAAACGATCAAAGAGATGGGCGACAAAACCTTCTCTGAGGCCCGTATGGAGGGCAATGGCTTTGGCCTTGGCGGCTCAACTGTGACCAATGTTGCAGAGACCCTGACGCCGGGATCTGTCGGTACGTTCAGCTGGGGCGGGCTTGCCAACACCTTCTTCTGGATTGACCCTGAAGAAGAGTTGATCGCCATTCAAGCCACACAGATGATCCCAACAGGCTGCTATCCTATCCGTCCGCAATTCCAGCAACTCGTCTACGCCGCGATTGACTGGTAGGCGATGCGGGATGACAGGCTAGACAACGACACGTCTGTCACTCAGGCGATCCTTGATCTTGTCGTTCGCCGTGGCCCCGGAAAGACGATTTGTCCGAGTGAAGCAGCGAAGGCAATTTCTCCTGCAGATTGGCGAAAATTATTGCCAAATGTGCGCTCGACCGCAATAAGACTTGCCGTAGCGGAAAAAGTCTCCATCTATCGTA
>JBCCDF010000021.1:0-19603 GCA_039030935.1 Pseudomonadota bacterium | reverse complement strand
TGTCCTGCATCTCCTTTGCGCCGTCAGAGATCAGCACGCCCAGCGATGTCAGCGGCTCGTTCACACCAAGGCCGAGGAAGGACAGGAAACTCTCGGCCAGGATCACCACTGGAATGGTCAGCGTGACATAGACCGCCACCGGGCCGACAACGTTGGGCAGTATGTGCCGGCGAATGATCGTAAAGAAGGGCACCCCGGTCGCGCGCGCGGCTTCGATAAATTCCATATTCTTGATCGCCAGGGTTTGCCCCCGCACGATCCGGCTCATAGTCAACCATTCCACCGCGCCGATGGCTGCGAAGATCAGAATAATGTTGCGGCCAAATACGGTCAGCAACAGGATCACAAAGAAGATAAAGGGCATCGCATAAAGGACATCGACAAACCGCATCATAATATTATCGACGCGGCCACCAACGAAGCCAGCAACCGCGCCCCAAGTCACACCGATGATGAGAGAAACGATAGTCGCGACGAGACCGACGGCGAGTGAGATACGCAATCCGATCATCAGCCTGGCGAAAAGATCGCGACCCTGCTGATCTGTGCCGAGGATGTGCCAATTCTCTAGAGTTGGGCTGAGTTCCCCATTGGTCGTGATGGTTCTGTAGTCGTGGACCCAAACGAATGGCCCAATGATCGCAATCGTAATAAGAATACCCAGAATCCACATGCTGGTGACCGCCGCCTTATTGCGGAACAGGCGCGCTTTGGCATCGTCCCACAGCGATCGCCCGCCCTGAATGGCTTGCTCTATCGGCTCGCGGCGGTTGGTGAGGTCGATCGTATCAGTCATATTTCACCTTAGGATCGAGAAGCGCGTAGAGGATATCGGCGATGAGGTTAAACAAGACGATCAGGGTCGCATAGATAATCAACGCGCCCATGACGAGCGTATAGTCTCGATTAATGGCGCCATCCACAAAGTAAGTCCCCATACCGGGCAGCCCGAAAATTTTCTCAATCACGAGTGACCCTGTCATGACGCGAGCCATGGCCGGACCAGCATAGCTCACCAATGGCAAGATAGCGGCTGGCAGCGCGTGCTTCATGATGACCTGTCTTTCGCTCAAACCTTTTGCGCGCGCGGTTCTTATATGACCGGAACGCATGGTTTCAATCACGCTTGCACGCATCAGGCGGGAAATAATTGCGATCTGGGGCAGAGCGAGGGTGACCACCGGAAGGGTCATATTGTGGAAACTCATACCGATATTGGGATATGTTCCGAGACCCCCAACGGCGAAGATGCCCACGCCCAACGCAAATGTGAGGATTAGGATCGGTCCACTAACAAAAGTCGGGATCGAGATCCCCGCCATCGCAAAGCCCATAACGGTGTAATCACCAGTCGTGTTTTGCCGCAAGCCCGCAAAGATGCCCAAGGTCGTACCAACAATCAAAGCGAGCGTCATTGATAAAAAGCCAATGGCTAGACTGATCGGCAACCCGTCCCCAATCATATCATTTACGCTTTTACCCAGCGTTTTCATGCTCGGTCCGAAATCCAATTGAATCACGCCCATAAGGTAGTCGGTGTATTGCTTCCAAAGTGGTTGATCGAGCCCGAATTTAGCCTGAAGGGCAGCCTCGGTGGCAGCATTTAGTTTGCGCTCTCCGTCAAATGGGCCGCCAGGGGCTGCCCTCATCATAAAGAAAGCGACTGTGATAATGACCAGAAGGGTCGGAATCGCGATGATCAAACGCCGGGCTGTATACGCCCATGGGATCCGAGACAGGCTTCGTTGCAGAGCGGACACTTTAGCTCTTGTCTCCTTTATTCGCACAGACTAAGCGGCTCTGCTCTTGGAACAGGCTCTTACAAGCCTTAGGTTCATGGCGCAGCGAAGCTTGTCAACGTTTACGTGCACCAACCAAATAGGAATTACGCAGTATGGCTGATATTCGAAAAGTCACAGATGGATTTGCAGTCGCCCCTCAGATCGAGGCGGAAGACGTTCAAGCGATTGCTGACGCTGGCTACAAGACTATCATTGCGAATCGTCCAGACGGCGAAGGCGGTATTTCGCAACCGCGCATGGGCGCCATTCGCACAGAGGCCGAAAAGCTGGGATTAGCTTTCGTTGCAATACCGTTTTCAGGCGCACCCACGCCTGAAACGCTCGAGCGTGTTGGCTCTGCTCTTGCCGAAGCTCCGTCTCCCGTTCTTGCGTATTGCCGAACCGGCACCCGCTCGATCACAGCTTGGGCGCTAACCCATGCTGGGCAGGGAAGTGCTGACGACATTATTGATGCGGCTGCTGGCGCTGGGTACGATCTCTCGGGCTTGAAAAGTCTGCTTTAACGCCCGATCAAGGTCTGACACATCGCCACAATGTGAACATATCATCACATAGTATCGCAAAGCTGTGACTTGATCGTATCAATCTGACGTGCGACTCAGTCCATAAGCGCTTAGGTGCATTGAGGAGTACAGTATGGCTCGCAACTGGCTTGCGGATTTCAAATATGAGGACGGTGCGTGGTTAGTTAAGAAAACCGGCCACCGTGTTCCGGCCACGCGTGAGCTCCTCAATGATATTTTCACTTGGCTCACATTTTATACACTTGCTCAGTCGTGGCGGACGTGGCGTCGCTTAACCGGTCACAAACGACCGACAATTGCGTTCTATCCAGAAAAACCGCGGCCTTGGTATTTCGTCTGGCCTGTGATGCATGCTTCAGGTGCAAAGTTGATATCCGATTGCTCGAAGGCCGACATTGTTTTCCAATTCGATGATGTAACCGCTGCCAACCACGAGCCGCCGCAGACCAAGCCAGGTGCGCGCCACGTCAATTTCGGATGCCGCGACATCTCAAAATCAGCCGTGGCCAGTGCTTTTAAGGCAGCGGCTGGATATTCACTCAGCGTTGATCCGCGCACTTATGAAGGGCGTATGGTTGAAAAATCCGAGATGAATGCAGCGCATGACGGACGGGTGTTAGAGGGACCGACTGAACCTGTCTCAGGTAAGACTTATCAAATTCTCGTCGACAATGAAATTGAAGGCGGATTGGTTGAAGACTTGCGGTGTTGTATCGTTGGAGGACGCCCAGCAATTGCAATGCGTAAACGCCGTCCAATCGACCGACGTTTTCTCAATGAGAATGTTGAGGTAATTCTGGACACACCTGAGATGTGCTACAGCGCGGATGAAATTGAGCTCATAAGTCGGTTCGCTCAGGAAATGCAGCTTGATTGGGGAGGCGTCGATGTGTTGCGCGACCGTGTATCTGGCAGGATTTACATTGTTGACGCAAACAAGACTGATATGGGCCCACCCGTCGCCATGAAACTTGGTGATAAGCTAAAAGCAACCCGACGAATGGCCAAAGCCTTTGTTGCTGCGTTTGCTCCGAAGAAATAGAGAATGCGTCTGACTTGCAAGCTGGCGACTCTTTTGTTGAAATACAAAAAAATTGAAAGAAGATTCCTCCCATGGCCATTCCATTTATTCGCGATTTTGAGTTTGAGTACGGAAAAACCGAACAAGTCTCACCGCTCATCCGCAGAGTTGTTGCAAACAATCCTGGCCCTTTCACCTTTACCGGAACCGGGGTCTATATCATCGGTCACGGCGAGGTCGCCGTTCTCGATCCCGGGCCATATCTGGAAGAGCATTTTGAGGCATTGAAAGCAGCCCTTGAAGGTGAAACCGTCAAATATGTTCTGATTTCGCATGGTCATGCTGACCATTCCCCTCTGGCCAAGCCGCTTGCGGACTGGGCTGGATGTAAAGTTTACGCCAAAGGCTGTGGTGAACCCACAGCTAAAGGAGAAATTAGCGGAGAAGAGCACGCCGAATTTGAGCCTGATGTTTGTATCAATGAAGGTGATATATTCGAGGGGCCGGGCTGGACGCTTGAAGTGATTGAAACCCCGGGCCATACAAACAAGCACATCTGCTTTGATCTCAAAGAAGAAAATGCGTGTTTGAGCGGCGATCATATTATGGGCTGGTCAACGACGATTGTTGCCCCGCCGGATGGGAATATGGCCGATTATTTCCGCAGCCTCGACAAAGTTGAAGCCCGCAATTTTGAAACGCTTTGGCCAGCCCATGGCGCACCTATCCAAGGCCAAACCTTCGTACGCGAATTTGTTCAGGCCTATCGTCAACACCGTCAGGATCGCGAAGATGGCATCATAACGCAGCTGAAAGCCGGCGTGACGTCCATCCCTGAGATGGTGAAGGTAATGTATATCGGCCTGGAAGAGCGCCTTTTTCCTGCAGCTTGCATGAGTTTGATGGGGCACATGATCAAATTGATCGATGAAGGCCGGGTTGTTACAGATGATGAAGCCCCGGTCGTCCAAAGCGAATTTAAACTTGTGAAGGTTGAGGCTTAGCTCTCGACCCGTCCATCGCCGCGGTCCAGAATTTCCATCATAAAGGCATAAACGCGCTTCGAGTTTGCCCCGATATCTGAGAGGCCCACACGGCTCGTTGAACGCATGTCGACCCGTGTGGCGCCTTCGACGGCTTTAATACGAACGGCAACGTCATCTTTGAAGCCGAACCAGCCGGACGTCACGGTCGCTTCTAACTGGATGATATCTCGACCTTGCTGCCCTTCAAACGGGGTAATCAGCTCCCAGCCGCGCGAGGTTAAGAGGCGCTCGGCGAGTTCTGCGATCTCATTTGGTTCCTGATCGAAAAAAACCGGGTCCATGGGTTTAAACCCGCGCTCCTCATCAAGATAAAGCTGTTCAGCCTGTTCTTGAGCGTCAGCAACGCGCATGCCGCCAAGGCCCGGCCAACGAGCGTCAACTTCTTCGGGGATAACCGGGTCATCAAGGATCGGGTTTGTTTCTCCTTGAGCTTCACGAGCCTCCAGGACCGCATCGGTAAATCTGACAGGCTCCGACCAGTCCGTTTGGATGTCATGAATCGGCGGAAGGCTCAGTGCGGTTGCCCCAAAACCCTGCAAGCGAAAGAGCAGCATCGCACTGATCAACGTTGCAACAAGGGCGATAATGAAAGGTTGAAACCGTGGCGCTTTTATCAGCGCAATAAGCTGCGCGACAACAGATACACCCACTGCGAGCATCGCAATCATAGGGCCTATCCCGATTGTCATTTGACCGAGGCCGACTTGCCATGTCCACCAACCCCACTTCGTTCCGAGAGAGGCCACCAAAAACCAGAGGACAGCAAAAATGGCAGCCGCCAGCGCGAATGCTGCCACTTTCATGCGCCAGCCAGCCGATTGGGGGATCTCTGCGTCTGTCATCTCTCAAACTCCGTTCTTCACGGAGGGCTTTAATGGATCGATCCTAAAATGAAAGCGGTCTTCCGCTTCTTATTGAACGAGCCGGGCAGAGCGCTCCGGTTTGATCAGGACTGGAAGATCTGTTTTCGCTGGATCGAATTCGATGTCCAAAACTGATGTTTCTCTGAGAACCAATCGGTTGACGACCATTTGAATATAATGAGATTTTTGCGACCCGCCGCCTTGTTGACGAAGAGCAAGATCATGTTGGGGCAGATAGATGACGCCGGTTAAATCAAACTTCCCTGAGATATGGGCATCTTTATTGGCAATGGTTAAATCGCCATTCTGTGCGATAGCCATACCCGCGGTTGGTCCTGTCGAGGGCGCCGTTAGTGAGATACCCTGTCCGCGAATATCAACACCGTAATTTGTCCCTTCGAGAAGGAAGGTGACGCCGTCTGCGATAACTTTCTCTCGAACATCAATTCCTAGACGGCCGTCCCTGACCACATAAACACCGGGGTCTAGCGTTGCACGCTGACCTCTAATTCGAAGGTCCCCACAATAAACACCGGGCTTCAATCTATAGGTCTTGTTGTGTTTGAATTTTTTATTCTGATAGTCACAGGGCCCTGTGTTTGGGATTTCGTATCCGGCTAACGGGTCAGGTAATGTTCTGCATTTTGTTTCAGGTTTCGGACTGACGGTCCCCATCGTCTCGCGGTACCCACCTGCCGAGCAAAAAGCCTTTGCGGTGGCTTCCCCGCGCGAGAAATTCAATGAGCCGATATCTTTCGAGTTCGACCAGATGACACAATCATCGGCGCGGAGGGTTGCTTTAGACTTCATATACAATCCTCTGCTGTCATCCGCCAGCATGAGGACACAGAGTGGAAATCCACGCGTCGCCTCAGCAATTGCTTTGCGCCGAACTTCGACATTTGCATTTCGCTTGATCAGGCCAGCCATCGGATTTGCTGATTGAAACTCCAATTCCACTTCGAGTTGTAGATGTTGACCATAGGAGTCTTCAGACGACCCAACCGTTTTCAAATTCTTCAAGACAAATTCCGAATTGCGAAGGGCTAGGCTTTCGGCTTGGGTCGTGGCTGCGTTGATCCGATCTTCAAGTCTGAGTTTTCCAGACGTCACAAAGGCGGTTGCGCCGCCAAGTGCTGCACTGTCGGCGGTGTGCTGCAACTCCTGAGCAGCCCGACTATCCATAGATAAAGTAACGGCAGCCCCTATCAGGGATGCGAGTGCGAAGAAGCAGACCGCGAAAACGACGCTAACTTGCCCTGAGCAGGAATTTAAAAACGTCCTCATCTCGCCCATCACACTCTGGAGAGCGAATAGAATACCCCAATAATACTACGCAGACCTTTTACGGATTTGCGCACTTTTCAGGGCCTTATTAACAAATCAGGCGGTTGGCAGTGAGTAGTCCTTGAACATTTCACGTAGCTCACGCTTGTTGATTTTACCCGTTGCACCCAGCGGGATTTCATCAACGAATTGGACGTCATCCGGCGTCCACCATTTCGCGATTTTGCCCTCGAGGGTTCCAAGAATCTCTTCCTTCGTTGGCTCCTCACCAGGCTTGGCTTGGATCACAAGAAGCGGACGCTCATCCCATTTCGGATGGTATATTCCGATCGCGGCGGCGTTGGCGACTTTCTCGTGACCAACAGCGATATTTTCCAGATCAATGGAGCTGATCCACTCACCACCTGACTTGATAACATCCTTGGCGCGATCAGTGATCTGCATAGTACCGTACTGATCAATATTCGCGACATCGCCAGTATCGAAGAAACCGTTTTCGTCGAGAACATTGCCACCATCGCCTTTAAAGTAGCCCGCGGCGATGGCTGTACCGCGAACCATTAGGCGTCCGGACGTCTTCCCATCATTTGGCAAGTCGTCTCCCTCATCATTCATGAGTTTAAGCTCAACGCCAAACGGTGGGCGGCCCTGCTTAAGCTTTTGCTCCATTCGGAGGTCGATGTCGGCGTCGAGCAGGTGTGGTGGAAGCGTGCCAAGCGTGCCAAGCGGGCTCGTTTCCGTCATACCCCACGCATGAATCACGTCGACATCATAGTCGATCTCAAACGCGCGTAGAATGTTTTCCGGTACGGCGGAGCCACCGATGATGACGCGCTTAAGATGCGGCAGTTTTAGATCATTCTCGCGTAAATACTGCAGCAGTAGCAGCCATACTGTGGGAACTGCTGCTGTGATCGTGACCTTTTCTGTTGTCAGCAACTCATAGATCGAAGCGCCATCCATTTGTGCGCCCGGCATCACCATATTCGCCCCAGTCGCAGGACATGACAGCGCGAGCCCCCATGCATTGGCATGGAACATCGGGACGACCGGCATGACCACATCGTCAGCCCCCATTCCCATCGCGTCTTTGCTCATCGTGATCAGCGTATGCAGAACATTTGAGCGGTGACTGTAAAGGACGCCCTTGGGATTACCTGTCGTGCCAGACGTGTAGCAAAGTCCGCAGGCTGTATCTTCAGGGAAGCCCCCCCATGCACATTCAGTTGAGTGTCCGTCGACCCACAGATCAAAAGCGACAGCGCCAACACTGTTTTCGGGCATGTCGTCAGAACCAGCATAAATGACGAAAGTTTTGACGGTTTTCAGATGGTCCTTAATGGCCTCGACAATCGGCAAGAAGGTAATGTCGAAAATCAGGACCTTATCTTCGGCATGGTTCGCGATCCACGCAATCTGTTCTGGGTGCAGACGCGGATTGATCGTGTGCAGGATCGCACCAATCCCCATAGTGCCATACCAGCTTGCCATATGGCGCGCTGAATTCCACCCGAGTGTCGCGACGCGGTCGCCAAGACCAATTCCATGATTTTTAAGTGCGTTGGAAACTTGTTTGGATGTTTTGTACAAGTCCGCATACGTCGTGCGAACAATTTCTCCACCGACCCGGCGCGTAATGATCTCACGCTGCGGATTAATCTTGTTTGCGTGCTCAAGGATTTTATCGACCGTTAGCGGCCAGTCCTGCATAATGCCCTTCATCGTTTCCTCCAGAAAACTGTTCTTTTTTGAGGCTTTCGCCCGTCGCCAAATGTTGTAGATGGAGGGATCGCCAACGGCAAGCACGGCTCCTGCGGAAAGGAGCCAGCAGGAGATTCTGATGCGAACATTCACAGCTTTGGCTTTAGGTTTTGCGGCTTTAGCCGCGTGTTCTGGAGCAGATCAGAGCGATACGACTGTAGAGATTGCCGAACGGGCAGATACAGACAATGTTGTTGAGACCTCAATTCCTGATGCGGCCGTCAGTGAATTTAGCGTCAGTGACCTGCCCGCCTTTTTCGATTGTGTGCGTGAAAATGACGGCATGCTGATCGCGTCTCATCGCGCTGGTCCTGCGCCGGGTTATCCAGAGAACGCCTTAGAAACGCTACAATATGCCCGCTCAGAAGCGACCGTCATTCACGAAATCGACGTGGTTGAGAGCCGCGATGGCGTCTTGTTTCTGATGCATGATCGTACGCTTGGACGAACAACGACCGGCGACGGAATGATCGCAGACACGGACTGGGCCGACATCGAAACCCTCAATCTCAAAGACAATGATGGGCGTGTGACCGACTTTTCACCTCCGAAACTTTCAGATGTGCTGAGATGGGCTGTTGAGAGCGGATCGATCGTTGAGCTGGATCGCAAACCGACAACGAGCTTTCGAAATATAATCGAGGAAGTCCGCGATGCGGGCGCTCAAAATAACGTGGTCTTGATCACCTATAATGACGACCAGGCGATCCAGGTCGCACGCTTGGCACCTGAACTGATGATGACAGCAGGGATAGACAGTTCAGAGCATCAGGCAGAGCTTGAGGCCGCCGGCGTCGATATGACGAAAGTCATCGCTTGGATGGGAACACGTGATCCGAACCCTCGAGCGTTCCGTGCAATTGGTGCGCGCGGGATCGAAACGGCGTTCGGAACCCTTGGTCGACCAGGCAATCGACTCGACGACGAGTATCTCGCTGATGGTGACCCGAGTGAATTTCAAGATCTCTATGAAGGCGGCCTAACCCTGCTCGCAACCGATGCGGTCTATGAGGTTGCGCGGGCGTTGGACGCTGATGACCAAGCTATGCGTGCATGCGGCTCGCAGGACTAGGCTTTCCCAAGGGCAGCATTGCTGGGTTCGGTCGTGCGGTCTAAGACCGCGCTATGGCCGAGCCTGTCCCCAGAAATTTCCTAACGAATGGTCAAGTCTTACTACTTGCGGTCGCCTGTGGCGTCGTCGTCGCGAACGCCTACTATATCCATCCCATCATCTCGATCATTGAGAGTGATTTTGGTCTAGCTGACGGTCAAGTCGGGATCGTTCCAGCCTTGAATCAGCTTGCGCTCGCCGTCGGCATTCTCCTCCTCCTCCCGCTCGGAGATTTTCTCAGCAATCGCTTGCTGACCTCAGTGACGGTCTTTGGCCAATTGCTCGCCGTCGCTGTCATGGCTTTTGCCGAGCAATTTGAGGTCTTTCTCATCGCCTCAACAATTCTTGGTTTTGCGACGATAGCACCGTATTTGCTTCCAGCTTATGCGTCCAAACGCGTGGCGCCGGAGCGGCTTGGATACGTAACGGCGGTGCTAACAACAGGGGTCATTCTCGGTATTCTGGTCGCACGCGGCGGCGCAGGTATCGTCGCAGAGTATTTTGGCTGGCGCACAGTCTACCTGATCGGGGCTGTCTTGATGCTCGCTGTTACAATCAGCCTGCCTTTGGTCATGGAAAAGCGCCAGCAGCAGCCAAGCGACAAGCCTGAGCAGAGCTATTTCGGGCTCATTGGGTCGCTCGTCCCCCTTATGCGTCAGAAGCCCGCCATCATCACCACAGGGCTAATCCAAATGGGGAATTTTGGCCTGTTTATCTCACTCTGGATGGGAATTGGCCTACACCTGCCGAGCGAAGAGATGGGGTATGGTGTCGACACGGTCGGCTACCTCTCAATGCTTGCCGCCGTCAATTTATTTATCACGCCAATGCTCGGCAGTTGGGCCGATCACGTTGGGGCTGAAAGAGCGCGCTTTATCATGGCGGCGATCCAAGTGACCGGAATAGGCCTGCTGTTTGTCGTGGGTCACAGTCTCTGGCTTATGATCATCCCGGTCCTGCTCATCAATCTGCCGGGACCCGTTATAGATATTACAGGGCGCATGACCTTTCTAAGTGAAGACCCGGACGTGCGCACACGCTTGATGACAATCTATATCGTGATGATGTTTATCGGCGGCGGTCTCGCCAGTTGGGCGGGGACACTCTCTTATGCGTCCGGGGGATGGACAGGCAATGCATTGGTTAATCTTGCACTATCGACCATCGTGATCGGCCTCTCATGGTGGAGTTGGCGATCCAAACAAGCGATTGACGTAACTGACGTACGGGGATAAAGGCCCCTCAGGTTGAGGCACCTGCCGTTCGCGAAACATCTGTTTTTGGTGAAGTCCTCTCGGTTTAGCCGATTTTCACGGACCTTTCTTTTGGTCTGGGTGCAACGCGAACCCGCCCTTTGCATGACCTTTATGAAAGGACTTGTGATGACATCGCGCATTTATACACGCGTGGAGGCAAAAGCCCGCGCTCGAGAAATCAAGAACAGTAGCAAGACGCCCATGACGCTTTCGACCGCTCTGGAAAACGTCGCCAAAGAGTTAGGCTTTCGGGATTGGAACACAGCTTCGGCGCGCCTTTCCAATCAACCAGATGGAGGCTGGCGTGTTGGTGAGCGCGTCTCTGGAACCTATTTGAAGAAGCCGTTTAGAGGGCGCATTCACGCCGTTCGAGAGCTTCAAGGAGGTGCAGGGTATGCCCTAACGCTTCACTTTGACAGACCGGTCGACGTGGTCGATTGGGAAAGCTTCTCAGCATGGCGACAACGCGTCAATGCGAAAGTCTCTCCTGAAGGACGGTCTTGGTCGAAGACCAGTGATGGCGTCCCTCATCTAGAAGTGAAACCGATGACGGCACATGCACTCTAAAGGAAAAGGGCGAGACTAATCTCGCCCTTTTCTACCAATCTTAGACGGCAGCTGCCTGACCCTTACTCGGCTTTTTTCGGGGCTTATCATCGACATAGTTGAACGTGAGCTCGTCTTTCTTCGTGTCGAGGCCAATTTTCACTGTGCCACCTTTGGCGAGCTTGCCGAAGAGCAACTCTTCCGCCATTGGCTTTTTAACGTGCTCTGAAATGACGCGTGCGAGCGGGCGGGCGCCGAAGTCTGCATCGAAGCCGCGCTCGGCAAGCCAGTCACGCGCCCCTTTGCTGATTTCAATCGAGACGTTGCGGTCTGAAAGTTGAATCTCCAGCTGCAGAATGAACTTCTCAACCACGCGATCAATAATTTCAGGCGTCAGGCCACCGAATGTGATGACCGCATCCAAGCGGTTGCGGAATTCTGGCGTGAAGAGGCGTTTCAGTGCTTCTTCCTGCTCATCATTCTTCTTGCCACGGCCAAAGCCGATTGAGTTCTTCGCCGCATCAGACGCACCTGCATTGGTTGTCATAACGAGGATAACATTGCGGAAGTCCACTTTTCGACCATTCGCATCTGTCAGTGTCCCATTGTCCATGACCTGCAGGAGCACGTTGAATAGATCTGGATGTGCCTTCTCAATCTCATCCAAAAGAACCACTGAATGAGGATGCTGCAGAACGGCGTCGGTCAACAAGCCGCCTTCATCATAGCCGACATATCCCGGCGGCGCGCCGATCAAACGGCTGATGGAGTGACGCTCCATATATTCTGACATGTCGAAGCGGTGCAGTTCGACGCCGAGGATCGACGCCAACTGTTTGGTCACCTCTGTCTTACCAACGCCAGTTGGACCCGTGAATAGGTATGAACCGATAGGCTTATTCGGCTCGCGCAGTCCAGCACGGGACAATTTGATAGCGCTCGATAGCGCATCGATTGCATCATCCTGGCCATAAACAACGCGTTTGAGGTCTGCTTCGAGTGACTTGATGGCCGCGGCATCGTCGCGCGACACCTGTTTGGGGGGTATCCGCGCAATTTTGGCGACGATGGCTTCGATCTCTTTAACACCTACGGTTTTACGCCGCTTGGAAGCCGGGACGAGCCATTGGGTTGCGCCTGCCTCGTCGATCACATCAATAGCTTTGTCAGGTAATTTTCGATCCGTCATATAGCGGTGGCTCAGCTCAACAGCGGAACGAATAGCGTCATTGGTGTAACGCAAACCATGGAAATCTTCGAAGACCGGCTTTAGGCCTGTGAGGATTTTCACGGCGTCTTCTACATTCGGCTCAACAACATCAATCTTACGGAAACGACGTGATAGCGCGCGGTCTTTCTCAAAGTGCTGCTTGTATTCCTTGAAGGTCGTGGACCCCATACAACGCACTTCGCCGTTTTGAAGGGCAGGCTTTAAGAGGTTTGACGCGTCCATCGCCCCGCCAGACGTCGCTCCAGCACCAATGATTGTATGGATCTCGTCAATAAACAGAATGCCTTTATCCTGCTCACTGATTTCCTTCATCACAGCTTTTAAGCGTTCCTCGAAATCACCACGATAACGCGTTCCCGCGAGCAAGGATCCCATATCGAGCGACCAGATCACCGCGTCTTCTAATATTTCCGGAACCTCGCTATCAACAATTTGTTTGGCGAGCCCTTCCGCAATTGCTGTTTTTCCAACGCCGGGGTCACCGACCAGAATTGGATTATTTTTTGAGCGGCGGCAGAGAATTTCGATGCAGCGCTCAATTTCTAACTGGCGACCAATCAGAGGATCAATTTTTCCCTGACGCGCTTTTTCGTTTAAATTAACGCAGTAAGCGTCCAAAGCTTCGCTGGCCGGCGCGCTAGGCGCTTCATCCGCAGCATTCTCAGCGCCGCGTGGGGCAGCAGGTTGATTTTGCCCTGGAGTCTTAGAAACGCCATGACTGACATAGTTTACGGCATCATAGCGTGTCATATCCTGCTCTTGCAGGAAGTAAGTTGCATGACTCTCACGCTCCGAGAAAATTGAGATCAGGATATTCGCACCCGAGACAACGTCACGCCCCGAACTTTCGACATGCAAGACGGCCCGTTGAACGACACGCTGGAAAGCGGCTGTCGGTTGCACGCGTCCAGATGGATTCTCAACAATAAGGCTGGAGAGGTCTTCGTCGATATATGTCTCTAGAGAGGTCTTCAGCTGAGGCAGATCAACCTTGCAGGCCTTAAGGACTTCTGTTGCATCCTCATCATCGGTCAGCGCGAGCAGCAAGTGTTCAAGCGTGGCATATTCGTGATCGCGCTCACCAGCGGCCGTCAAAGCGCGCTCAAGGGCATTTTCCAGACTAGGTGTAAGGCTTGGCATTTTTGTTTTCTCCTAGTCTTCTTTTTCCATCGTACATTGCAGCGGATGCTCATGGCGTCTCGCTGTATCCATCACTTGTGCGACCTTGGTCTCAGCGACTTCATAAGTATAGACTCCACAAACGCCGACACCTTTCTGGTGGACGTGAAGCATGATCCGCATGGCTTGCTCGGGGCTCTTCCCAAAGAATTTTTCCAACACCTGAACCACAAACTCCATCGGGGTGTAGTCATCATTCAGTAGCAATACACGATACATGCTCGGCTTGCGCGTCTTGACCCGTGTCTTGGTCGCTAGCCCAAGCCCACCATCGGTATCGCCGGGCGTTGTTGGACCGTCTGGCGTATTCGGATCGGAAAGCTTTATGCGGTCAATGCGAAGTGACATAGGCTTAGAGATAAGTGACGTTTGGACTTTGTTAAGGGCCAGTGTGTGCCCGAATAAGGTCGACCGTCAATATGCCTATTTTGTGGTCAAAGCCTGCAAAAGTTTGTTCACTCGTTTGCGGTTTGCACCCATATCGGAATACCCCACACGCGAGCGCGAATAGATGGCGAGAGTTGTCGCATTTCCGGTAGACCCGGCGTCTGCCTCTGGTACGATAATCATGATGTCCACGTCGTCCTTGAAACCCATCAGTGGCGTTTTAGCGACAAATCTGAACTTCAGCTGATCGGGATCTGATAGCACTTCTTGCCAACGCCGCTCTTGTGCAATGATCTCCGCGAGCGTTGAAAATAAACCGCGCGCCGATTTTTCAAACGCGGGTGATGTATCATCAGGGTTTGCCTGATCGAAAAAACCTTCAGGGGCGACAAGGTAGGTATTCGGGGATGCCGGTCTCGTTAGCGTTTTGAAATCAAGAAAATTAGTCATTCTGAATTTAAACCCAAAGTCGAGACCTTGTCAGCCCAAAGTCTGGATGTTTGCTCTGTCCAAAAAAGAGCCAGCTTTTTCAAGCCAGCCCTACTTATGCTCATACATGGAGTAAGAGTGTTCTAGATCTTGGTTGCTTTAGCTGTCTTTTTCGCCTGCTTCGCGAGGGGCGCAAACGCTTCGCGCATCGTATCGGCGTAAAGCTCAGAGAGTTCCGAAAAGCTCTTCAATCCGGCCTCGAAAGACGACTTCATATAGCTCGCTTGCAGGGACATCGCATCTTCGATCGTCGTTGTTTCAGCAAGCTTTTTTGATGTCTCAACACCGAGCGCCATTTGCTCTTTCATCTGAGCCAGCAGTGTGTTGCTGACATCCTGCATCCCCTTCATTGATGCACGCGTGCTTTCTGTCGTCGCGCTGACAGCGCCGCGGGCAAAACCATTCATTGTGTCATTCATCGGAAAGAATTTACTCATCGCCTCAGTATCGAAAGGCGTAAAAGGCATTTGAAAAGGGGATGCTGCTGACATGAAGAACTCCTGAGACGCTGCTGTTGGTTAAAATATAGGCAATCTGCTTCGCTAACGCAACATTTTTTTGTGCAGCGCACAATTAATCTAATGAATCGCAGTGCCTCGATCGGATTCGAATTGAAAAACCAACAAAATTGCACAGTGTATTTACTTCCGGCTAACCATGCTGGGACAGGTTGAGTAAGTGCCGGGTCATCAGGCACGTTTGGAGAAACGCATGGCGCCCCTTTTAGCAAGAACATATATCCGCAACAGCTTCATCGGTCTTAGTGCCTTCGCTATGTTTGCGGTTCCATCTGCACTTGCTGAAAAGTATGCGTCGATCGTTGTCGATATGGATAGCAATGAAGTGTTGCACGCCCGTCATGCTGACGCACCTCGTTACCCTGCCTCACTTACAAAAGTCATGACGCTTTACATGCTCTTCGACGCGCTAAAAGCTGGTGAAGTCCGTCTTGATGAGAAGTTGAAAGTCTCCCGAAATGCGTCCCGCCAACCGCCAAGTTCATTGCGGTTAAAGACCGGTTCCACAATTACCGTCAGTGACGCCATTGATGCGCTGGTCACGAAATCCGCAAACGACGTCGCCGTTGTTGTCGCGGAACATCTGGGCGGAACAGAAAAACGGTTTGCGACGCTGATGACAGCCAAGGCGCGATCTATGGGAATGACGCGTACGACATTTCGAAATGCTTCGGGTCTGCCAGACAGCCAGCAGCTGTCGACAGCCCGCGACATGGCAATCCTCGCCGAACGTGTGCTGGAGGACCATGCCGCATATTATGGTTACTTCGCCGAGACCAAGTTTAGTTGGGGTCGTAATACTTACCGTAACCACAACCGTCTTATTGGCCAAGTTGAGGGCGTTGATGGTATCAAAACCGGATATACCCGTGCATCTGGGTTCAATCTTATGACATCGGCGAAACGTCGTGGTCGGCGCGTTGTAACAATCATGTTTGGAGGCTCAACCGCCCGCTCAAGAGACCAACACGTGACCGATTTGGTTGAGGCCGCGTATGCGAGCTTTAAAGATAGCCCAACTGACCCTCGTCTGCGTGCTCGTATTCAATTCAGCAATGTTCAACCTCCCCTTGAGCCAAACGGTGCGGCTATACCGATGTTGAATGGCCAACTCTTCAGCGTTAACCCTGTTATCGCTGAAGGAGACGAAGGCTCGAAGTCTGACTGATCTGACGTGCGTTTTTTCAGACTGACTCTGCTAAGCTTGATGTTAGCGATGGTCGTGACCGGTCACGGTCATACCACGCCTCTAGATCAAGCCCGCCTAGACGAGCGGCTTAATCGGCTCGTCCAAGAAGACACGATGGTCGGCCTTGCCGTGGCGGTCATCGAGAATGGTGAAATCACTTTTTCGAAGGGATACGGTATCACCCGGGTTGGCGGCGCCCCCATCACAGATGAAACTGTCTTTCGGTGGGCGTCGCTCTCAAAAGGGGTTGCCTCAACAACAATTGCGAAACTCGTTCAGAGCAGCGAGCTGTCCTTCACGGATAAGATAGTGTCGTTCCAAACATCTTTACGTCTGCCCCAAAACGGCGAAGCGATTGTGACCGTTGAGGACATTCTTTCGCACAGGATCGGGATTGTCCCAAATGCCTATGATACGCGGCTCGAAGATGGGCGCGACCCTGCCGATATTCGAAAGAGCCTCGGAAAGCTGAAGCGAACTTGTCCTGTCGGGGAATGCCACACCTATCAAAATGTTGCGTTCGATACCGTCTCTGAAGTCGTTCAGGCGATCCGCGGACGCTCGTATGAAGAGGTTGTTGAAACCAGCCTTTTTGCGCCTTTGAATATGGAGACTGCAAGCCTCGGATTAGAGGCTCTGAAAGCCTCTACTGTCTGGGCCGAGCCACACCGCAAAACTCGCGCTGATACTATCCCGAGACGACGAACACCTAACACTGCCTATTATAACGTACCCGCTGCAGGTGGCGTGAATGGATCAATTCTCGACTTGGCCAAATTCGCTCAAGCGCAGATGGGTCTCGCGCCCCAAGTCATCAACGAGGCTGTCTTGGCAGAGCTACATAGCCCGCGCATTTACACCAGACGCGAACAATCTGGTATGAGCCGACGTTATGGCGGACACTTAAGAGACGCCCGTTACGCGCTCGGCTGGCGCGTCTACAAATACGGTATTGAAGGTCACCGCGTGATCGGTCATCGCGGCGCTGTTGACGGCTATCGCTCTCTGATTTTGTTCGATCCTGAGAAGAAGTCAGGTGTGGTCGCCCTCTGGAATTCAAACGCAAGACGCCCTATTGGATTACAGTTCGAAGTCATGGATATGATCTATGGTCTGCCAATGAAAGACTGGCTGCGTCTAGATGCGACTGACGAACTCTAGAAACCGATCTCTGCGCCGGCTAATTCAGGCAAGCGAAGCGTAATCACAAGATCACGTAGCTCTTGGCGCGCGGCGACGTGGCTCATCGAGAACGCGACATTTGATCCCTTTTCGGTCAGATCCAAGAGCGTCAATCCAGCTGGAAACAGCTCTCTATAAATGACACGCTCTGACAGTCCCGGTGCAAGTCTGAACCCGATCCGCTTTGCCAGCGCGTCCAAAGCCTGACCAACTCGCATTTTGTTGCGTGCAGCAAGCGGCGACATCCGATTGCGCATCACGATCCAATCAATGGCCTGACGTGATGTCCGCGCTTTCTCTTTCCGGCAATCCCAAACCATCTCTGAGTAAAAGCTGGGTCTAAGCACGTCCAGCGTTTCCGGATTTACATCGCCAAGCAGGTCAAAGTCTACGAAACTATCATTCAGAGGCGTGATGAGTGTATCCGCGCTGCGATGGGCCAGTCTCGACAAAAACGTGTCTGTTCCAGGGGCATCGACAATCACGACATCGCTCAGCGTCTTCAGACGGTCAAGCGTCCCCATGAAGCGCTCTGTGTCTTCTTCTTCTGCGGCGTCAAGGTCGCGCTCCACACTCGCATCAACACGAAGACTCTCCGGCATAGGAAGGGTCGTATCGCTCGATTTTAAATAGCGATGACGGTTCTCCAAATATCGCGTCAGCGTGCGCTGACGGACATCAAGATCAATCACGCTGACAGATTGGCCCATGCGCATCAGCGCAATTGCAAGGTGCATCGAGACTGTCGATTTACCCGCACCACCTTTCTCATTCCCAACGACGATAACACGGCACGTTCTCGGGACTGACGTCGTTAGCGTTAGCGGTTCCTGATCAGTTTGTGAAATTGGAGTATGTCCATCAGCCGCCATATTGGGGCTCCTCGGCGTCTATTGTCAGGCAGCTTTTTGAGTGTGCTCAAGGGCACTTTCTTGTTCGAAGAGAAACTCTGAAGCGCCTCCGATAAGAGTGTCCTGACAAGGCGGACTGAGCGACGCTTCCCCATCGAACAGGTCACGATCATAGGCCTGCACAGCGTATGGTGTGTGCGTGGACGGACGGGGTGGGAACGCGATGACCTTCTGTGCCGATTTAAGGGTCTCACACATCCCAGCGAAGCGTCTCGCCAACGCCCCCATCTCTTTGCCGAGCTTTCTGATCTGACATTGAGTTGGGTTCGATATTTCAAATAGCCAGAGATCATCATGATCATCGCTTGAGTGTGATGACTCAAGGATTTCTCTGGCTTTAAAAGTGCTGCTGAATTTTGTAACAATCGAGACGATACCTGCGCTCAGTAGCATTCTCAGACGGGTCAAAACGTGGTTTCTCATAAGTTAACAAAACAGGCGTAACAGTTAACAGGTCGTTTACGACTCTCTCGGCGGACGAATTTTTATGCATGAAAAACCAGTCATCGCGCGCTCCCTGAACGCGCTGCACGAAACACTTGAAAGCGACCGGTTTAAAGGCCGCTCAGTTGGCTTTGTTCCAACCATGGGCGCTTTGCATGATGGCCACCTCTCACTCGTCGATTTGGCTCAAGCCGATACGCAGATTTCCATTGTCAGTATTTTTGTGAACCCAACTCAGTTTGCACCCGGAGAGGATCTCGACGCCTATCCGCGCACGGAAGCCGCCGACATTGCACGTTTAGAGCATGCGGGCGTCGACGTGATTTATATTCCGCAACATGACGACATGTATCCTAGCGGATCCCTCACAGATGTCAGCGTCGCGGAAATGTCGGACGTTCTTGATGGGATTCACCGCCCACACTTTTTCTACGGTGTCGCTACAGTTGTCGCGCGCCTATTTATCCATGTCCAACCAAACGTCGCTGTGTTTGGCGAGAAGGACTATCAACAACTCCAGATCATACGGCGCATGGTTCGTGATCTCGGTTTCCAGATCGACATCATCGGAGGGCCAACAGTCCACGATCCAGATGGTCTCGCTCAATCATCGCGCAACGCCTATCTCACTCTCGATGAGCGCAAGCTTGCAAATACAATTTCAACCGCTCTGCACCGGGCGGCAAAACGCCTCGAAGTCGGTGCGAGTGTGTCAGACGCCCTTACCGAGGCGGAGGATATCATTCGAAAGGCAGGCTTTGAAAAACTCGATTATGTCAGCGCTGTAGACCCGGCGACTTTGCAAGACCTCGGCGATGGCCCCATCGATCAGGGCTATGAAGGCCGCCTACTCGCC
>JBCCDF010000020.1:0-19688 GCA_039030935.1 Pseudomonadota bacterium | reverse complement strand
GGTCGTAGCCTCCGAATCGTTTATTTCCTCGTCTTGCACTTCAGCGCTGTCCTCAACCGAGGCTTCATTTTCCACCGTTTCATTGGCAGCAACATCAGAGACAGCGATTTCATCTTGGTGCATCTGGACATCGCTGAGCGTTTCGTCTGTCACCGCATCGTTGAGTTCAATCTCATCAAGCGCATCAATAACGACTTTTTCCTGAAAAGGCGTGTCATCGTTAGATGCCAAAGTCGTTTCCATGAAGTCGTCTGTTTTTTGCGCATCATCTACTGCGCGACCTGAAGGGCTCGACAGCGGATTTTTTGCCTGAAGGGTTCCGAGACCAAAGCCGGCGCCCAATCGACTTAGACTGATTTCACTGTCGAGCTGGGAACTAGACTCTTCCGTTACGGTATCCGAAGCGGTCGTCTCTTCATCAGTCATGTGGCTGTCGTCTTCAGGCTCACGTCCATTCACCTCATCAGCCAAACGAGCCACGGCTTCTGTTACGTTCTCTGATGCGGTATCGATCTCCTCAGATGTCAGTTCAACCAGTGGTTCGAGAGTATCCACCGGCTCGACATCTGTCTTCGTATCAACGCTAGCGACCACTGCGCTGTCGTCCGCGACATCTTCTATGATATCGTTTGCTTCCGCGATATCAGCTTCTAGCGTCTCCACCGGAAGATCTGGAATACCATCACCCTCAAGATCAATTCCCGCCAGCAATACTGAGATCGCTTCGTCGATGCCCTTCGCTTTTCGCGTTGCATCACGTGTCATGCTCGCGACTTGGTCTGCATAGGACACATCAGCATCATCAGGCACATCAGCTATTTCTGATGCTGTCGCACGCTCTAACTCACGCCCATCGGATGTCGTTATGACAATCTCTGTCGGCTCTTTTTCCAAGGCAACACTGTAGCCTTCTGTCGTATAACTGACCCGATCGCTGTCGTCTTCTTTCCAGTCGATTTTCCCCTCCGCGGTCATGGCAATGAGACGATCAATCAGTTTCTTTGTCGAGGGATGCAGCATGAGGATAAGACCTTCTCTAAAAGGTGTTGTTTAGATGCAAGTTGTACCCCTCAGACGCGAATATATCAAACGCCAACGGCCACCTTTCCTGTGTCGAACGCGAAATAAAGCAGTGTCTTCTTGTTTACCTAAACGCGAGCCGACTTGATCCGATTGGCAACGACTAGAATGCTATTCCGCCATGACCGGGCTTTGACCCGGATGGGTCCAGCCTTTCCCGGTTAGAAGCCGATAGGAACGCCGAATCGGTTTCATCGTCATTATCCGATAGACCGCGGGAGCGAAGTAGAGCGCCAGCAAAGCTGACCCTGCAACACCGCCTGCAATCGCACTCGCCAGTGGCATCCAGAAGACGTCGCCCTGCAAAATGATTGGAACGAAGCCGCCCATCGTCGTCAGTGTAGTGGCCACGATATGTCTGGTTGCAGCAACAACCACTTCGCGCTGCGCAATTATATCATCATTGCGCGCCGCTTCATTCCCTTGAAGAAGAGATAAGACAACGATTGATCCATTAATGGCGATGCCGAGCAGCCCAAGTGAACCCACAATCGCATTAAAGCCCATTGGCAGGTTGAACATCCAGACCCCGCCAAAAGCCAATCCAATGGACATACCGCCAATGGCCATAATCAGGAAAGAGATTCTGAAGGAATTGAAGACCAAAGCAATGGCACCAACCATAACGAGGATGAGGGGCACCGCCAGTGTTAGAAGATTGCCAATCGCTTCAGCTGAGTTCTCTGCTTGTCCGCCAATGATGACCCGATATCCCGTCGGCAATTCGAAACGATTGTCCTCAAGGCTTTGTTGGAAGGCTGCAAATATAGGTGCTGGCAATGCGTAGGGTTCGACGAACCCATAAATCTCATTCACGCGGCGTCCGTCGAGACGAATGATGACCGCCGTCTGAGGGTCGAGCGTCATCTCACCTAGGCTGGCAAGGGGTGTCCCTGCCCCATCAAACCCATTGCCAACGGTTTTTGACTTCAAATCAACGAGCTCGCCTCGTCTCTGCTGAGGTCCGATGACCCTGACAGGGACTTCCTCGATCCCTTCAAGAATTGAACCCGCTGGGACGCCGTCCATCTCAGCGCGCAAATCGGCTGCTAACGCCGACAGCCGTAGACCAGACATCGCCGTTTGCGTCTCATCGGCCCGCAAAGTCAACGTCGGTGCACCGCGCTGTAATTGGGCCTGCGTGAATGTGACGCCCGGCGTCTCGGATAGAATGCGGCGCGCCTGATTGCCTAAATCATTCAATATTTCGAGGCTGTTACCCTCAATGAAAAATGCAATTGGCGCTGGTGCGGGTGGTCCTTGCTCAAACGGCGTCGCCAAAATCTGTGCTTCTGGAAACTGCTCTCTTAGAAAACGCTGAACGTCCGCAACAAGAACGCGTGTGTCATCGTCATTTCTAAGCTGGACGAAACCTGACGCATATCCTGCAACACCCCGTGCATTATTGAACGCATTGTAATAGACGCGTGGTCCAGGTTCCCCAACAGCGAAATGGACCCCTTCGATCTGCGGGTAACGTTCCTTCAGCAGTTGTCTTGCTCGGTTTGACGCATCAATCGCCTCATAAATCGAGGCCTGCGGCGGTAGCGTGATCTCGATCTGGAACTGATCCCGCTCAGTCTGTGGGAAGAATTGCTGCGGCAAACTCCCCCCAAGCATAAAGCCTGCTGTAACAGGGATAATGCCAATCATGATACCGAAGATCGGATATTTCAGAACCGTCCCAACGGTCCAACGATAACCATCGGTAATCGTATCGATCTTAACGCCATCGCGCCACCAGCGTTTCTTTTCGCCTTTATAACGTGGACGATCGAGCCATCCAGCGACAGCAGGAATAACCGTCATCGCAACGATAAATGAGCAGACTACAGAGAAAATAACGGACGTCCCGATCATGCCGATGAACTCGCCAGTCGGGCCGGGCTGGAGGGCTATCGGTGCGAAAGCTAACGCCGTTGTTAGCGTTGAGGCAAAAAGAGGCCCAAACAGCTTTCTCAAAGAGTGATCGATGGCTTCGAGGATAGAGCGACCACCAGCGCGCTCCTGATCGTATTCGTCAACAACGACAATCGCATTATCAATCAGCAGACCAAGCGATATCACCAAACCTGTCACTGACATTTGATGCAGTGGATAGTTGAAGACCCGGAAGAGCAACAGGACGAGCGCGACAGTGAGTGGTAGCGCCAAACCGACCACGATTGCGGAACGCCATCCCATCACGAAAAATAGAACTGCAAAAACGAGAAGCGCCGAAACAAGGAGATTTTGCGCAAGACCGTTTAAACGCAAATTCGTGTATTTCGCCTGACTGAAAATGATATCGACTTTTATATCGTCAGGCACGGTAAGGTCGAAGTCGTTGACGATGTCTTCGGCTTGCAAAGCCCAACGATCGACGCGTTGATTGGATTGGATATAAGCAGCGACGAAAACCGCCCTGTTTCCATTGGAGAACGCTAAGCCGGACGGCGGGTTTTCAATGCCCTTTTCAACCCGTGCTACATCGCCAACGCGTAGAGCGCTGCCATCTGGTCGCTGGACCAAAGGAACAGATCGAATTCGCGCGATATTATTAAACTCACCGCCAACTTCGAAGCCGATATTGCTGCCTTCTCCTCGAAACTGCCCGGCCGGAACCTTCGCATCTGCGGCATTAATAAGCGCAGCGGCATCTCCCATTGAGAGACCTGCAGCAGCCAGCGCCTCAGGATCTGCTACAACGCGGATTTCTTCGCGCGGTTTGCCAAAAATCTCGGTCTCTTCAGTGGCGGACAGATTTCGCAGATCATCTTCAAGGCCCTCTGCCAGTCGAGACATAACAGCAAGTGGCGCTTCGCCCTGTCCTTCCCAAGACACAGAGACCAGCATAGTGGCCGCACCGACATAAACGCGCTCGACAAGAGGGGTGCTGACCCCTTGGGGCAGTTCAGCGCGTGCTAGTTCGACTTGCTGCCGGATCAGAGTCCATGCGTCATCAACTTCAGCTTCAGATAGGTCGTCTCGAACATCTATGCTCACCTGCGAGACATTCGTCCGAGATGTCGATTTGATCTCAGAGATCTCTGAGAGTTCCAATAAAGCCCGTTCAATAGGTTCGGTCACTGTTGCTTCGATCCGTTCCGCATCAGCGCCCGGAAGCGTGGTCAATACATAACCAAAGCGCTCAACAAGGGTCGGGTCTTCTTGACGTCCAAGCGTTAGAATCGCACCGATACCGCTTATTATCGCAATGAAAATGACCAGGACTGTTAAGCGCGGCAATCGATAGAAAAGTGTCGTCATTATTAGCGCCCCGATACAGCAGCTTGTTGGCCTGCGTTTGTGGACGACGTCTGTCGCGGCGAAACGGGTTGGCCGGGCGTGATGCGCTGCAATCCGTCAAGGATGATTAGGTCACCGTCATTAAGACCGCCGCGCACATAAGCCCTGTCTCCTTCGGAATGTACGATCTCGACAACGCTTTTATATGCGCGAGCGTCGCCATCAACGTCGCGCACGATATAGAGCGACCATAGTCCCCTTTCGGCTTCAGCAAGCGCCGAAACAGGAAGCCACAGTCCCCGCTCTTCGACATCGCGGTCTATATTGAGCCTCACAACGGCGCCGGAAGAGACAGCCTTGGCGTCTTGGATGTCGAAGATCGTCGTGACAGATCGCTGGCCCGCTTCAATCACGCCAGTCGTGGCGCGCAATTGCGAGGCAACATCCCCCTGATCAGACGACAGCGTGTAGATCTCGCCAATGGTAAGATCATCAATGACTGACGCAGGTAGACCGATACGTGCTTCTAAACGATCACTTTCAATCAGCTCGAAAACGGGTTGCCCGGGAGCAGCGATAGCGCCCTCATCTGCCATGCGAGCAGTAATGACCCCAGAATAAGGGGCTGTGATTCTTGCGAGATCAATCTCAACTTGAACCGTAGCGGCTTGCGCCTTTGCAGCCGCAATCCGTGCATTGGCTGAATCTGACTGCGCGATGGCCTCATCGACTCTCTGCTGAGAAACGTGTCCTTTGTCGAGCAGCGTTTGCTGTCTCTGAACGGTTGCAAGCGCAAGCGTGTAGGCTGCCTCAGCCTCTACAATGGATGCCTCTGCTGCAGCCAACCGCGCTTCCAAAGCGCGTGTATCGAGGGATGCCAATAACCGACCCGATTCAACACGATCACCCACATCTGCATATAAGCGCGTGATACGCCCACCCGTTTGTGGGCCAAGTTGGCTTGTCCGGCGAGGGTTTACGAGACCTGTGAAGCGTTCTTCCAGTCGCAAGGTGGTAGACATCGAGGCTTCGATCACATCAACGGCGAGTGGGTCAGGAGTCGCCGTCGGCACGAGAGGTCCATCTTCCGAGCGCTGCCCAAGAACAAAAATAGCCAGCAAAACACCAACCAGTGCTAGACTGGCGAGAAAGACCAGCCCCTTAAAGAAATTTGGATTGGGTGAGCGTTCCATCCCAACAGTCTGTGCGTCACTCATCTCTACTCTCCAGTCCTCTGACCAAATGGTCGGCATGCATCTGAATAAAAGCTTCCCGGTCCGGGGCATCACTATCTGCGGATAGACGGGGATATGTCGGTATGTGGATCATCATCATTGTGAGGCCGTGCATCGATGCCCATAGCGATTTCGCCGCCAGCTCAGGATCAAGATCGCTCCGAAAATGTCCGAGCTCTTTCCCTTCAACGACCATGCCCATCAAAACGCGAAAGGCTCGACCTTTTGAGCGCTGCGTAAATTCCGGATGACTTGAATCAATGCCGGTATCGATCGCTGTTCCGACAAAAGCGGCCGCGTAATGATGCGGGCTCGCAAGCCCTTCTTTGACATAGGTTGCGATACAATCGCCCATCCGCTCGGCAAACGGCCGTGATGTATCGGTAATCTCATGGACCTGAGCTAAGAGCCGATCGAAAAACGCATCCTTTAATTCGTCGACAAGATCATCCTTACTGGCAAAATACTTGTAAATTGCAGCCGGTGAATAATCGATCTTTTTGGCCAATCGACGAATGGAAAGACCCGCTTCTCCCTCATCAGCAAAAACGCGCTCAGCCGCGACAAGGATCGAGTCTCGTACCTTAAGGCGCCGTTTTTCGGCAGGGGTAGTTGCAGTTTCAGTCATATCTTACAGAAATAAGTAGGACAGGCGTTCAAAAAGTAAACAGTGTTCAACAATAAATTTTCTGCATGGACAGTGACAATCTCGAAGTTGCGACCTATTTGCAACTGCATGACAAAACTATTCCCCCAATCAGCAGATGTCGGTGAGCAAGTTCCGGCGACATTCGCAAACGAAACAACACGTCATTTCATTGGTAAGCGACGCTCAACGGGAACCGCGCTCTTATCTGAGCCCGGCCCTTCCGGCTCTGTCCTCAATGAAATTCTCGAGACCGCCATGCGTGTTCCAGACCATCGTCGGCTTGGGCCGTGGCGCTTTATCGTCTTTGAGGGTGACGCACGCAAAGCGTTCGGATTGGCTGCCGCAGAAGTACGCCGCGGTGAGATCCCCGATGCACCAGAAGACCGACTAGACATCTCAAGACGGTCAATGCTGCGCGCACCGACGGTGATTGCGGTGATTTCCAGCCCGAAAGACTGCGTAAGGGGAACGCCCGTTTGGGAGCAAGAGCTGTCTGTTGGCGCGGCCTGCCAGAACCTTCTCCTCGCGGCCAATTCTGCAGGCTTTGCAGGGTGCTGGCTGACCGAATGGATGAGTTACAGCGACGGCATCAATGAGTTGCTTGGCCTCTCAGCGACCGAACGTGTAGCCGGCTTCATCTATCTTGGAACCCCGACGGGTGACCCACAAGAGCGAATGCGCCCTGATACAGCGGAACGGATCTCTTATTGGCAAGCTTAGCGGTTAACTGATCCCGAACAGAGCTTCGCTTTCTTCTAAAACTTTCGCACCGCCTTGCGTAATACCGGCCACAGCCCCCGGTGCGCTCGCCAACGTGGTCTCTGCGAAGAAGCCCGCCAAAGCTGTCATTCTCGCACGCGTAGAGCCATCTTCGCCACGGGCCGCGACCGCTGACTTCGCCAGGAAGTGCCCACCGATCACATCTCCGGCAAGCGCCAGATAGGCCGTCGCTCCTGCAAGCGCGGTGTCCCGGTCCTCTTGCATGGTTCGTTTCATCCAATCCGTCGCCTCAGAAAGAGCGTTGTTGGCTGCCTCTAATCGCTCTGCGATTGTAACCAGTTGAGGATCATTAGTCGCCCTAGCCTCTCTCACAGACGCTCGAATATCAGCGATCATCGCCGTCATCGCTTCACCATTGGCCATTGCGAGCTTGCGACCGGCCAAATCAATCGCCTGAATCCCGTTTGTTCCCTCATAGATCGGAGCGATCCGTGCATCCCGGTAAAGTTGGGCAGCGAGCGTTTCATTCATGAACCCCATACCGCCATGAACCTGCACGCCAAGGCTCGCGACCTCGACGCCCATATCTGTTGACCATGCTTTGGCGATGGGGGTCAGCAACTCTTCGCGAAGCTTAGCCGCTTCTCGCGTGTCTTCACTGTTTGCACGCTCGGCGAGGTCTGCCGCTGCTCCACATGCATAACAAATCGCACGCGCTGCTTGCACTTTCGCCCGCATGGTTATGAGCTGGCGGCGAATGTCGGAGTGATGAAGAATAGGTGCAGGTCCATCAACGTTTTTGACCT
Source organism: Pseudomonadota bacterium (assembly GCA_039030935.1). Classification (GTDB taxonomy): domain Bacteria; phylum Pseudomonadota; class Alphaproteobacteria; order Caulobacterales; family Hyphomonadaceae; genus Henriciella. Next base: position 11,970 of record JBCCDF010000020.1, on the reverse strand, counting down.
TGCCCTGTTTACGCTCCTGCGCATGAGCGAAAGCGGCCTGATACGCTGCTTCACCGACGCCAACGCCTTCCAAGCCAACATTTAGGCGAGCAGAGTTCATCATCGTGAACATGCAGGCCAAGCCCTTATTCTCTTCGCCGATGAGCCAGCCTGTCGCTCCGCTGTATTCCATTACACATGTGGGTGAGGCATGAATGCCGATCTTCTTTTCAAGACCGATGCAATTGACGTGATTGCGATCCCCAAGACTGCCATCTGAATTGACGAGAAATTTTGGCACGAGAAACAGAGAGACGCCTCGCGAGCCTTCAGGCGCATCTGGCAAACGGGCCAGAACGAGGTGAATAATGTTCTCGGCTAAATCGTGGTCGCCCCAAGTGATGTAGATTTTCTGTCCGCTGATCGCATAGCTACCATCGCCGTTCGGAACAGCCTTGGTTTTCAAAGCCCCGACATCAGACCCGGCCTGCGGCTCGGTCAGGTTCATCGTGCCTGTCCACTCCGCGGTTACGAGTTTTGGCAAATAGGTTGCTTTTTGGTCGTCCGTTCCGTGTGCGAGCAGCGCCTCGATCGCCCCAAAGCTTAGCATTGGGCAGAGGCCGAACGCCATGTTTGCTCCGTGAAGCATTTCCATGACGGCAAGACCCAGCACTTTGGGCAGTCCCTGACCGCCATAGCTTTCCGGGACAGAGAGTCCCATCCATCCGCCTTCCCGAAACATATTGTAGGCTTCAGCAAAACCGGGTGCGCTTTCGACACCCCAACGGGTTAGTTTCGCACCGAACTTATCGCCAGTTTGGTTCAGTGGGGCAATCACGTCATTTGCAAGTTTACCAGCTTCCTCAAGGACCGAGGTGACAAGCTCCAAGTCTATATCTGCATCCGCCAGCTCAGCCGATCCGTCCAAACCTGCTATGTGCTCTAGCACAAACTTCATGTCCTCGACGGGCGCAACATAACTCATTTCAATGCACCTTTTGCATAACTGATATCATGACCTGCTCTTAGCTATGTTCTGGTCATGCTGGAAGCCCATGCTACTTAATAGTCAAAGTTCTCATAAGAATGGAGTTTTCAATGCGTTCTCTAGCCCTCTCAGCCGCACTCGTTGCACTCACCTTACCAGCCACGGCGCAAGTTAGTTTGTCCGGCGCCGATAAAGACACTTACAGCCTGGAAAAGAACCATGCCTTCCTGACGTGGTCAGTCGTGCACATGGGTATATCCGATTACACAGTGAATTTTACGGACTTCGACGCGACGCTCGATTTTGATCCCGATAATCCGACTGCATCGACAATTGAGGTGACAATCAACCCGCTCGCGATTGAAACAAATTACCCAGACCCCGAACGCAAAGTTGAGTGGGAAGATAAGCTCACAAAAGGCGGCAGCTATTTCAATGGCGAAGAGTTCCCCGAGATCAAATTCGTCTCTACGGGAGCAACAGCGACCGGCGAGTTTACAGGTCAACTCACAGGCGACCTCACATTCCTTGGCGTGACAAATCCTGTGACTCTCGACGTAACCTATAATGGCGTCACCAATGCGCCGTGGTTTGGACAGAGAGATTTGATCGGGTTTAATGCATCAACGACACTAGATCGCACGGCTTGGGGTTTGACGACGAATAAGAGTTCTGTCTCGAATGACGTGGTCATCGAGTTCTCTGGTGAATTCCTACAAGACGACTAGCTGATTAAGCACGACGAGGATATTTTCATGAAACCCAATACTTTTTTGGCTAGTGCCGCAGCTTTCGCTCTCGTTGGATGCGGCGGCGCGGACACAACTGAGCCAGCCCCGAATGTAGATACGGACACTTCGGAAATTATCACCGAAACGGCTGAGAGCAGTGTTCATTCCAAGCTTCAAGGCGTCGCTGCTGCGAATTATAGTCTTGATAAGGGACACGCCTTTCTCACCTTCGAGGTTGGCCACTCCAGCGGAATTTCTGATTATCGTGTCAACTTCGCTGACTTTGACGCGGACCTGACCTTCGATCCCGCAGATCCAGAAGCTTCGACGCTTAGCGCCACGATTCAAGCCGCAGCAGTCCAGACAAATTATCCCAGCGACTATAAACAAGGCCATGCTGACAGCCCCTATGAAAGCTGGAACGAAGACCTGGCTATGAACCCGCAATGGCTGAATGCGGGTGAGCACCCTGAAATCTCTTTCACCTCGACGCAGATTGACCGCACAGGTGATCTGGAAGGCACGGTTACGGGCGATTTGACCTTTCTTGGCCAAACCAAACCCGTCACCTTGAATGTGACCTATAACGGCACCGCAAATGCGCCCTGGTATGGTGAGCGTGACCTGATCGGCTTCAATGCGTCGACGACGATTACCCGCTCGGAATGGGGCATGGGCGCTTTTGTTCCGATGATTGGTGATGAGGTCACAGTCGAATTCTCAGGTGAGTTCATTCAGGACGAGTAGACCATGACCACGGCCACTCAGTCAGAACGCTACACGACAGTTGCGATTATCCTGCACTGGCTGATTGCGTTGGCCATTATCCTTATGCTGGCGGGCGGGTGGTATATGACCAACCTGCCCGACGGCGCACCCGGCCAATATGAGCTCTATCAGCTTCATAAATCTGTCGGCATCACGATCCTGCTGCTGACGATCACCCGCATTATTTGGCGTGTCATGAACCCCCCGCCGCCGCTTCCAGCAGACATGAATGAGCAGGAAAAGACTGCGAGCCATCTCGTCCACATGGCCTTTTATGGCCTTATGATTGTGTTACCACTAACCGGGTGGCTCTATAGCTCCGTGAGTACGCGGCTGGATGTCCCGACCGTTCTCTACGGCGTCTTAAGCTGGCCTGATGTCCCTTACGCAGAGGCTATGAAGACCGGCCTCATCAACGGTATCGCCAACACCTCGCACACTGTTCTGGCCATCCTGGCAGTCGGAATGCTGGCGCTTCATCTGGGCGGGGCCATCAAACATGAACTCAGCGCTGAGGAAGGCGTGATCAAGCGTATGCTACCCGGTGGCCTGTTTGGAAAGACCAACGCTCCAAAAAGCAAAAGCCGCGGGACGCTGGTCGCTTTCGGCTCTGCTATCGCCGCGCTTGTCTTTGTGACAGGCACGCCGAGCGTCATCGCAGCGCTGTCTGGCACGGGCACTGCCTTCGCCGCCAATGATGACATCCAAGCCAATTGGGCGATTGACTATGACCAATCGGAAATCCGCTTCAGCGGTATTCACGACGGCAATGACTACACAGGCACCTTTAATAGTTGGGATGCAGCAATAAACTTTGATCCTGATAAACCTGAGGACGCGACTGTTGCTGTGACCGTTTCGACCGTGAGCGCACGCGCCAGTCAAAAGCTCTACACGGACAGTCTCCCCTCGTCTGAGTGGTTGAATGTCGGCGCTTTCCCAACGGCAACTGTGGAGATTCTGGACATTTCGGGTGTTGGCGATCGAGGGTATGTAAGTACAGCGCGTTTGACCCTTAAAGACATCACAATCGACCGTGAATTTCAGTTTGTATTAGACATAGAGGGAGATAGCGCGACCATGGTTGGTCAGGCTATCCTGCAGCGCCAGCCGCTCAATCTAGGCCAAGACTCTGACCCGGGCGCGGACTGGGTCAGCGAGGATGTCACGGTTGATGTGACTGTGGTTGCATCACGCCTCGAATAGCCATTGCAACTCAGCGAACGCGCTCTAGTCTCCTCGACAGATAGAGGAGACTTCGAATGGCACGTATCTTTGCCCTCATAGCCGGTTCGGCCGCATTGACCCTTAGCGCCTTTGTGGCGTTCGTAGATGTTGCCAAGGCTCAGTCTCCCGAAGCCACAGCTCTAGCTAGCAAAGAACCAGTACTCGGCCCCGGTGATCGCCAACCTTCTGGCCGTACGCTTGGAACACGAAGCGCGGTCGTTGCACCCAGCGCAGCCGCTGCAACAGCTCATCCATTAGCGACGCAAGTCGCACTCGATATTATGAAAGATGGCGGAACCGCGATGGATGCCGCAATTGCAGCGAACGCCATGCTCGGTCTTGTCGAACCGACCGGAAACGGCATTGGCGGTGACCTCTACGCCATTGTCTGGGACCCGAAAACAGAACAACTTTATGGCTATAACGGCTCTGGGCGATCGCCATTAGGCGCAACACTGGCCGACATGCAAGCCGAAGCCGACGCCCACGAGAATGGAGAGAAAATCCCGGCCTATGGCGTCGCCCCAATCAGCGTACCAGGCACCGTGGACGGTTGGTTTGCCTTGCATGAGAAGTTCGGGCGCTTGTCCATGCGCGACAATCTCAAACCCACAATTGAATATGCACGTAATGGAGCACCCATCCCTGAAGTTATCGCCTATTATTGGGAGCGCAGCGAACGCAATTATGAGCGTTTCGTCGAAAACGGGATGATCGATGAGTTCGACAATGCTCGTGACACATTCTTTAGCCCAACACCCCGCGAAGGAAGTCTCTTCCGTAATCCTGATCTCGCGGACACGCTTACCACAATCGCCTTCAATGGTCGCGACGCCTTCTATAAAGGCTCGATCGCCCGAACGATGGACAGCTACATGGAGCGCATCGGCGGCTACATGACTTATGAAGACCTCGCCGCGCATGAGGGTGACTGGGTCGACCCGATCTGCGTGACCTATCGCGATGAAGTTAGCCTCTGTGAACTTGGGCCCAATACGCAGGGTGTCGCAGCGTTGCAGATGCTACAAATGCTGGAACGGTTTGACCTCCGCGAAATGGGTTGGGGCTCAGCCGATGCAACGATGGCACAGGTGGAGGCAAAGCGATTAGCCTTTGCGGATCGAGCTCGCGGTTATGCTGATCCTGCATTTAGTGGTTTTCCGATACGGACCCTTGTAGAGGGAGAATATGCCGAGGAGCGATCCAGAAAAATAAGTTTAGATAAGCCCCTTCCAACCAAAGAAACCATGGTGGTGGAGCCCAAACTTAAGGAACTCGTCGAGGAGGCATTACTTGCTGGCGCTGTGGCAGATCAAGACGTTGATATGCCAGATTGGCGAGCGGCGTGGGCTGCGACGGGCTCAGAAGACCGGAATTTGACGGACGATGAAGTCTGGCAACCAAAAGCAGTACTGGCTGCGGACGCGAAACTCCAAGACGGCGATACAACCTACCTCACCGTGACCGATAAAGACGGCATGATGGTGTCGCTTATTCAGTCCAACTATCGCGGCATGGGTTCCGGCCTTGTGCCGGATGGTCTTGGCTTCATGCTACAGGATCGTGGGCAACTCTTCTCGCTAGACCCTGAGCATCCAAATGTCTTCGAGCCGGGCAAACGCCCCTTCCACACAATCATCCCCGCCTTCGCTTTCAAAGCTAATCTAGCGACCTGCGATCAGTGGATCCAGAATTTCTATGCCTTGAACGGAGAAATGCCAACTTGGGATAATACGGAGCTTCCTGCTCGAAGTTTAAAGCCTTGCGAGTTTGAACCTTGGCTCAGCTTCGGCCTCATGGGCGGCGGGATGCAACCGCAGGGCCACGTCCAGATCATCTTAAACCTGATCGACTTTGATATGGGGCTTCAAGAAGCCGGTGATGCAGCCCGTTGGGAGCATCGCGGCGGCTGTGAGCCAACGGATAATCTCAAGGGAGATGAGTGCGAGAATGATCTCGGTGTGATCTGGCTTGAAAGTGGCATCCCGGAAGAAACTCGCACTGAACTAGAGCGCCGCGGCCACACAATCAAATGCTGCCAAGCCAATGGCGGTGGCTACCAAGCGATCATGCGCGACTTCAAAACAGGCGCTTGGATTGCGGCCACAGAAATGCGCAAAGATGGCAATGCAGATGGATACTAGTCGCAGCGCAAGGGCTGCGAATTCTTTTCGTATTCGATGATCCACATCGTGAGATCATTCGTAATTGTATTAGAGACCGCAACGTCTCGCCGCGTTCTTCAGGCTTTCCTCCCTCCCCCAACCCTAAGTCGAAGAACGCGGCTTTTATTTGCCGTCACTTGGCACAACGTGTTCTTCTGCCATGTACTCAACTGATCGCATTTCGTGCAGGCGACTAACTGTGCGCTGAAACTCAAAACTCCCGTCACCTTTCGGATACAATACTTCAGGCTCGGCCTCTGCGCTCGCGACCAGCTTAACCTTGGCTTCGTAAAGCGCATCGATCAATGCAACGAACCTTGCAGCCTCATTGCGCTTTGCGGCGCTCAAAACCGGAATATCATGCAATATAACCGTGTGAAATGTAGCGGCGATCTTCAAATAATCTTGTGCGCCAAGGGGACGTGCACAAAGCTCTTCGAAAGAGAAGCGCGCGACACCTGCAGCCTGTTGCTCAACAAGCAATTTTCGGCCTTGCACCGTCAGAGTGGTCCTCTGCGGAACCGCATTAAGGGTCAGCCGAGCAAAAGCATCATCGAGTTGAGGGCCACCATCTGCGCCAGAATACCAGACCGGAGCCTCAGTCAGACGCTCCAATCTGTAATCACGCTCTGAGACGAGTTCAAACACATCACATTTATCTTTGAGAAGACCGATAAAAGGCGTGAAAAGATTGCGATTGATGCCGTGTTTATAAAGCTCATCAGGATGACGGTTTGAGGTTGCAACCACTGTCACGCCACGATCAAACATTTCCTCGAAAAGACGTGACAAGATCATTGCATCAGCAATTTGGGTCACCTGAAACTCATCGAAACACAGCAGTTTTGCTTCCGATGCAAAGCGCTTTGCAACGGGTGGTATGGGATCACTCACAGCTTCATCGGCGCGCGCTTCGCCAAGTCGACGGTGAACACGACCCATGAAATCATGAAAGTGCACACGCATAGACTGAACCGGCGAAGCATCATGAAACAGGTCCATCAGCATGGATTTGCCGCGACCAACACCCCCCCACATGTATAGGCCGGTGACATGCTTAGGTTTACTGAATAGCCAACTGCGTTTTCCCGAATTAGAGAGCCTTTCTAGCAAATCATCTAGTCGCTTTGCGGCTTCCAACTGCGCTGCGTCGGAACTTAGGCGCCCTTTTGATATCTGCGCATCCAGGGCTGTTGTGACAGCACCCAACGGGCTAACCTCCAAGCCGTGCGGCAACTTGCTCAGAGAAGATTGAGAGGGCTGTCGGCTCCGCTAGAAGTGTGGCGATAATACCCGCTAGTGCGCCTCCCAAGTGTGCTTCGTGTCCGATCACTTTATTTTCACGCTGGGCCAGAATGGCGCTGGCAAAGATAAAAAGTGCTCCGAATACAATCGCTGGCATTGGGATCACAATAAATACTAAGGTCTCAAACGGCGCAAAGAGACAAAAGCTCAAGATCAATCCTGAAACAGCACCAGATGCACCCAGTGCGCGGTAATCAGGCTTGTGTCGGTTCTCCAAAAGCGCCCATGCACTCCCACCTATCAAAGATAAAAAATAAACAACAACGAAGCTCGTCGTTCCCAAGAGCTGCGCCTCGAGCACCTGCCCGAACATGTATAAGACGTACATGTTGATAAAGAGGTGGAAGCCGCTGCCGTGCAAGAAGCCACTGGTCAGCATTCGATGCCACTGTTTCTCATATCGAATGGGACCGACATGAAACAGATTCTGTTCCATGAAACGCTGATTTGAGAAAGCGATGAGGCTGGCGATGATATTCGCCGCGATCAATAGAAACGTCGCCGGGCTTTGAAGGAAAGTGTCCATAAAAAATCGCCTAAACGGCGAGACGGTATAGAGCAATAAGAAGTTCACAGGCCTGCGCTGAACGCTTGACCATTAGGGCATCAACCAACATGCATCGGCGATGCTGAAATCGCACAAGTTCGTCAATTGGCTGATCTTTTGGGTGCTAACCCTGCTCTGGGCTAGTGCCTACGCGTTTACGCGAATGGCGGTCAGCAAAGATGCGCCGCAGTTTGGGTTTCCGGCTTATGTCATTATCCCCGCGCGCGTCTCAATTGGGGCAGTCATCCTGCTTATTATCGTCCAGCTTTCAGGGCAAAAGTGGCCAGCTCTAAGTGACTGGCGAAAATATCTGACGATGGCTGTTCTGGGCATTGTTGGGACCGCAATGCCGTTTTTTGTGATCACATCCGCGCAGGAAACTGTCGATTCCAGTCTCGCAGCACTCTACGTTGCCGCTGCACCGCTTTTCGTCGGCGTAGTGGCGCATTTTATCTTCACCGACGAGCGAATTTCAGCGCAGAAAGGCGTAGGACTTGTTGTTGGCTTTTCAGGCGTCGCAGTTCTGTTCGGCCGCGATGCCATCGCTGCATTCGGAACAGCGACCGTTACCGCGCAAGCGTTACTACTTCTCGGAACTGCGCTTTATGCCGTCGCCACAATCACAGCGCGCTTTGGGAAAGACATCCCACCCCTGATCTTCGCAACCGGTTTTGTGACGATCGCGGCGCTGGTGTCCTGGCCGATGTTATTTCTAGCCGATTTGAGCGCGCTAAATCCGTCACGCGAAGCTATTGTTGGCGTCATCGGCCTTGGACTAGGCCCAACAGCGGCAGCCTCAATTCTCTACATGGTGCTGATTGCACGAACCAGCGCGACATTCCTGTCCCTGACAGGCTACACAATACCCATCGTCTCAATCATCATTGGATTTATAGCCTTCGGGGAGGTCAGACATTGGACGGCCTTTTTTGCTTTCGGTCTAATTTTGCTTGGCGTTTGGCTCGCACAGCGCAACACTCAGAGCGCGAAAGAACCTATAGGCGAAACTCACCTTCAATGACAGTTACGCAGGTTCCGCGTAGCTTGACCCGCTGACCCATCAGCTCGGCCTCAATGTGTGCGCCACGACGATCAAAAGCTTGATAGCAGTTCGCTGCCCGGCCAAGGCGGGGCCCAACGATTGCTGCGACCATACAGTGCCAGCTTCCCGTGGCTGGATCTTCATCAATCCCACTTCCGGGAGCGAAAAAGCGGCTCGTTACATCGACCCCGTCTCCCCCTTCGGAGAAACATCCGAAGTTCCCCGTTTCCCATCCATCCCCCGACATTCCCAGCGTCTTCAAAGCTCGAAAATCAGGGTTAAGCGACTTGACGATGTCTGGCGTTTCAAATTCCGCGGCATAGAAAGGTCCGCCGATGACCTTTACAGGGCGTGCCCCTAGAGCATCCACCACATCTTCAGCAATCTCCATGTTGAAAACGCTCGGTGCTGGAAAATCCATCTCCAGACGACCGTCAGGGCATTGCGATACGTAAAGCTCACCAGAATAGACCGTTTCAAAGGTCAATCGATCACTCGAAAAACCGCCATGGCGCCATAGCCAGTGGGCTGCAGCAAGGGTCGCATGTCCACAAAGCGGAACTTCTACCGCTGGCGTAAACCAACGCAATTTCCACTGAGCATCACCGTCTGGAACGATGAAGGCGGTTTCTGCGACATTATTTTCAGCTCCGATGGCTTGCAGCACATCATCCGGTAACCACTCATCCAAAGGAATGACGCACGCCTGATTGCCCTCAAAAGATTTAGACGCGAAAGCATCGATTTGTGCGAACGGCAATCTCATCATGTCACAATCCTCCTCACGACATGCCCCATCTTACGTCCCACTTTGACATTGCGCTTTCCATAAAGCGTTACGGAGTGCCCAGCCGCTAATAAATCAGACACATCGACGGCTTCATCCCCGAGAAGATTCTCCATCTCGACATTATGAAAGCGTGTCACCGGGCCAAGCGGCCAGCCAGCAACAGCTCTGATATGCTGCTCAAACTGTCCAGTCTCACAGGCTTCTGGTGTCCAATGACCAGAATTGTGAACCCGAGGAGCAAACTCGTTCGCGATCAGATCACCATTGGCAAGCACGAAGAACTCGAGCGCCAAAACCCCGACATACTCCAACGTCTCAGCAAGCGTCGTCGCTGCGGCTTGCGCCTTCGATATAACATCTGCAGCAAGGCTTGCTGGAACTTTAGATCGTCGGAGTATTCCATTGACATGGCCATTCTCGGGGCAGTCCCATATCGATATTTCACCGCCCTGCCCGCGCGCAATAATAACTGAAATCTCTCGCTCAAACGGAACGAGTGCTTCCAGAATACAGGGGGCATGGCGGAGAGCACGATGGGCGGCGTCAACATCATCACCCGTGGCAAGCCGGGCTTGACCCTTACCATCATAGCCATCGCGGCGCGTTTTCAATATTCCCTGCCCACCAAAAGCCAAGAGAGCTTTCTCGATATCGGCATTGTGATCAATATTGGCAAAATCGGCTGTCTGAATATCGCATTGTCGAAGAAATGTTTTCTCTTCTAGGCGGTCCTGCGCAACCTCTAAAGGCTTCGCGCCAGGTCGAACGCTGATCCCATTCTCAATCAGGGCTTGAACCATCGCCACGGGCACATTCTCAAACTCATACGTCACCACGTCGCAACGCTGCGCCCACTTCAGAACAGTCTCAGTGTCATCGTAGTCGCCGCAGATACTGTCCATTGCCACGCGGCTGGCCGGGCTATTTGGTTCAGGCCCATAAATTGAGACGTCGAAACCAAGATTCGAGGCAGCACCTGCCAACATGCGACCCAACTGACCGTCGCCTAGAATTCCGATTGTAGCGCCGACCGGTAAGCCCATAGTCAAACCGGGGTCTCCCCCACAGCCGCCGTCTGTCGCGCCCGAAATTTATCAAGGTTCAAAGCAACACTTTCATCCTGAAGCGCAACGATAGACGCCGCCAACAACCCCGCATTCGCAGCGCCTGCTTCACCAATCGCCAGCGTCCCAACCGGAACACCTTTTGGCATTTGAGCGATGGATAAAAGACTATCAATCCCACTCAGTGCACGCGACTGAACCGGCACCCCCAACACTGGAAGTGGCGTCATGGACGCCGCCATGCCGGGCAAGTGTGCGGCTCCCCCGGCGCCGGCGATAATCACAGATAATCCGCGCTCTTTCGCAGTGCTTGCATAGTCAACGAGGCGCTGCGGCGTGCGGTGCGCTGAGACGATGCGCGTTTCATAGCGAACCCCGATTTCATCGAGCATCTCGCAGGCTTTCTGCATTACAGGCCAGTCCGATTGGCTGCCCATAATGACACCGACACAAGGCGCGTCATTGTCGTGACCCATAGTGAGTGCCCTTCATCAAAGCGCGCACAATAGAAAGACACTTTAACCCGTCAAGCGGAAGGTACTGTCCAAGCGTGTACAGAGGCGCTAGGCTCAAGCAATGACAGAGGCAAGCGATACCGGAGACAATGAGCGATGCAGACTGCTGTCGGTTCTCGGTATTGAAACGGATGATATCCCACGGGAAACGAGAGCCGCGCTCGAAGCACTTGCAGAAGAAGTCCTATACTTACGACGGCACAACAGAGATCTAACAACCGCCTTATCAGAAGCAACCACCCTCGCTGACCGGGATTCACTCTGCCCCGTTTTCAATCGCCGAGCATTTATGCGCGAGCTTAGCCGCGAAGTCGCATCTGCTGAACGTTACGACACCGCTCTGAGCTTGATTTATATCGATCTCGATCGGTTTAAGCTGATCAATGATCGGTTTGGCCATGCAACAGGCGACAAAGTGTTGAAACTCGTCGCCTCAATTATTTTAGAGAACATTCGCCAAACTGACATCCCAGCGCGTCTCGGCGGAGATGAGTTTGCGATCCTACTGACCCATGCGGGATACAGCCATGCTCAACAAAAAGCTGCAAATTTAAAGGGTGAGATAAGCGCTCTAAAAGTTCGAGACAGTGGCGGCAGTAATTCTGATACAGTTCATCTGGGCGCGTCATGCGGAACTGTCTCATGGAAACGCGGAATGAGCGCGAAGCAAATGATCGATTTGGCTGACGAGAAGATGTTTATCGCAAAGAGCGAAGGAAAACAAATAGCGGCTAGGAGCAGATCCTAAATCATAAAATTTATGACCGATTTTAGGTGACAGCGCATTCAACCGATGGTTTACTCACGAGATAAGCACAATCAAAGGAGAGCCATATGTCTGTAGACCGC
>JBCCDF010000019.1:0-19767 GCA_039030935.1 Pseudomonadota bacterium | reverse complement strand
GGGCCGCAACAGCAATCTCATTGAGATCAAAAATCTAAAAGCCGACTGGGGCGGCTTGGCGCTAAGTGGTAACGGGGAATTGGATACACGATCCGTTGAGGACAGCACAGCGCAACTCCAAATCTCAGGGACACCGATCGCGCTGGAGCAAATTGGTCTGGTTGAGTCGTCACTAAGCATCGCTAACCGTCAAATCAGCGGTGATATTTTGGCGCAAAACGTTGCTTTCGATGATGTCAATTTAGAGATTTTGCGCACAAAGTTTGATGGAGATTTCAAATCTCTCAAGGGGGAGATATCCCTCGACGGTCGCGCATCCGGGAATGCTGTGATGTTCAACGGGCCTTGGGAGCTGAAAGATAGTCTCGGCGAAGCCCGCGAGATCGGTCTTGAAGGTAGCGGTGTCTACGGGCCGCTCGATATTGCGATTACAGAGCGTCTGAGCGCTTCGAGAACCAGCACGTCCGGATGGCTTGGTTCAGGCGTCCTGACAGTCAATGACGGGACTATAAATTTTGATGTTCGCCCCGATTTTAGTCAACGTGGTCACCTTGAGATTATAGATCTTCCAATTGGCCCTTTCTTGCAATTATCGGGGCGTTTGCCTCGAGCCGGCACCCTTAATGGAGCCCTGCAATTTGAAGGCGATGATCGTATCGGTCTGACTGGCGGTGGCATACTCACCTTAGCAGGCTTGCGTGATCCGGCGGGCAAAAAATCAGAGTTCACACTGAAGAGTCGAGTCGATCTAACAGGTGATACAATCAAGCTGACATTAGATGAAAGCGGACTGGACGACTTTCGTTTCAACGCATCGCTAGAGCGGACCCTTTCAGTGGATGCCCGATGGTTAATCCCGATGAGGCAAGAGGATGAACGCCTCCGATACGAAGTGACAGCTGATGGGAGCATGAGCGCACTTGCTGATCTCTTATTGCCCGAAATGCTTTCAATAGATGGAAACCTGAAGGCTCGCCTATCCGGGGCTGCCTCCAATACTACAACATCGATAGAGGGCACCTTCCAGCTCAATGATGGTGAAGTTCTGCAGTCAACGATCGGGGTCGACCTAATCGATTTGAATGCTGATGCGACATTGAGTGGTCAAACTATCGTTCTGAACACACTCAATGCCCGCGGGCGTAATGGTGGGCGAATTGAGGGGGGTGGATCATACGCATTTGGGGCGCTTAACCGATCTTCGTCACAGATTTCGGTGAGAAATCTTGTCGTATTTGATCAGGATCTCGCCACAGCAAGTATAAGCGGCGACCTCAGTCTTCGCTCTGACACAGAACGCCCGATAATCAGCGGTGACCTTCGCATTGTTGATGCGTCGGTGAATATTGAGAACCTCCCGCGCAGCGGACCTCCGACGCTTGATATAGATTTCGGTGATCAGGAGGAGGAGACTGAAGAAACTGAGAATGGGATTATAGGCCTGGACATAAATGTCACCTCCAATCGCGGGATCAGGCTCAGCGGGCGTGGCGTCGACGCGCTGCTGAGTGCAGACTTGGATATTCGCAATGAACTCGTTGATCCAGACATTACGGGTACAATCGGCCTGATACGCGGTGACTTCAGCCTGTTGGGTAAACAGTTCGATTTCCGACCTTCGACGCTTGAGCTTTCTGATCCTCTGACAGCTTCAGAGCTTAGCATTGAAGCGAAACGCGAGGACGCTGGATTTGTCTACTCGATTAGCGTGACAGGAACCCCGCAGCGCCCTGAAATTGAACTGTCTTCGACGCCTGAATTGCCAGAGGATGAGATCCTATCGCGCGTCCTCTTTGGACGTTCACCATCGGAGCTAACAGCGTTGGAGGCTGCACAACTCGCCGCCGCCATTGCGCAACTGTCCGGCGGTGGCGGTTTTGATCTCGTGGGAGGGTTAGAAGATAGGCTCGGATTGGACACGCTGAGTGTGAATTTCGATGGCTCTGAATTTTCAGGCGTCACGACAGGCAAATATCTCGCTGATGACGTCTATGTAGAGGTCGATACAGGTGTTGATGGGTCGCCGGGACTGTCCATTGAGTGGGAGCCTTTGGACAATGTTGAAGTCGATGTCGAAACAGTTCCCGGCGAAGGCCAGTCGCTGTCTGTCCAGTGGAAAAGGGACTTTGATTAGCTGCAGTACGACCCTGCCCGGATCAGCACCACACCAAGATTGAGTTAGCCCCTATATCCAAAGCTTACCCACGAATCGTTTTGTTTGAATAGTTCAAGTCAGACCAAGTATAGCCAATATCCTCGTGCTGAATAATGATCAGAGCGCGATCGCCGTTTTTTGCCCAGTCTTCTAAACGTCGCGCCAATGTTCGGGCCGTAATGGGATCGAGGCCTGCGAACGGCTCGTCTAAAAGCAGCATTTGCGGTTGAGTGATGAGGGCTCTGGCGAGACTTATGCGACGTAGCTCGCCGCCGGAGTAATGAGTTTGGAAAGCCTGAAAGGCTTTTCCTAAATCGCCGGCCTCCAAATGAACGAACCCATCAGCGCAGGCGGTCCTGAGTGCATTGAGGATTTCGTCATCGCTGACATCAGGTTTCGCAAGTTCAAACTGATCACGCAAAGTGCCATCCAGAAAACTCGGAATTTGCGGCACCAATGATATAGCCTGAAGGAGAGACGCGGTTCGCCAATCTTGCGCTGCCCGCCCTCCATAGGTCAGCAGCCCTTTTTCCACGGGTTGCAGTCGGCAAAGAGCCTCAAGCAGTGTTGTTTTTCCCGCACCGGATGGTCCAGAAATAACTGTCAAGCTATTGGCAGAGATGTTGAGATCGTATGGGCCGAGTAGAGGCCCATTCTCAGCGGGTCGGAGATACAAATCCTGCGCAATGACTGGAAAAATCTCCACTTGCTTTTCAGCCTTGGTAAGGGGCTGCTGAATAGTCGATGTGCGGTTTAAACGGTCATGCAACCTTGCAGCGCTGGCGCCTGAGCGGGGGGCGGCATCAATCGCTTTGACCATGGCCCCTGACGCATCAAACGCAGCAAGGACAGCTAGAGCTGCTCCCGCAGCCAAAGCCACCGCTTCTGGTGAGTTGTCCGCCAACAGAAAAATCAGAAGAATGACACAGCCGCTTGTGGCAGCCGCCACGCCTCCGAGCCAGAGGAAAGGCCGCTCGACCGTGCGACGCTGCTCTAATACGTCGTCCAAACTGCGCGCGCTCTGTTCTGAAAGTGCTGGAAGGGCACCGACAACATCAAGTTCAATGGCGTTTTCAATCAGTTGCGCGACTTGATTACGGGCGCTTTCTTGATTGTTCGTTAGAGTTTCAGCGATAGCCCGACTTCGCTTTGCCGCTCTTGCAGGCAGATACCAAGCGACGATTAAGAGCGCGGCAAAAGCAATAATGGCGCTAAAAAGGCTGGATAAAAGCACAAACCCGGCCGCAAGCACGCATCCCGCGATGACAGCGATAATCGGCAGGTAAACACGCAAAAAGCCAGCCTCAACCGCTTCAATATCATCAATGAGGCTACTCATTTCAGCGCTGGGAAGGCTTTGTGTCCCCCGTGTCGCTTTGGCTTGTCGTTCAAACAGTTTGGCACGAAGGTCTGCAGACAGACCCAACGTCGCCTGATGGCCAAGCACTTGTTCAAAGTACCGGGAAATCACTCTCCCAAAGGCAGCTGCGCGTATGCCCGATGATGGATAGAAGTGGTTAAAAGAGAGGCCTAGGCCAGCCGCCCCAAAGATCGCAGTGGAGGTCAGAAACCACCCAGACAGTCCAAGAAGAAAGACGCCGCTTGCACCGGCTATGACCGATAGACCAACGGAGAATAAGATCAGATTCTGACGGGGACGGCCAAGATCGGACCATAGCTTAAGCATCTGTCATTTCCTCATCGTTCTGCCTCGGTGTCAGGCGTGAGAGATCAATGAGCGTGTCAGCGGCCCGTTTAAAAGCTCGACTATGCGAGGCAACCAGTACCGTACGGCCTGCCTTATATTTCTGAATGAGCGCGATCAGGTTTTGCTCGGCCTCAGGATCAAGATGCGCTGATGGCTCATCAAACAGCCAAACCGGTGCATCCCGCAAGAGCGCCCTGGCAATCGTCAGACGCTGACGCTGCCCACCCGAGAGGCCCTGTCCGCCGCGTCCAAGGTCCCGATCAAGGAGGTCTCGCGCATCATCCTGTGACGTTGCGAGGCCAACATCGATAAGCACGTCACACAGCGCTTCATCGGTCTCTTTTGAGACAAGCGTCAGGTTGTCCCGCACACTCCCCTCAACGGCCCAGGGCGATTGACGCACGAAGCTCACACTCTCGGCGAGACTCTGATCAGGTGCTAATCCGCGTCCGTCCACTTTGATGTCACCTTCCAGTCGATGCAAAGCGGCGAGAAGCGCTAAGAGAAGGCTGGTCTTGCCTGATCCTGAAGGCCCGCTGATCACAGTCATCTCACCGTGCATCGCTGTCAGTGAAACAGCTGAAACACACGGAACCGTGCCATCATAGGACAAGGTTACACGATCAAAAACAAGCTCTGGTCCAGTCCTCAGTTTTGCCAGACGCTCCGGTGTTTTGATCGTCTCCGCCTTCAACCAAATCGCCAGATGCTCCGCGGCGGCTGTTGCATCCCCGCGATCGTGATGAAGGCTAGAGAGACGCCGGATCGGAGCGAAGAATTCCGGAGCGAGCACGAGGGCGATCATGCCTTCTTTTAGAGTGAGCGTTTCACCTGTTTGGAAAGGAAACTCGCCGAGCAGCTTAAAGCCGATATAAACGGCCACCATTGCAATTGAGATTGATGCAAAGAATTCGAGAACAGCCGTGTTCAGAAACGCGTATCGTAAGACCCGCATCGTCCGCGCAGCCAGTTCTTCAGCAGCGTCTTGTAGCGCGACTGTTTCCCTTCCAATGGCGCGAAACACCTTGATCAGACCCGCATTCGCCGCACGTGTTTCAAATGCGCCTGATAACGCTTCAAGGCTGTCCTGCTGCGCCCGCGCGGCTGCTGCGGTTGCTGTACCGGTAAGCCATAGGAAAACGGGTGTCATACAAACCGTCAGAAGCAACAACGCGCCAGCGACCCAACTCTGCGTGAACACCGCAATAACGATGATAATTGGTCCGACCAGTGAATGGCGCATTCCGGGGATCCAACGCGCAGCATAACCCTCTAGTTTCGCAGTCCGGTCAATGATCTCGCTAACACGTTCACCAGAAGACCGTCCAAAAATCAGGGGCGCACCCTTATCTGTTAAGGTTTCAAAAACCGCGCGCCGAGCAGCAGAGACCATCTTGTGACCGGCAATGATAGAAAAGCGGTCACTCACGACGATCAGGCCTGCCCGTACAGCGACGCAAACGGCGCCTAAAACCAGTGCCAAGGTCGCATCCTGTCCCGCCAATAGGGCTTCAACCACCATGCCTAACGAGAAAGCCAGTCCAATCCAGGCGACAGAAGCCAGCGCGTTCAAGCCTGTGATCAAGCCGATCTCGCGTTTTGCCGGCGCGCTCCAATCGTTCAGAGCTTGCCGAGTCAGCTTTTTATATTCTTTATTGTTTATTTTATTCATTATAGTATTCGCATTAGACTATGGTCTGCAAACTGTGCGTCAATACGCCGTGCGTAACTTTGACAAGTATTCGGCTATAATTCCTTTTCATATACTGGACTAACACTTGTTGCGAAGTGTGTTTCAGAAGGTGCTTGAGGGAGCTCCACATGCCAGACCTGTTAGCTGTTGATTTATCGCGTTTACAGTTTGCCCTTACGGCAATGTACCATTTCTTATTTGTACCGCTGACGCTCGGTCTGTCCATGATGCTCGTCGTCATGGAAGGGGCTTATGTCATGACTGGCAAGGAGGTCTGGCGGAAGACGACGAAATTCTGGATGAACCTCTTCGGAATCAATTTTGTGCTCGGCGTTGCAACCGGCATCACCATGGAATTCCAGTTTGGAACAAACTGGTCATACTACTCGCACTATGTTGGCGATGTATTTGGAGCTCCGCTCGCAATCGAAGGCTTGATGGCCTTTTTCCTGGAAGCGACAATGGTCGGACTCATGTTCTTCGGCTGGGACAAGATGCGTAAGTCCACCCATTGGTTTGTAACATTTCTCACCGCGATCGGGACCAATCTTTCTGCACTTTGGATCCTCATCGCGAATGGCTGGATGCAGCACCCGGCAGGCTCTGAATTCAATCCAGACACCATGCGTATGGAAGTCACCAACTTCATGGAGGTTCTGTTCAATCCTGTCGCGCAAGCCAAGTTCGTACACACTGTTTCGGCGGGCTATGTGTGCGCGGCCGTTTTCGTCCTCGGTGTGTCCGCCTTTTATGTTCTGAAAGGCCGTCATATTGGACTCGCAAAACGCTCTATGGCTGTTGCAGCCGCCTTCGGGCTTGCCTCCTCTCTTTCTGTGGTCGTCCTAGGGGACGAGAGCGGTTATGCGCTGACTGATAACCAGAAAATGAAACTCGCGGCGATGGAAGGCATGTGGCATACAGAGCCCGCGCCCGCAGGTCTGACGATTATTGGCTGGCCCGACAAAGAAAACCGCGAAACTCATTATGAAGTCAAAATTCCGTGGGTACTCGGCCTCATCGCAACACGGTCAATCGACAAGGAAGTTGCCGGCATCGATGAACTCGTGGCGTTGGCGGACTACCGAATACGCGAAGGCCTAAAAGCCTATGACGCGCTGGAGACACTGAAAGTTGATCCCGACAATACAGCTGCGCGAGAGGTCTTTGACGCGCACAAGGATGATCTCGGCTACGCGCTTCTCCTCCTGCGTTACATCGAGGACCCGACCCAGGCCGACGACGGTATGATCGCTCAAGCAGCGGCCGATACGGTTCCAAACGTCTTCATGATGTTCTTCGCTTTTCGTATTATGGCCGGACTAGGATTTGTCTTCATCGGTATGTTTGCCCTCTCCTTCTTCCTGATCTCGGTGAAACGGCAAATGCCTCGATGGTTCCTGTGGGCCGCAGTATTGGCGATCCCTTTCCCTTGGATTGCGATTCAGCTCGGCTGGCTCATCGCAGAAATAGGCCGTCAGCCCTGGATTATTGAAGGGGTCTTGCCGACCTATCTGGGCGCTTCAACCCTAACGGTACCGCAAGTCATCATGACCATGGTCGGGTTTACACTGATCTACGGCGTCCTGCTCGTGATCGAGGTGAAGCTGATGTGGCGCGCCATCATGAAGGGGCCAGACCCTAAACTCGTTGGCGGACCTGTTGGCCCATCCAAGCAAGGCGGTCGCTCGGATACGTTCGGTGGGGCTATCCTCGCAACACCCAGCGCGCCCGCACCACTTTATGACGAATAGTGCTGACTGACCTTTATCTGGAGAAGAACAATGGAATTTCTGGATTACGCTACGCTAAAAGTCCTCTGGTGGGGCCTCGTTGGTGCACTTCTCATCGGGTTTGCCTGCACGGATGGCTATGACCTCGGCGTCGCATCACTCTTACCAATCGTGGCTCGAAAAGACGAAGAACGCCGTCTCGTCATCAATTCTGTTGGACCGATGTGGGAGGGTCACCAAGTCTGGTTTATCACCGCTGGTGGCGCATTGTTTGCAGCTTTCCCATTTGTATATGCGGTGAGTTTTTCCGGCTTCTACTTGGCAATGTTTGTGGTGCTCGCCGCCCTCATCATGCGACCGGTGGGCTTTAAGTACAGATCCAAGAGGCCGGATCCGAAATGGCGTCGGAATTGGGATTACGCGCTTTTCATCGGTGGAATTGTTCCCGCTCTCATCTTTGGTGTTGCCCTCGGTAATGTCCTGCAAGGCGTTCCCTTTGATCTGGATACAAATTTACGTCCCTCTTATGACAATGCAGGGTGGGGTGTTCTTGCACTCCTGAAACTTCTGAACCCGTTCGCGCTTCTATGCGGCATCACATCGGTCGCTATGCTGATGTTGCACGGGGCAGCATGGCTTGTGGTAAAGATCGAGGACGGACCAGTCAAAGACCGCGCCGCCATGATCGGGACCTATGCTGGCTTCGCTGTCATCGCTGTCTTCGCGCTTGCAGGTATCTGGCTCGCGGTCTCTGGTATGGGCTACCGCATCACCTCAGAGATCGATCCAAACGGCCCTGCCAATCCACTGCGGAAGACAGCGGAAATGGCTGAAGGGGCTTGGATGACAAATTACATTAAATATCCGTGGATGGTCATTGCCCCGCTTCTTGGATTCGCCGGCACAGCTTTCGCAATCCGCGGTCTTCGACGTCAAAGTCCTTTGGGGTTCTTAGGGTCTGGACTGGCGTGTTTCGGCATCATTGCGACAGTTGGGCTAACCATGTTCCCATTCATCCTGCCCAGTTCAGTGAACCCATCTGTCAGCCTGACCGTTTGGGACAGCGCGTCGAGCGCGACAACGCTCGGCATTATGCTGGCCGTCACCGCTATCTTTCTTCCTATTGTCCTTGCTTATACGGCATGGGTCTACAAAGTGCTGTTTGGTGAACTGACAACCGAAGAAGCAAACGCACCAAACAATTACTAACTCGCGCGATCAGGAGATCAGAAAATGTGGTATTTTGCATGGATTCTCGGCCTAGGCCTCGCCCTGACTTTTGGAATTTTAAACGCAATGTGGAATGAAATTCACATGGACGCGGATGGCGAGACGGATCTGGACATTTAAGTGGTTGCACGAGACGATATCATCGTGAGGTGCTGTCAGTCTAAAGCGAACCAGTCTCCAGCAGCTGCCAATGCGCCCTACCCTATCCAGCCAAGAGCTGACGCCATTCTAGAAGCGCGGCGTTTCTCATCGGTTTGAATGTGGATCGGTGGTTGATGTGGCGGTTAAAGCTCACTTCCCGCTGACGATTCCAATTTCGCTACTCTTCTAAGTCACATCTAACAAACGATTGAAGCGCCTATGATGCCACGCTCAACCGTTTGTCGAGAGACAGATCACATCACATCCAAGTGCTTGAGCGTCGGTGGGAACGCTCATCATGAGAAGTATGAGCGGCAGAAGTGCGTGTTCGCGCACGTGTCGTAAAGGGTATGACATTGCTGGACGGGCGGTTTCTAAGGGCCCCACGTTCAGGCGTATTTAGCGGGAGACCGCCAATCATCATAGCTGAGGCCCGATAGGACTGACTAAAGGAGAGCGGTGTCGTTGTCGTCTCCTGCAAAGTTGCCTCAACAGTGGAGACGATTGGCAATCCGAAGCCAGCACTGACTTGCAATAAAAGCCCAACTGGCGTGCCGCCACCGGGTGGCATGATCAGGCGAGCGCCGCCACCAACACTGACACCGGCGTCGAGAGAAATACTGCCGCCAACGACCAAGCTTTCTCCGAAAAAGACGCTCGCGTCACCATTGATCAATGTCAGATCAACAGTCAGCGCGGCCTCAAAGATCCATCCACCCCCTATGCCGGCAGACCCGTACATCGCCATATCGCCATTCGGCAGGAAGACGACACCGACCCCACCGCCGGCAACACCGCCAAGACCACCGCTTAGGCCGTAGCCAACACCGACTGAGATATTTTTGCGTCGGCAATAGGCTAGCATGGCTACACCACTCAGGCCAATCAACTGGAAAACACCAACGAGGATCGCTGCTTTACGCCAACCCGTGAGCGGGGTGTAAGGCGGGATCGTACCGTCGCTGAGCGCTGTGGCCATTGGAGAACTCATGGGGCTCGTCGAGAAAAAGGCGCGCGCTTCTTGCTCGCTTGCACCATTTTCCATTGCTGCCCTTATAGCCTCTTCCTTTCCGCCATGGCCGCTGGACATTGGGCGGGCTGAAAACGCCCATGTCACAGATTCTGTCCAAGCAATCGCTGCGGTTAACTCGATCGCAGATGCACCAGGTACACCGATGGAGAAGTTCAATTCTCCAATCACGCCAACAACCCTGCCTGATGTATCGAGAATGTATCTGAAACCGACACCCGGACCTTCGCTCGCATCGACGCTGCCACCGAGGACGACGCTGAGGCCATTGAATTTGCTTTCGCCGCCTTTGACCAGAACGACTTCAAGACCACCTGCGACTTCCAAGTTCCAACCAACCCCGATATTGCCTGAAAAATACAATCCAGCACGGCGGTTAGGGGCGACAACGATCCCGCCACTCATTCCGATATTGATGAATGCCGCTAAGCCTGCCGGACCGCTGCCTTGAAGACCAAGCGCAAGGCAGACATTGTTTCGCGTGCAGTAATCAAACAGATGATCAAGCGGTGTCTTCCCGCCTGCCAAAGAGGCAGGGAGCATTCTATTTACGAGTGTCGCAATCCCCGCCATCATTGGGCTGCTTGCGCTCGTGAAATTCACATTTGGCAGCGTGACTTGCCGGCTGGACAGGCTCTGCGCAGTTGCCCCACCAAAATAAGCCCGTGCCTCTGCTTCGGTCGCCCCAGCATTTATCGCCGCCTGAATGACGTCATCAAGACCTGTGCTCATAGCACCGCTGCGATAGTGCTGCGGGCTTGCTCCACTCAGTCGCTGCGTGGGCAGATGGCCTAAATATTCAATGCCCCGAAGCGTGATGACCTGTCCGGGGTTCGACTGCTGCGGATTTCCGATCGAACGACCAGCTGATTCATAGGCCTCAAACACCAGCTCAGAACAGAATAGAGCGCCATCATCTTGGAAATATTGAAGCGATGCTATGGCGGTGTAGTCGTAAGGAACGCGGCGTGCTTCCGCATCAAGTGCGAATGCTTTTATTTGTCGCCGTTGAGCGGGTGTGAGTCCTGGGACGCGATATGCAGCAGCGAAATCTGATGAGTTTAAGCTTCTCGACAGCGTATTCTGCACCACCCCATTGCTTACCGCTTCAATGATCATGCCGTCACCGATATAGAGCGCTAAGTGGCTGACGGGTGCGTTTGTATGTGACCGGATCGCAGCAGAAATCGCCGCATTCCCGCTTGTCGCGATGATGTCGCCAACTTCAAGGGCGGATACACCGATCGACATCCCACCTTGACCTGCTGGGATCATGGCATCGCGCTGCGCCTCATCAGGAGCAAAAATGCCACCATTTGACGAGTCTCCAGAGCCAGAGAAACTCCGCACGCTCTGTGATGCGGATCGGCCAGGGCGTTTCAAGTGGCCAAGATAGCTGACGCCTGAAAGCGTCAAGATTTGCCCTGGTGTACTGTCGCCTGGAGACGTCGTGGTCAGTGGTTTTTCAATGTGCTCATAGGCAGCAAATGTGAGTTCAGAGCAGAACCAAGCATCCTCCTCATTAATGTAATCGCTCGCGCCGGTCACTTGACCGACAATTCCCCAAGTATCGTAGGGGCGCCCCTCCTGTGTCCGGAGCCAGCGAACCATTCGCTGTCGATCGTCTGGGGTCAATCCGTCAACGCGGTAAGCCGCAGCGTAATAATCATCTGACAACGCATTGGTTAGCGAGTGGATGGTGACGCCCCCCTCAATCGCTTCAATGACTTGCCCATCACCAATATAGATGGCGACGTGACTGACTGGACTTCTTGTCTGTCCCCGAATTTCTTTACTAATCCAAGCCGCGCTTGTGGATAGGATCAGATCGCCAGGCTGCAGACTAGACTGCGATATATCTCTGACAGCATCAGCGCTCGGCGCAAGACGAATATAGCTTCCACGTGGCGGAGGATATCCCGTGCCATCTCCGCCGCTTGAAAGCTGACGACCACGAGCCCCACTGTGCTGATTGTGATGATAAGTCATTGCCTTACTCCTTCGTGCTATCTCTATGATGAACTTATGGATGTGACCGGCTGATTGGCCGCCGGATTCGCCGTGTTGCCTTGAATTCCGGAGATCACGCCCGCGTCGGCAAATCGCTCCAGCGGGAAGACATCGGATTTGAATTGCAAATCCACTTCGCCAGACAGATTTGCGCTGACATTGATTTCGTTTTCGCTGTCCTTTTGAGAGGACGAGACATAAGCAACCGTCGTTTTCACGGATGCTTTAACCGGCGTGTACCAAGCGCCGTAACGAGCCTGAGCCTCTGTTTTTGTATCAAATGACTTTGAAGCACTTGCCGTCGCATAGTCTTTCGTGTCGATGCGGAAGCCCATCTGCGCCTTTATCCGACCGCGGGTGACAATCACCCGGTTAATGCCCATTAGCACCATTGACGACAGCATCTGCTGACGTGATTGCGCGATGTAGCGTCGGGCAGCCGGAACGATCACCGCATCGACATCTTCTAAATCTGCATCTTCATTCAGATTAAGCGTTCGTCGCATGCGCGATGCATCATCGTCGCTCAGGTCATTCGTCGCGTTGAGTGCTGGCTGATCTCCTGAGACATCAAGACTATAATTTGAGGGGAATGCGCTCGTGACCCAATCGCGTGCATTATTATCGGTTACATTGTCAGCCATGAACTCATCGACTGTCTTTGCAACATTGGCGAGCAGCTCGCCAAAGGCCTCCATCTGTTGGATAGAGGCGTCAATAATGGCGTTGAACGTTCCTTTGATTAGGTCCGCTACAAAAGTCGGAAATGCAATCGCGTTCAGCGTGCTTTCGGTTACACTTGCAACCTGATTTGCCGCCGCGGGGTTAAAGTCGCCCGTCGCCAGAGGCTGCGATACGGTCACTGCGGTGTCTTCAGCCCCAGCCCCGGGCATCGCCATAGGGGCTGCTTCAGGATCGAAATGTGTTGTACGGGACTTCTTAATAACGGGTGTCTGACCAAGCTTGATGGATTGTTTCCAATCATCTTCGACAAGCGCCGCGCTATAGGCTGCGATCTTTGCCATGTTTGCCCGCATCTCTTCCTGCTTCTCGATAGGAAGCTCAGCAAATGCTGGCGTTGATAAAAGCAGAGCTTGGATCTGGGATTGGACCAATCCGTTCACGTGCTCAGAGACTTCCATCTCAGGCTTTGGCGCTTGCCCATAAGGGCCAGGAAGAATGTTCGGATGTTTCATCGTAGCCGCCCCAGTGATTGAGCGTCAGCAGGTGGTTCAGCGGGCGGTGTCGTTTCAGGCGTTTCGGAGTTCGACTCGGTCGCAGGAGTTGGGCGAGGTGGCGGAGGAGGCGATTGCTCTTGATCGCGCTCCGGTAGTGGTGGCGCTGTGACCTCTGTGCGATGCTCAAGTCTGCTGTTGATCATGTCAGCGGCACTGGGTGATGTGCTCCTCGGCGGTGAAGGCGCCATCGCTGACGTTGCAGGTGAATTCGCTGCCGGGTTCGGCGTATTTCGGCGTATTCTCTCGATCCGTTCATCCGTCGCCATACGATTGAGCGGGAGATAATCAGTGGAGAAGGTCAGATCGACTTCACCCGTTAAATCGGCGTTGACGTTGAGCTCCGCATTGCTGTCAGACTTCGTTGAGCGAACATAAGTGACAGAGGTTGACACCGAAGCCGACCACGGACCGAAGCCCACAGAACCTGAAGCTGCGACAGATGTATCAAAAAGTGAAGCATCCTCCCGGCTCGCACTATCGCTTGCATCAATGTGAAAACCCATGGTCGCACGGATGCGACCATGATTAATAACAATTCGCTGTAGCCCCATCATTACAAGCGAAGACAGCATCTGTAGTCGCGATGTCGCCAGTTTACGCCGTGTCGCTGGGATCAGCGTTTCCTCGATTGTAATATCATCAATTGAGCCAATCGCCTCTGGTAAGTTCAAAGCGCTCTGAAGCCCCGGAGGCGGGTCACTTGCGTCATCGGTCGCGACTGCAATCGGGCCGTTCTCACTGGCTTCAAGACGGATATGACGCGGAAATTGCTGGGCCAGCCATTGGTGTGCTTGCGCGTCACTAATATTTTCAGCCTCAAACTGTTCGACAGTCTGTGAAACCTGTTCCAACAGCTTCATATAACTGTCCATCTGCGTGCTGGTCGCATCCAAAATCGATGCAAAAGTCCCCTTGATCAGGTCTGCAACAAATTGAGGGAACGAAATCGCATTCAGCGTCGATCGGGTCACTTCACCGACGCGACTGGTTGCGGCATCTTCAAATTCGGCCCGTCGTTGCGGTCTAGCAAGCGGCTGATTGTCATTCGTGGAGGCAGGGCGCAACACTTCCCTCGTGCGAACGACAGGGCGTTGCCCCAGCACCTCAGATTGGCGCCAATCCTCAAGGGCGAGCGCGGCAGCGTGCCCAGCGATTTTCTGCAGACTTGCTTCAAGTTCACCACGTTTTTCAGACGACAATTCTGAGGTGGCAGGTGCCGCAGCGACGAGCGCCGCGACTTGCGCATCGGTCAGCCGTTTCAGCTCGGGAGTGAGGATAGGCTCCTGAACTGACCCGTCTGAAAAGGCCGAGGGTAGAATACTCAAAGACCCCGTCATGCCCATCCTCCCGTATTTCGCGGGGATGTGTAGGGAGACCTGCTAGACGGCACCGTTGGCGAGATCTGTGTACCGCCCATCTGCTGCGGCGCATTCATGAGCCACTCGGCTGCGGTCCGCATCGTCTCGGCTGTGAGCTGCGTTGCTCCCGCCAATCCGGCAAGAAGAGCGCTTCCCGATCGCGCTCTGCGCACAGCGCGCCCAAGATCAAGAATTGCGTTACCAGCGGCTGGCGCGGCGAGCGCTGATAAAACACCCCACATATCTCTTGCACCGTAACGCCGATGAAGAGCAGGTTGGCTCATAACCTCTATGATAAGACGCAGTTGCCGATTGAGGCGTTGAGCGGCTTGCTCAAGACCCATGGTTGCGCGTCGAGAAACAGATTGGCTGAGTTGTTGGCGAGCAAATGTTAAACTGGCCTCGGCGCGATAATTTGGCCGCCCTTGGATTTGATATGCGGTCTCAAATTGTTCAATCGCCTGAGCATAGGCAAAGAGTGCGACATCAACTCCGTTAGGCTGACCAAGGCCCAGCATCCTATCAAAAATAGTGCGGCGCCGTTCCGCAGAATACCAATCACCCCGAGTCGCGCGATACAAATCATCAAGCTTCTGGTAAAGATCTCGATCTCGAATATCGAGCATGTCTCGCTCTTGCGCCATCAGTTCAGCAAGATCACAGAGCCCGGTTTGTTCCACAACGCCATAATAGTAGAGCGCGGCATAGGCGCGAAACTGGGTGTCGCTAAGAGTTGCTCCCCCATCATTGGACAAACCCGGCAAGACAGGCACATCGAGGTCTAGTGCTGAGAAGCCATAGGCTAGGGCACGCGGCCCAACGGATAGCCAGCTTTCATGCTGGCTTAAACTAGCCGCGATCGCTTTAGAGAGAGGGCAAAAAACGTTTTGCATGGTTCAAGATCAAATCGGCGGTGGTGGTGGGATCGGGACCTCAGGTGCATCAGACGCCGCGTTCGTTGGCGGTGCCTGACGCGCGGCCTGGCTGATCGCGGCCGTGTTCGTCCCCATAAGTTCGGTCATTCGTTCCAACGGGAAAGTTTCAGACTTGAACCGTAAATCGACGTTCCCGGTCAGTTTTGCTTTTAGCTCTGTCTCGCGCGACCGTTCTTCACTACTGCTGCTGTCAGAGTTGTACTTCGTATCCGTTTTAACATTGAGTTTACTGGATGTAGTGACTCTTGGCTTGCGGCTAAAGAAACCCCCTCGTTTTTTAGTATCGCGAGTCGTTGTCCGATCTGACGTGCGGCCATACTCAAAGCTACGCGAGCGCTCTGCATTTTCCTCTTGCAGAGCTTTCGTATTCAGATTGAAGACGACGGAGGCTCTAATTTGACCGTCGGTTACGACAATTCTGTTCAGCCCCATCAACACCATCGTCGCAAGCATCTGCTGGCGATCCATCGCCATCTTTTTGCGTCCTGCTGTCACCAGTTCCTTTTCAGCTTCCTCATCTCCGAGATCACCGAGATCAAATGGCAAGCCAAGGTCTTGTAGGAAATTGGGAGCATTATCCTGATCTGCCTCAGGCCGGGGAGTTAGACGTCCAGCTTCGAGGTCAGGTTGCAAATGATCGGGGTATTGTCCTGCCAGATAATCACGTGCTTGATCTTCGCTAATATTATCCTTCATGAAGGCATCGACAGATTTAGAGACGTTTGCAACGAGTTCGGCAAACGCTTCCATTTGCTGTATTGAAGCATCAACTACGGCTTGGAATACACCCTCAATCAATTCTGCCACAAACCCAGGAAAATCGAGCGCTTCGACGACGTCTGTTAAGGCTTGACCCCCATCACGGGCGTAGTCGGCGTCTGACTTGCTGTCATCCGGGTTTTCAAACGCGCGACCAAAGCTTCCGCCACGGCCACTCTCATTGGCATGAGCCTGCAGCGCTTTTGTACCAATGGCCTGCTGTAGCATGGGTGAGCCACCTGCATCAGCGATGAAGCCAACAACCTTGCGGGTGTCCTGCATAACCTGGTCTTGTTCCTCAGGCGGCAGCGCTGCAAACGACTTCGACCGTTGCAGAAAGCTCGTGACCTCATCTTGGGCAAACGCCCTTTGGCTTCTTGGCACAGTCTCATGGCTAGGCTCTTGAGCCCGCATCGCAGCTTGAAGGGCCGTCATCTTACCGCCCTCCAATCAGGCATTTGGGCTGCGCTAAACTCGTCAGCAGCGACCGATTCAAGCTCAGGATAAGGGCGACTTTCGCCCGCCTCATCATTGCTGAAGGAGATTGGGCGCAGGAAAACCGACAATCGTGCAGGCATGTCTGCACGCACACGGATCGATAGAACAGTCACCGATCCAGGGCCACCATAGCCCTCTGGAGTGAGTGCTGTCAGCCAGCGATCAAAGCTGGCCAGAGCCGCAGGTCGCTCTGCCATCGGCAAACGAAGAAGCGGTAACAGCACTTCCGGAGCATCAGGCAATGCGTCGAGATTGATATCAAGCCGCAACTCGATTTGTGTGCCTGCACGGAGCAAAGTTAAAGCGGATGAGCGAGCAGGCAACTTGTATCGCGCGCCCAACACGAAGGCTCCAAGCGTCATTAATCCAGGATGACGATGGCCAAGACCAAAGGCTTCCATCAGCGGCTTTAGATCGCTGAAAGCTGTCTCCCGCGTTAAGTCAAACGTGATCTGTTGACCACCCGCAGAGCGGCCGCATCGAATAGTCGTATAGAATGGGCTCAGTCCTGAGAGATTATCTTGAGCTGTCTTGGCCATGTGCACCACTGTATCGGGAAAATGGCTCGTCATTTCAGGCGACCATCCATAACTCGCAGCAGCCTCTACGACACCGTGATTGTCGATTGCGGTTGAGAAGCTGGCGCCAAAACCTGTGCCGAAGCCCGGTCTGCGCGCGCGAAAAGGCTCAGTGCGCGCATCAAACCAATGCGCGGCGTCATGGCCCATATCCGCTGCAATGACACTTCGGATAGCGCGGGTGCTGGCTTCTGTTTGATCAGCCTTGCTCCAAGCACGATCGCCCGGCTCAACCTCAAAGCCTAACGCCGATGTACGGGTTTCCGAATACGTCGGTTCAAACGCATCTTGATTATGATCACCTGCCAGCGACCAATTCAGAGCATCATCCAGAGCATGAGCCATTTCCGGCAGTTCACTTGGATCAGGGGTCAAAAGGTGTCGAGAGGCTTGACTGAGCAAGGACTTCGCGACGTCGGAAGCGCGATTCTGGCGCATAACATAAACTCCTCTTCTGTTGGATCAGCCAAGCGTTGGCGTAACCGCTGGGAGAATGTCAGCTGCCGTCGGAACGCGCCCTGCGGTTGCTCTGTTCACTAGGCCATCGACGGGCGCCAGCGCTGGAGCGGCTGCTCTTGCAGCCCCACCTTGCCCACTGCTTCCCATGCCACTGAACGCGCCAAAGCCCGGAATGGATGGCGCCGCCGGTGTATCAACCGGTTGGCTATACTCGTAGACCTGATCGCTTTGAACGCCGTTAACAGCGAGGAAGTACTGCGTCGCACGGAAGAGAGTATCGGTATCCTGCCGACTAAGATCGAAGAGGTCTTGACCTGTCCCTTCATAGCCTTGCGAAACCTGGAGTGCGTCAAAGAACAGCGGTTTGCTCGACGATGAGGACCACGCGCCAGGATTGCCTTCAACGACTCCGAGGATCTTGCGGGTCTCCTCCGCAAGTGTGCGATGCTTGACCACGTTGATGGTCGTACCGAACTCAGACTGAGCGACCCGCTCGATCACCTGCCACATGCTATTTACGCCGTAGATCTCGCGAACACGGGGTAATTGCAGGATTTGCATCGCGGATTTTAGCTGCACGCCCATACGTTCAGCCGCAAATTGAACACCGGCGAAACCATAGAGCGTACAATTTGCTGCCAAATCGCGGATGGCTTTGCGAACATATTCACCCGATGTTACCAGTGCGCGCTGGCCAGAGCGATCAAATAGAGAGCCTACAGAACGCTGGCGCTCATATTCAGAGATTGAGGAAATGACGCGAACCAGCAGGGTATTAAACTCGTCATTCGCGGTCACATCACCACCAATTTCACCTCCTGGAGCCCCAAGGGCACGTGTATAGTGCGCCATCCGGCCCTGCGCGCTAACGCGATGATCGCGGTCCCAGTAATAATTATCGAGGTGACGCGCAGCGGTATCTCCCTGCATTGGCAGAAGGCCCGCCATAAACAGTTCAACGATGCGATCTGTGACATCAAATAGGAGCATCTGCTCGCATTGATAGACGACGTAAATCGAAGAGATCGCCTTGATATTTTCACTGACAATATCGTTCGCACCACTGCCCGGCTCGTTAAGAGGAGGCAGATCAAGAAAAGCAACGCCGGATCCACCACCACTACTGCCGCCGATCTTCAAGGTTTCGGTTGCGTAGTGTGCCTCAACCTTTCCAGCGAACCCGCCATCGCCTGGTTTGATAGACTCATAGACATCGACCATGGAACGCCCAACAGAAGCAAATGAATCGTAGAAAATTTCTGGCTTGCCATTGTTCTGACGGTTTCTGATCAAGACGTCATGGACAGCTCTGAAAACATCGCGCTTTTGATCAAAGTCCTTTTCGAACCCACCGCCCGGTTGACCATGATTGGGGTCGGCCGCGGCATTCAATTCACTCACGGCATCTTGCACATGCCCGAAGAACGACTGAGCGTCAGGGTCTGTATGCCCATCCTGCAAGAGAAGACCAACAATGCTGGCAAACACCGTTTCAGCGTCAGCTCGACTTAAGTCCTCCAGTCGACCAATGAGTTTGCGTGTAGCTTGGGCAACACCCGTCATAAATTCAATTTGGCCGGATGAATATTCTCGTCCCGCGACACCGTCCCTATAGTGTAGGTTTGACGGCAGGACAGCTTCATTAAAGACGTAGCAGTCGATAATCCCGCTAAAGTCTGGTTGGTTTCTGTCAAATATCACATTGGTTTCGGTGGGCATGGACTGCTCCTCTTCACTCTCATTGTTTTCAGGATTGGTAGCGGTCACTTCGACCACTTCCAGTTCATTCGTCTCAAAGTTCACGCCTGTGGCGGCTTCAACGTCGCTGACATAGGCTTTTGCCTCTGCAGCCCCCTCATCTTTAAATACCCCTGATAGACCGCGCATCATCGACAGCGTCGGTCCAGGGCGATTTTTTCTGGCCCTTGCGACCTCTTCGCGGATGCGTTTGCTCTCTTCTGGCGTCAGCGTCTTCTTTGAAGCCGATGTCAGCCAGCCATAGAGAATAATTTCTGATAGCTCTTCGATTGAGTTCTCGAAGCTTGTCGGGTCTTTTCGAACGCTGGCTGCGAGCTTTTCGATATCGTCGTAACACTCCTCGCCGGCTTTCCTCAGCAGGGTCGTTACATTCTTGTTGCGCCCCGATGCGTCTAGATCGGGGAAAAGGCGACTGGCAAAATCCAGTCTGAATTGCCGCGGTAGAGACGGGGTTTTCTTCTTACTACTCATAGGATTGCCCCTTTCT
>JBCCDF010000018.1:0-20047 GCA_039030935.1 Pseudomonadota bacterium | reverse complement strand
TTTTCCCAGAGCGCGCGAGCAAAGTCTGTTTTGATCAGGCCCGGTGCAATCGCATTGACGCGGATATTGTCGCGTCCAAACTCCTCAGCGAGGTTGCGTACAAGTTGGAAGTCCGCCGCTTTGGAAATGTTGTATGCCCCAATGACCGGCGAGGCACGCAAGCCACCGATCGAGGAGACGATGATCACAGCGCCATCTTTTCGCTCCTTCATTTGAGGCGCACACATTTGGATCAGCCAGTGATTGGAGATGATATTGTTCGACAGGATTTTCTCAAATTGCTCGTCAGAGATGCCGCTCATCGGGCCATAATAGGGATTAGACGCGGCGTTGCAGACGACGATATCGACCTTGCCGAAGGCATCATTCGTCGCGTCCACCATCCTCTGTAGCTCTTCTTTTGAGGAGATGTTTGCAGGAATGGCAATCGCTGTTCCGTCGCCGTGTTTCTCATTCAGTTCAGTCGCAACCTCTTGGCAGGGGCCTGGCTTGCGGGAGCTGATCGTGACCTTTGCGCCATGGGCAGCGAATTGCTCAGCGATGGCTTTGCCGATGCCGCGCGATGAGCCGGTAATAATGGCTGATTTTCCTGATAGGTCGAAAAGGGTCATGAGGGTCTCCCGGAAAGTCTATGTGTCTTTGCCAAGCCTGATAGGGGGCAGGACGGGATGTGGCGAGGGGTAACGTAACGAGAGGATGCAGACTATACTCACTCTGAGCAAAACTCCTCTTGAACCGGACAATTTTTGCGGGCAGGGAGGAGCGGTCGCAATTTGCTAAGGGCTGCTCAAGCATGACACCGCTCCTCGCGCTAGAGATCGCAGCGAATGCAACGCTCGTCTCCGCCGTCATTATGGCGGCGCGTAATCAGCCGATCAGTTGGGTTTTGGGGGTTGTCGGCTGTTTTCTCTTCGGCTTCGTTTTTTACTTCGCCAAACTGTATGCCGACGTCACGCTTCAGGTCTTCTTTATTGTCACGAACATTATTGGTTGGCTGAACTGGCGATATGGCGGCGCGCAGCAGACCGTCCTGCCTGTGACACGCGTTAAGCCCATTTGGCATCTGATCCTCTATTTCCCATTCGCGATCCTTACGGCGTGGGCCTATAGTGAGCTGCTTCGGCGCTTTACCGATGCGAGCTACCCTCTGATCGACTCGTTTATTTTGACATTTTCAGTCACAGCTCAGCTCCTTTTGATGAACCGTAAGCTTGAGACTTGGGTCTTCTGGATCATCGTGAACTCTATTGCGGTGCCTCTCTATTTCGTCAAAGATCTTTACGTAACATCCTTTGTCTACAGTCTTTTCTGGCTGAATGCGTTTTACGGTTTCTCTGTCTGGCGTGGTGAGTTGAAGAAAGCGGCTGCATGACGGAACGCATTCAACGGATCTGTTTTGTCGGGGCTGAATCGACAGGAAAGTCGACACTCTCGCGTTTGATGGCGAACACTTTTCAGGAACCTTTTGTCGAGGAGTATGGGCGAACGCTTTGGGTTGAGCGTGGTGGTAAGCTTGATTTTGAAGACTACCTCCACATCGCAGAGCGTCATATTGAGATGGAGGAAGAGTCGGTTTCACAGGCCAAGCGGTTTGTCTTTGTCGACACGACGCCACTCACGACGTTGTTTTACTCCTATGAACATATGGGGCGTATCGATCCGCAACTCGTCGAACTCTCAAACCGTCCATATGATCTGACGTTTCTATGCCACCCTGACTTTCCAATGGTGCAGGATGGATGGCGCGGCGAAGAGAGTTTCCGTCAAGGCCAGCATGAATGGTATCTTCGTGAACTCGCTGTGCGGGATATGAGCTTTCAGTCGCTGACAGGAACGCTTGAGGAAAAGGTCGCGACGGTGAAATCGATATTGATGTGAACTGATAAGATCAACTCTTACGGGGTAGGGCATATGTCACGACGG
Organism: Pseudomonadota bacterium; assembly: GCA_039030935.1. Taxonomy (GTDB): domain Bacteria; phylum Pseudomonadota; class Alphaproteobacteria; order Caulobacterales; family Hyphomonadaceae; genus Henriciella. The sequence goes on along the minus strand of JBCCDF010000018.1, from coordinate 18,124 downwards.
CATGGCTCGCGATTTTATCCGCCCCTTCTGCTCGTAAGTCGACATCCATAACAGCCAAAGCCTGACCGATTTTCATAATACGGGCGTCAGCGAGTAAAACATCGCCAATACAAGGCCTTAGAAAGTTGATATTGAGGTTGCTTGTCACCGTCATCGGTTCTATCCCGACCACTGTCATCACAGCCATGTAAGCGGCGCTGTCAGCAAGGCTCATCTGGGTCGGTCCTGAGATATAACCGCCTGGTCTCAAATTCTCTTCAGTAATTAGAAGGCGCTGAACAGCTCGACCCGGCTCCATGAGAATAATGGTCGGCTCGTAGTTTGGGCGATTGAATGCACTTGCGAGAAAAGCATTTGCCTCTTCAACGCTGACTTTGCTGGGGCCCTCAAACGACATAGCGGTCTCCGTAGCGGCAGGCATTGACGGCCAGCCCTGTTCGCGGTCACTTTATCGGGATGAGCGTGTCCGAAAAGAGATCACGCCACGCGAAGGAGGAGTGCCATGTTAACGGCGGGCGACGAGTACCCAATTCATCAAACCCCAGAGCCAATTGCCTTTGCCGGGTCTGACCGAAATTTCTATGACCGATTTTTCTTCAATGGCTATTCCCAAGACGGAGAGACGTTCTTTGCGGCCGCTTTTGGTGTGTATCCGCACCTCAACGTTATGGATGGCGCGGTCTCTATTCTGAAAGACGGAGTCCAGAAATCGGTCCATGTCAGCCGGGTCCTGAACATGCAACGCATGGATACGCGCGTTGGGCCACTCTCTGTTGAGGTTGTGGAGCCCTTGAAGTGCGTGCGCTTGGTTCTTGAAGAAGCTGAAGGTATTGCCCTCGACGTGACCTTTGAAGGCCGTCACTTTCCCATCGAAGAGCCTCGCTTTACCCATCGCCAAGGCCCACGCATGCTGATTGACTGCACTCGAATGACCCAGAATGGATCTTGGACAGGTCAGATGAAAGTTGATGGGGAGGTCACTGAAATAAACGGCTTTTATGGAACGCGTGATCGAAGTTGGGGTGTGCGACCCATCGGAGCACGCGATGAACAGCCGGTTTTGCCGATGCAGATGCCACAGTTTTATTGGCTCTGGGCGCCCATCAATTTTGAACAGCATTCGCTTTATTTCCATGTCAACGAGGATGCGACCGGCGGGGCTTGGAATACGCGTTCAGTGCTTGCCAAAGACGGAGCTGAGAATGAGCACTTGATGCATCTCAATCGCCCCAAAATGCAGGTGGATTGGCGCTCTGGAAGCCGCCGGGCAGCGAGCGCGAGAATGACAGCTGAGAATGGATCAGGTGAAGACCACAAAGTCAGCTATGAACCGCTCTCAACCTTCATGATGAAAGGCATCGGTTATGGTCATCCAGAGCGCGGTCATGGCTCGTATCGAGGCGATTTAATCGTTGAGCGCGAAGACCTGACCCCCGATAATCTGCCGTGGCAGATGCCAGAAAACCTCCATATTCAAGCGATTGTCAAAGCCCGCCATGAACAGCCAGATGGCTCAGTGAGTGAGGGCGTCGGCATCTTGGAACAGCTTTGTATCGGGCCCCATTCGCCAAATGGTTGGAAGGATGTGCTTGATGCTTGAGGAAGAGCTGGCTGCCAAGTTCGTAGATTATGCTAAAGCGCACCTTCCCGGCGCTAGAAATGTCACGATTGCTGAGATTGCACGCATTCATGGCGGTGCAAGCCGACAGACCTACTCGATTGATCTGGCCTATGAAGACGCCACAGGACCAAAGACGAAGGGGATTATTCTTCGACGGGACCCGCCTGACAGCCTGATTGATACTGAACGGCGCATTGAGTTTGCGGCGATCAAGTCGGCTTATGGACAAGCCGACATCCCGGTTCCCGAGGCCATGTTCTTAGAAACTGATCCGGGACCCTTGGGCGCACCCTTTTTTGTTATGGGACGGATTGAAGGGGGGGAGGCGATAAACCCCTTTAAAATTGAAGCGATTGAGCCCCATCGGGCCGAGATCGGTCGACAGTTCTTTCGGCATTTGGGGCAAATAGCGGCCATTCCTGTCGATGGCTCGCCTCTGACGCAGGAAATGGGGATGCCTGATCCGGGACAGTGCTGGCGCAAGGAGCTCGATTATTGGACGAATGAGATCCGAAGCAATGCGGCGTCTCCGCAACCAATAGCGGAGGCCGCAATTCGTCACCTTGAGCGAAATCCACCGCCGCCAGTGCAACGTCTCTCTCTTGTTCATGGTGACTATCGCAATGGTAATTTCCTGCATGATGGCGAGGGGCGGATCAATGCTGTTCTGGATTGGGAAATGGCACACATTGGCGATCCCTATGAAGACCTCGCTTGGGCAACGGACCTGCTTTGGTGCGGCAATGATCAGGAGAGAGCGGCAGGATTTATCCCTTGGCCTGAAGCGATTGGGATCTGGCAAGACGCGTCTGGTTGTCAGTTCGATCCGGTTGCTTTTGAATGGTGGTCCATCTTCACTCATGTCAAAGCACTCGGGATATGGGTGACCTCAGCCAAAGCGTTCAAGGACGCTGTGAATGATGATCCGATCCTTGCTTGGTCTGGCTGGTTCACACACAATGCGCACGAGTTGATGATCGCGATGCGATTGGGCCAAAAATATGCGGCGGGGGCTGAGACATGAGCGATATTGCTATGATCCTTGATCGCATCGGACGTAAGCTCGTTGCCGAAGTTGCGCCGAAACTCGAAGGCGATTATTCAGCCGGACATGCTGCGATGGCGGGCCTGATGTCAGTTATGGCTGGGGAGATGTGGGATGGGGCGGCAGATCGGCTTTTAAACGAGATCAAGGCGATGCGCGCGCTCTTGGAGGCTGCTGGGCATACCGTTCCTATCGAAAGCTCGACAAGCATCAAAGTATCAGATTTGACCGCGGAGCGTGACGCCCTCGCGCTTGAATTGATGCAGGCACAGATTGCCCTCGAAGAGCGCGACTGTGAGGCGGCGAAAGCGCTTAATGCCCAAATCTGGCTCTTCTATATCCAAAGCGCCCAAGCCAGAATGCCTAGCCCACCGGATTTCCCTGATGTGGAAGAGGACACGTAGAACTGATGACCATCCAATCTTACTTTTCCAAGACCTATAGCGAGGCCCGCGATAAGTTCCTTGCGGCCTGTACTGAGCGAAATCTCAGTGTTGAGAGTCTTCTCAATCCAAATGCTAAAGGCGCTCAGGGTGAAGTGCTCTATACTGATGTTGTGCGCATCGGGCCGGCCGACGCACCGAAAATGCTGATTATCTCAAGCGCTACACATGGTGTAGAGGGTTATTGCGGATCGGGGCCTCAGACAGGACTTTTGCGCGAGGGCTACTTTGATAATTTGCCCGAAGATACAGCTATTCTAATCATCCACGCGATGAACCCTTACGGGTTCTCCCATGATCGACGTGTGAATGAAGACAATGTCGATTTGAACCGTAATTTCATGGACTTCACGACAATTCCAAAAACGCCCGGTGCCTATGCGGGTATTCACGCTTACATTTTGCCGGAAGACTGGGACGGCGAAGGGAAACAGGCCGCTGATTCTGCAATGGCGGCTTATATCGAGCAGCACGGACTAACCGCCTTCCAAGCGGCGGCTTCTGAAGGTCAATACCACTTTAAAGACGGTATCTTTTATGGCGGTGAAGGTCCTGTTTGGTCGAATGAGATGTTTGCGTCCGTCATGGCAAAGTATGTCAGCCATGCTGAGAAGGCCGCATTTCTAGACTTCCATACGGGTCTTGGGCCCTATGGCTATGGCGAATTGATCATGGATGGGACGCCGGAGCAAAAAGCGCGTGCGCGGCGGTGGTATGGCGATCAGGTGACAGACCCGGAAGCGGGAACCTCCACTTCAGCGCCCCTGACCGGGACACTCTGGCACGGCACGATTGACGCTTTGCCAGACACGGAGGTGACCTTCATCGTGATCGAGTATGGCACCTATGAGATCACGCGCGTGCTAGAAGCTGTTCGAGGTGATAACTGGCTTTATGAAAAGGGCGATGTGGGCAGCGATCTCGGCGCATCGATCAAGCAGGAGATCAAAGACACGTTCTATCCGAACAAAGACGACTGGAAGGACATGGTCTGGACGCGTGCCGTTGAGGTCGTCGGTTTGGCCATGAAGGGATTAAACCATGACGGAGCGTCCTAGGACCTAACCCCAAAGCTCTGGCCGCGGTGGCAAAACCGTTCCGCCCCTATAAACCAACCCATGCTCAATATCCTGTTTGAGCCAAAGCGGTCCGTCCAAATCTACAAGGTCTGCGGCTTGGCCAAGTAGCATCGCCGGCGCCATGCTGAGAGAGCCGACGACCATGCAGCCGACCATGACACCGAGGCCTAAACGACGGCATTCGTTTAGCATTGAAAGCGCTTCGGTCAGCCCACCAGCTTTTTCGAGCTTGATGTTGATGAAGTCGTATTTCTCAGCGAGCGCTTCGAGATCGCTTGCGGTATGAACACTCTCGTCTGCACAGACTGGAACGGCGCTGGACCGTTTGCGTAGTCTCTCGTCCTGACCAACTGGGAAAGGTTGTTCGATCAGACTGACACCCAATTCTGCCATCTGATCCATTAGGCGCTCAAATCCCTCTGGTGCGATGGCTTCATTGCCGTCAACGATCAGTTTTGCGTCTGGCCGAACGGCCCTTACAGCGGCAACCCGATCTAAGTCCTCAGGGCCACCGAGTTTGAGTTTTAGAATGGTTGCAGGTGTCGTTTTTGCTGCTTCCGCCATGATCTCGGCCTCAGCGATGCTGAGCGTCATGGTCGTGGCTAGAGGTTTTGGATCTGGCAATCGTGCCCGTTTCCAGACGGGCACCCCAGTTTGTTTTGCTTCCAAGTCCCAAAGAGCGCCATCGACCGCGCAGCGTGCAGCGCCAGCGGGCATCGCTGTCTGCAAGTCTTCGCGCGTTATTCCCTCTTCTAGCGCGCCACGTACGGCCTCTAATTGCGTGCCGACGCTTTCAATAGTTTCGCCATATCGGGAGTAGGGTAGGCATTCTCCTCGCCCCGTTGCCCCGTCTTCGCTGAGCCAAACGCGGACGCTTTCTGCGCTCATCCGGGACCCTCGTGAGATCGCAAATGACGCGTTCAGCGGCGATGAAATATGCTCAAAACGGAGCGCGCGCATTGAGAAACCTTAAGTCGGATGGATCAAATTTGATCCTTGCCTTGCGTCCCGTCTTAAGCCCTGATCGGATAGGGTAAAGACAGCATTAGGGATAATTCCATGCGCGAACCGCAATTTGACGTGTTCGAAGAGGACGGCCGGGCTCACCTGACAGTGAGCGGGGACTGGACCATTGCAACCATTGGCCGGCTGGATGAGCGCCTCAGAAAAGCGGTTGCGCAGATCAAACGACCAACTCGCGCTAGCGTGGATGTCGCTCAAATTTCCGAGGTCGACACAGCAGGGGCGTATCTGATTGATCGGACTTTGCGAGCTCTCTCTGTTGACGTTCCCGCCATCATTGGTGGTGGCGAACAGGCCGAGGCACTGCTCAGTCAAGCGCGCAGTGTTGCTACCCGTACTGAGTCGGCTCCTCAAGCCCGCCAAGATGACTATGGCCTTGTGGATATGCTTGAGCGAACCGGTCGTGGCGCCGTTCATCTCTGGGAAGAAACGCTGGAAAGTCTCTCTTTCTTTGGCGCGATGATGGTCGCTATCGCTGGTGTGATCTGGCGACCGCATAAAATGCGCTGGACGGCGCTGGTGTCTGTGATGGAAGAAAGCGGCCTCGATGCGGTTCCGATCGTTGGTTTTCTGTCTTTCTTCGTCGGAATGGTGGTCGCCTTCATCGGAGCGACGACACTCTCGGAGTTTGGCGCGACCATCTTTGTGGTCGAACTGGTTGGTTTTGGCTTGTTGCGAGAATTGGCAGGGGTTCTGGCGGCGATCATTATTGCCGGGCGCACAAATTCAGCCTTTACGGCGCAAATTGGCGCGATGAAAATGCGCCAAGAAGTCGACGCGATGACAACGCTCGGCCTCGATCCGATGAATGTCCTTGTTGCGCCACGTGTCTTGGCCATGATCATTATGGTGCCCGTGCTGACCTTTATTGCGATGGTGACCGGCATTGCTGGCGGCATGACGGTCAGTTGGCTCGCTCTTGATATTACGCCGACAGTCTTCCTCAATCGAATGCAAGAGTTCGTGCCCGTTAGTCAGTTCTGGATTGGGATGTCCAAAGCGCCCGTCTTTGGTCTGGCAATTGCTTTGATCGGTTGCCGTCAGGGCTTAGAAGTTGGCGGAAGCGTCCAATCTCTTGGTCATCATACGACGAAATCTGTTGTCCAAGCCTTGTTTGCGATCATCGTCATTGATGCCATCTTTGCCATTTTTTATATGGAGATGGGATTATGAGCGTTGACATTGCCATTCGGGTACGAGGTTTGAAAACGGCCTATGGCAATCACGTGGTTCATGAAGATCTCGATTTGGATGTCCGCCGCAATGAAGTGCTTGGTGTCATCGGGCCATCAGGGACTGGAAAATCAGTTTTGTTGCGCGCGATTGTTGGTCTGAAAAGACCTGAACTGGGTGATGTCGAAGTCTTCGGTCAGGATGTTTTGGCGTTGCAAGGGCGAGATCACGACGCCCTTCAGCGTCTTTGGGGCATTATGTTTCAGGATGGTGCCCTGTTCTCAAACCTAACCGTGCAGGAAAATGTTATGGTCCCGATGAAGGAGCATACAGACCTCCCGTTGCCTTTGGCTCGTGAACTTGCGGATCAAAAAATCCGGATGGCCGGTCTCGAAACTTGGGCAGGACAGAAATATCCGTCGGATCTGTCAGGCGGAATGCGCAAACGCGCAGCCCTTGCCCGTGCTTTAGCCCTCGACCCGCCTATCTTGTTTCTGGACGAGCCGACGGCCGGTCTCGACCCGATTACGGCTCAGGGCTTTGATGCTCTCGTGCGGGAACTTCAGACGTCTCTTGGCTTTACTGTTTTTCTTGTCACCCACGATGTCGATACATTAGCGGTGACTTGCGACCGGATTGCTGTGCTTGGTGAGAAGCGTGTTCTAGCGGTTGGCACGATGGATGAATTAAGACAAGTCGACCATCCTTGGATACAAGACTATTTTGGTGGCCCACGCGGGCGCGGCGCAATTATGGGAGCCGGGTAAATGGAAACACGAGCGAATTATGCGCTGATCGGAGCTTTCGTGCTGTTCGCGACCGCCGCCGTGGTCGCTTTCACGCTTTGGCTCGGAACATCCCAACTCAACCGCGATTACGCTGAGTATGACATCGTGTTTGACGGGCCTGTATCTTTGGAGGAGGGCGCGTCAGTACGCTATATCGGTATCAAGGTCGGGGAAGTCGAAACCGTCCGGATTGATCGCCGCGATGCGTCAAAAGTGCGTGCCCGAATACGCGTTGATCAGAGTACACCCGTTAAGGAGGACTCGACTGCAAGCATTGATATTGCTGGTATAACAGGTGTGACTTTTATTCAGATCAATGCTGGCTCTGATAGCGCAGGGCCTCTTCTCCCCCCACCTTACCAGAATATCCCTGTGATTGAGAGCGTTCAAAATCCGATTGCGATGCTGTTCGCGAGTGGAGCAGAGATAGCCGGGCGTGCAGGGATGCTGTTAGATTCCAGTGATGCTTTATTGAGTGAACAAAACGTTGCGACTTTCGGTGATCTTCTGGAGAACACGAACAGTGTCATGGCAACGTTAGCGGCTGAGGATGAGACGCTGATTGAGGATGCGCGCCGGGTGATTGCAAGCCTTGAGCAAGCCAGTGCGGATGTTTCTTTGGCGGCCGATGCAACGTTTGAAGCGGCCGCTGCGACCGAAGTTGAGCTTGCAGCTTTAAGCGCGGAACTAAACCTTCTTCTGGCGGAGGCTCGAACTGCGACGGGTACTGCCAATGAAGCACTGGTTGCTGGGCGAGATGTGCTGATCTCTACTCAAGATATGATTGAGGGGCCAACAGCGATGACTTTGAATGAAACGCGTGCAACCGCGCAAGAGCTACGAACGCTGATTGCACGCCTCGACCGCATCGCACGCGATCTTGAAACCAATCCGCAGGGTCTGGTGATCGGGACAGCTCGCCCTTATGAGGAGGATCGCTAATGCGCCTATTGAGTCTGACGGTTAGTATAACGGCTTTAACACTGGCCGGCTGTGTTTCGGTATTGCCTGAGCCTGAACGCCCTGATGCGCTCTATCGTATCGCGGCCATGAGCAATCCTGTTGAGATCAGCTCAACCATCATGGTGCGCGAACCAGAAGCGCCGCAAATCATGTCAGGGCGCGCTATGGTGCGTGAAGACATGAGCGGTGCGATGCGGCTCATCCCTTCCGTCGAATGGGCCGGGCGTTCGACGCGGCTGATGCAACTGGCTCTCGTGGATAGCCTTGTGGGAGAGGCGGGTGGGGCGGTCTTACCTGAAGCGGGGGCGCAAGCGCTCTATGAGCTTTCAACTCGGATCTCGACGGTCGGTTTCGTTAGAAATGATGCGGTTTGTGAGGCGACGGTAACGCTGATCGATGCCAGAACTCGAAATGTTGTTACACGCGGGCAAGTCGCGACTCGCTTAACAGACCAAGTCAATGATCCTGCTTCCACGCTGAAACGTGTGTCCGAAACCTGCGTGGCTGAGATTGCCGCATTTGTTGAGAGCGCGCTGAGCGATGAAATCTCTTAGGTCGTATTAAAAAGCCGGACACGCGACGTGCCCGGCTTGATCTAAGAATTCAGTATTTCTCTAGCCCTGCTTGAGCTCGTCAAACGGGACGTCTTTGTCAACGCGAACATCACCCGGTAGACCGAGCACGCGCTCAGCGATGATATTCTTCAGGATCTCGTCCGTGCCACCCGCAATGCGAAGACCCGGCGCCCACATGAAGCTCTGCTGGAACAACGCATCGGCTGGCATCTCTTCCTCGCTTGTCATCAGGCCATAATGATCCTGCATTTCGATTGCGGAGTTGCAGATGTCCTGGAGTTGATTGGCCGTAATGATCTTGCCGATTGAACTTTCTGGTCCCGGTGTTTCACCTTTAGACAGCGCGGTTTGTGTGCGGAACTTCGTCAGTTTGTAACCTTGAGCGGCAACATACCAGTCGGCAAGATTATCACGGAACGCGCCATCGCTGATCGTGCCAGCCTGCTTGGCGTAGTCCATGATTTCAGACCAATCTGGACCCGGTGAGCCACCAACGGCGAGACGCTCATTCATTAGCGTGACGATGGCGACTTTCCAGCCTTGGCCAACTTCGCCGAGACGATCACTGTCAGGAATCCGCACGTCTGTGAAATAGACTTCGTTAAACTCGCGACCGCCTGAGGCCTGGTGAATTGGTCGTGCTTCAACGCCAGCCTGCTTCATATCCACGATGAACATGGTCAGGCCTTTGTGTTTAGGCGCTTTGGGGTCCGTTCGGACGAGTAAGATGCCGTAATCGGAATAGTGTGCGCCTGATGTCCAGACTTTCTGACCGTTGATGACCCACTCATCACCATCTTTGACAGCGCGTGTCTTCAGTCCCGCAACATCTGATCCAGCCGCTGGCTCAGAGAAAAGTTGGCACCAGATTTCCTCACCGCGAAGGGCTTTCTGGACATAGCGCTTTTTGTGCTCGTCAGAGCCAAAGGCGATGACGGTCGGAATACACATGCCGAGGCCAATCGTGAAAGGCCCGGTTGGCGCGTCAAACTTGCCTTCTTCCTGACCCCAAATCACGTTTTGCATTGATGTTCCACCGCGGCCGCCCATCTCTTTTGGCCATGTGATTTGCGCGAATCGGTTGTCGGCTTTGAGGGCCTGCCACGCTTTAGCGCGCTTCATGAACTCGTCGCCTGAAACCCGCTGGCGCAGAGGTTTTGCGCCTTTAGGGTCTAGGTGTTTCTCTATGAATGAGCGGGCTTCGGCGCGAAACTCTGCTTCTTCTACTGTGTCGTTGAAATCCATCTTCGTCTCCTAATCCTCGTCCTTTATCCGCCAAGGCGGGTTTATTCTGTTTTCTCCAGCATAATATATACAGATCTCATTTTCCGCTGGGTCAAGCAAGCGGGCTTCTCGCCACAGCCAGTCTTCGTTTTTTAGAGACTGTTTGAAACGCATGCCATCGGCCTCAAGTTTAGAGACAACATCGTCGATATTCTCGGTCTCTAAATAGATTACGGTTTTGTTGATTGTGGACGCGTTCTCTTCCAAATGTACGGAAAACGTTGTGTCCCCCTCTGGGGCCAGGAAACGCGCATAGTGCGGACTATCGACAAGCTGTCGAAAACCCAGTTGCTTATAGAAAGCAACCGACGCTGCCACGTCATGAGTTGGAACTGTGATCTGGTTCAACTGCATTGTAGCTTTATGCCGCGTTCTTCATCTCTAGCGCGCGCACCAGCTTCTCTTTCCAGACCTTTGGTGCGCCAGCTTGAACCGCGAGCAGTTTTGCGCGGCGGTAAAAGAGATGGCAGTCCACTTCCCAAGTAAAGCCCATGCCACCATGGGTTTGAATGTTTTCTTTAGACGCAAACCAATAGGCCTCAGACGCTGCCAATCTTGCTGCTGCGGCCGCCTCTGGCAGTTCTGTGGCATCCGTTGAGAGCGCCCAAGCGCCATAATAGCTATTGGAGCGAGCGACTTCATTCTTCACATACATGTCGGCCAGCTTGTGCTTGATCGCTTGATTGCCGCCAATCGGGCGACCAAAGGCATAGCGCTCTTTGGCATAGTCCGTGGCCATTTCGAGACAGCGGCTGGCTCCGCCTAATTGTTCGAATGACAAAAGAACCGCTGCTCGTGTCATGATCGCATCATGGAGATCGCCGCCTTCGCCTGCGGCGCCTAGACGCTCTGCCGGGGCGCTCGTGAATGTGATCTCTGCGTGGGAGCGTGTTGGCTCAAGCGTCTTGACTGGACTGCGCTCGACGCCCGGTCCATTCAAATCAACAATGACGAGGCTCGCCCCGCTACCATCTTTGGCCAAAACAATCGCATGCGTGGCCACATCGCCATCTGTGACCGGAAGCTTCTTACCTGTGACCGCGCGCCCATCAAAGCTTGTAGAGAGCTTAGCGGGATCGGGATGACCAGGCCCCTCGCTTGCGGCGTAGCATCCGATCACGTCGCCACTCGCGACTTTCGGAAGGATCGCAGATTTCTGCGCATCACTGCCCGCCATCATCACCCCTTCGCTGAAGAAGTAGACGGTTGACGCAAAGGGTACGGGCGCCAATGCGCGGCCCATTTCTTCAGCAAGAACACAGAGTTCCAAAGCGCCCAGACCAAGCCCGCCATGCTCTTCCGGGATCGCTGTTCCCAGCCAACCCATTTCCTTCACTTTCTGCCAGACCCCTTCATGATGGCTTTTTTCATCATCATTCAGGACTTCGCGAACGTGCTGTGTGGTACACTCTGCATCGAGGAACTTGCGCGCTTCATCACGCAGGAATTTTTGGTCTTCGGAAAAATCGAAATTCATGGCCGAACGGCGCTCCCGTAAATCTGTTTTTGTTTGCCCTTAGAATAGTTGCCTTGACGCGCACGGAAACCCGTCACGTTGCGGAAAGAGTTCAAAGCTTTTCTTGCGTCGCGAGATTGCGTCGCTAAATCCAACAGCATAGACGAAAAGGACCTCCCGCACATGCGAACCGATACGCCCGTTCAGATCAAGCTTTCCGATTACGCGCCCTTTCCCTTCGCCATCGATAAAGTTGAGTTGAGCTTTGATCTGGATCCTTCCGCCACGCGGGTCAAAACGCACATGAAGGTCCGCCGTGTCGGAGCAGGTGATTTCACGCTTGATGGAGTCCAAATCAAACTCAATGAGCTTCGAATTGATGGTACCTCAGTGGGTCCTTCAGGGTATAGTCAAACCGAAGAAACGCTCACTTTGCGGTCCGTTCCTGACACTTTCACTTTGGAGACTGATGTCACAATAGACCCATCCAGCAACACCGAGTTATCCGGATTGTACATCTCGGGCGGACGCTTCTGTAGCCAATGTGAATCGACAGGCTTTCGTCGCATCACCTACTGGCCCGATCGCCCGGATGTGATGACCACGTTCAAAGTCCGCATTGAGGCCGACAAGGCGACGTATCCAATCCTACTCTCAAATGGGACAGCAGGGCAAAGCGGTGACCTAGAAGGCGGTCGCCACTTTGCAGAATGGGATGATCCGCATTTGAAGCCATCCTATCTCTTTGCGCTATGTGCGGGAGATTATGATGTTTACAGCGATACTTTCACGACCAGAAGCGGCGCGCACGTCGATCTCGCAATTCATGTTGATAAAGGTGATGCAGACCGTGCGGTCTGGGCGATGGAAAGCCTGATTGCGTCGATGAAATGGGACGAGGGTGTCTTCCAGCGCGAATATGATCTTGGCGTGTTCAATATTGTGGCCGTCCGCGACTTCAATTTCGGTGCGATGGAAAATAAAGGGCTGAATATCTTCAATTCAGCCTACGTCCTAGCAGACGAAGCGACGGCGACGGATGCTGACTTCGAAGCGATTGAAAGCATTGTTGCGCATGAGTATTTCCACAACTGGACAGGCAACCGTATTACGTGTCGTGACTGGTTCCAGCTTTGTCTGAAAGAGGGCCTGACGGTCTTTCGCGATCAAGAATTTAGCGCCGATGTGCGCTCGCGACCTGTGCAGCGCATCAAGGATGTTATCCGTCTGCGTGCCCGACAGTTTGCTGAAGATGGAGGCCCACTCGCGCATCCGGTTCGTCCTGACAGTTATGCGAGCATCGATAATCTCTACACCGCGACCGTTTATGAGAAGGGGGCTGAACTGATCCGTATGCTCAAAACCCTCGTTGGCGATGAGGCTTTCGATCGTGGGCTTCAGCTCTATTTTGCCCGCCATGATGGTCAGGCTGTGACGATCGAAGATTTCTATGCGTGTTTTGAGGAATCGAGTGGTCAAGACCTGTCCGAGTTTCGACGCTGGTACGCTCAGCCGGGGACGCCGACGATAACGGCGAGCGAAGAATGGAATGAAGCAACTGGCACGCTGACGCTTCGTCTTGTCCAATCAAATCCTGAAACGCCGGGCAATGATGAGCCGCAACCTTTACCGATGCCCGTTCGGGCAGCTGCGTTCTCTCGCGATGGCGACAAGATCGAAGAAACCATCATTCTTCTTGATGGTGCTGAGACGATTTGGACCCTTATCGGGCTTGAGTCTCGGCCTTTGCTCTCGCTTAATCGAAGCTTTTCAGCCCCGATCTACCTTAACCATGATATGGTGCGGGCTGACCGGATCATGCTCGCTGCGATGGATGATGACCGGTTTAATCAGTGGAATGCTTTCCAAGTTCTGCTGCGGGAGGAGGTCATTGAGCTTGCCTACAAAGATAAGATTTCGCCTGATGGAACACTTATCGAAGCAATTGCTCAAGCCGCTCTCAAGGCGCAGGATGATCCAGCCTTCTCAGCGCTTCTTTTGAGAGTTCCGGATATTGGTGAGCTTTTCCAACATTACACACCCGCTGATCCTAGCGCGCTCAACCAAGCGCGCATGAAAGTTCGCACCGCCCTTGCGCGCCACCTCGCAGACGATGCAGCCGAGATGCTTGGTGCGCCATCCCCTACGCCGTTTTTGCCGAATGCAGAGCAGGCTGGCGCTCGTGCGCTGCGTGCTGCGATGATCTCTCTCACGGGTGCGCTTCGCGACCCTGCCGCGGATGCTCGACTGAAAGCGGCTTATGAAGCAGCGCCCAATATGACTGAAACACTGTCGACATTGCGGGCGCTTTGTGAGGCAAATGCCAGTCAAAAGCACTTTGCTCTGGAAGCTTTTTCAGCGGAATGGGGTGATAATGACCTTGTGATGGACAAGTGGTTTGCGGTTCAGGCCGCGACAGGCAGCGTTTCAGACATCAAGGCTCTATTGGATCATCCGCAATATGATCAGACCAATCCGAACAGGGTTCGCTCAGTTGCGGGCGTGTTTGCGATGCAGAATTTGGCAGCGTTCCATGCGCCGGATGGGAGCGGTTACAGATTGCTTGCGGAGGTCATTCGCGATGCTGATACCCGTAACCCCGCGCTTGCCGCGCGGCTTTTGACAGCCTTTGAAGCGTGGAAAAAGCTTGAGGCGTCGACGCGGGCTCTGGCGGAGAAGACTCTTCGCGATTTGCAGTCGTCAAACCTGTCGAAAAATGTTGCGGATATTTTATCGCGCACACTGGGGTGATTGGTTAACCAAACTTAAAACTTGTCAGCTCAAACATTTCCGCAAGAGGCGGTGCTTTCGTCGCCATTGCAGGATGAGCCAGAATGCCAAGTCTGAAGACGCTTTCAGAGAAGCGCTTGCTGTCATTGCAGCTTAACCTGCGCACCGTCATCATTCTGCTTGGGTTGACCTTACTTGCTGCAGTAGGGTTCAAACTCCTGGATGATTGGAGAACAGAGCGTGCCAATCAGACCGCGATGACTGAAAGAGAGGCGCTTGCAGTCTCTGAATACGTCAACGGGAAAGTCGAAGGGGTCATCTACACGCTGAAACATGCCCGTCGCAGTCGTTGGTCAAACCAACAGACACAGCAATCGCATCCTGATCTGGAGAGTGTCATTGGCCTTGCGGATGCGCTTTCAGCGAGTGATGGGTCGCGGGCGCGATTGGCTGGAGAGGTCGCGTCACAGCTCCTCGTCGATGAAAGCGCGGCAGGGCTATCGTCTGCCGGCGACATAGTGGTGGTCTACAAGCCCACAAGTGCAAGCGCACGAATTGGGCTTATCAAGGCAACAGCTTGGTCTCCGGAAGGCAATGAGGGGCGACGTATTTTCCTGTCGGCAGGGGATGAAGTTGAGCCGTCAGCAAGGAGCACAATAACGGTTTGCCAACCCATCGGCATCGCCCTGAACGCCTGCGTCGCGAATTCGGACCGCTTTTTCACTTGGATGCGCGCGGTCGATTTGCTCGCTTACCTCCTTCTACTCATAAGCCCGGGTATTATCATTGTAGGACTATGGCAGCGGGTCCTGCGATCTCAATCAGATCGAAGTGCCATTGAAGGCGAAGCCACAAAAGCCGGGCGCTTGCTGGATATTGTACAACGGGAAACAACGTCCGGTTATTGGACGTGGCAAGCGGATCGTCGCGAAATATGGCTCAGCGAACCCGCGGCCATCATTATCGGTGTCAACCAGAGCGGCTTCTACAAGCCAAACGCGCTGCTTGAGGTCATTCAAACGGACTATAGAGATCTCATTGGGCAGGTCTTTGAGACCTTTGAGAGTCGAGAATATTTGTCACAGACTTTTGCTCTTAGCGATAACCAGACATGGCTTGATATTCGGGCCTCTCGTGACCCGGTGACGAATGCGTTGCATGGTGTTCTGATCGATGTGACGATGACGAAGCGCGCCATCCAGCGTTCGCAACAGGCTGAGCAGAGGCTGAAGTCATCCATCGAAGGATTTACCGGGCCGTTCGCGATCTGGGATCGAAATAAACGTCTTCTGTATTGGAACACTGCGTTTTCCAGCGTCTTTGGCCTTGGCTCTTCACTTCGCGTTGGAATGAGCCACGAAACCGTCAAACTGGCGCAGGCATCTGGTATTCGCGCGCGCCGTAGTCGACGTGAAGGCGGCACGAATGTTATCCGTGCTCAGGACAATGACTGGTACAAATTCGTCGAGCGGATGACCCCGACTGGCGGTATGATTTCAGTTGGTTTGAACGTGACTGCTGATGTGCAGAATGAAGTAAAGCTCGACCGCCAACGCAAGCAATTAGAGACGGTGGTTGGAGAGTTGAAAGCTGCTCAGACAG
The DNA here is from genome assembly GCA_039030935.1 of Pseudomonadota bacterium. GTDB lineage: Bacteria > Pseudomonadota > Alphaproteobacteria > Caulobacterales > Hyphomonadaceae > Henriciella. The sequence goes on along the minus strand of JBCCDF010000018.1, from coordinate 2,342 downwards.
CGGCTGCAGAGCTAGCTCAAAACTTGGAAATCGAGCGTGATCGCGCTGAAAAGTCTGCGGCTTCAAAAAGTGCCTTCCTGGCCAATATGAGCCATGAACTGCGCACACCTCTGAATGCGATCATTGGCTTTTCGGAGATTATGCGGGATGGCGCGTTCGGCCCTCTAGGCCACGACAAATACACTGAATATGTTGCCGATATTCTGACCTCAGGTCAGCACTTGCTTGATATGATTAACGACATTCTAGACATGGCGAAGATCGAAGCAGGTAAAATGACGGTTGATCTTCAGCGGATTGATATTGTCGAGCCCGTCGACATGGCTGTGCGTATGGTTCGTCGTCGTGCGGAAGAGAAAGGGTTACAACTCGACCTGATCCATGATCAGGACCTGCCGCTGATAGATGCTGACCATCGCGCGATCCGTCAGATGATCCTCAATCTGGTTTCAAATGCGATTAAGTTCACCGATACAGGCGGCGCGATCCGGGTTATGGTCAACCGCCAAGCCAATGAACTCCGCATCGCTGTGCGTGATAGTGGTGTTGGTATCCCCGCCGAGGCCTTACCGCGCCTTGCGCAGCCTTTTGAGCAAGTGGCCGAGACGAGCGATCGCAACCATCACGGCACGGGACTCGGTCTATCGCTGACGAAATCGTTCGCTGAACTTCACGGTGGTCGCCTCGCCATCGCGAGTGAGGAAGGCAAAGGCACAATGGTGAGCTTCTATCTTCCGCTAGAGGCCGGCAACACGAGTGTTGCAGATACCGCTCTGGCTGGTTAGCTTTTCGTCAGACGAGAGGGATATATGGCCAATTTCCAATGGGTGCAGAATGGTGACATTCGCCTGCGAGTTGCTGTTGAAGGGCGGGACAACGCGCCGCTGGTCATATTCGTTCATGGATTTCCTGAAAGTTGGTATTCATGGCGTCATCAGCTGAAAGCGCTCGCAGAAGCGGGTTACCGTGTCGCTGCGCCTGATGTGCGAGGATATGGTGGGTCGGATCGTCCCGAAGAGATTAGTGCTTACACGATGGAAGCGCTCACCAGCGATATCGCTGCGATCTCAGAGACCTTGTCACCGGATCAGCCTGCGGTCGTTATCGGCCATGATTGGGGCGCGCCGATTGCGTGGAATAGCGCGCTTTTGCATCCAGATCATTTTCGCGCTGTGGCCGGTCTTTCTGTTCCCTACATCCCGCTTGGTCCTATTGCTCCGCTTGATCTTTATCGTAAGGTTTTCACTGATAATGGTCTGTTTTTCTATCAGATTTATTTTCAGGAAGAGGATCGCCCAGAAGCTGAACTCGAAGAAGACCCGGGCTCGACGATCCGCAAATTCTACTATGCGATTAGCGGCGATGCCCCAGACGACGCCTGGCCAAAAGATAAACCTCACGGCTCAGGCTTGCTTGAGGGTTTAGCCGAGCCACCCATGCCTCTGGCGTGGCTGAATGAGAGCGATGTTCGCTATTATGATAGCCAGTTTCGCGTCTCCGGTTTTCGCGGTCCGCTCAATCGTTATCGTGCCCAAACAGCTGATCATGCCTATTTGACGGCTCTTGCAGACACGACCATTTACCAGCCGAGTCTTTTCATTGGAGGCACGAAGGACCCTGTCCTAGCAATGTTTCAGGGTGATCTAGGCGAGATGATCCGCCCCCATCTGCCAAATTTGAAAGGCGCGCACGTTTTGGACGGGTGTGGGCATTGGACCCAGCAGGAGCGCGCTTCCGAGGTCAATGCCCTCTTAATTGATTGGCTCGGCGGTCTCTAATAACGCGGGCACAGCTTGCGAGCACAGATATTGCCCCTCTTGTTCACAAATCGCCATCGTCTGATGGATCCATTGATGCGCGGCGCTCAAGCGAATGTAGATGCTGCGATCGCCGTTCTGAGCGCGATCTTGGGTCACCTGAGAGAGAATTCCAATGACGAGCGGGCCGTTTGGGGTCTGCGCATACAGTGGCGCCCCACTGTCACCAAGATTGGGCCCGCGCGTCCCGATTTTCTCAGCCAGTAAAACGGCTTCCCCCGGTTCGCTGATCCAGACGCGTCCGCCCTGCAAGTACTGCGTGCCACCATTTCGTCCCCAAGCCGCAATATAAACGTCGTCCAGATTACGTGGCAATAATCGGGTTTCTGCTGTCTCCAAGCGAGCGATCTCGACATTTTCAAAAGCACTAACATCGTCCAGATAAACCAGAGCGATGTCGTTCGGGTATTGTTGTCTATTCATCCCATACGCAGCGTGACAGACTGCGCCACGAAGCGAATGGACGCTTATGGCTTCTGAGCGCACATCAATATGGGGTGTTACTGCGATCACATCATAGGTCGG
>JBCCDF010000017.1:0-20077 GCA_039030935.1 Pseudomonadota bacterium | reverse complement strand
TCCCAGTCCAACTCGAAACAGAACCGTGCACTGGCTGCATCAACCGCTCCACAATTGGCAGCGCCTCAAAAGCCTGTGCAAGCAAAGCGTCCAAGTGTTACGAAACAAGGCCAAGAGGCTGTTTCGACGATCGAAAAAATCAAGTCTTTACGGAAAGAGTCGACTGTCGAGGCGGCCCATGTTGCCCGTGAACTTGTCGATTTTGAACTCACTCACAGTCAGAGAAAGCTCATTGGCTTTACGCTGTATAATGGCGGCAATGTTACAGATGCAAAGCTCGCACTTGATGGGATCGACGAGGCCCGACTTGACGCTGTAGAGGCAATGCGCCTGCGTCGTATCAGATCAGAGAACGCAGCGCTGGAGGAAGGGGTTCCTCAATTCGTCAAAAACATTCTACGTGATCTTGAGACGCTTGAGCCCGGCGTTAGGCCAATCGCGGCCGAGGATCACAGTGGGCTCCACGTCGCATATGTCGCGGCAAGTGCGATGCCCCAAAATACAGCAGGCTATGCCATTCGAACGCAGAAAGTTGTTGAAGGGCTCGACCGTGAGTTAAAAGCAATTGGTGGCTCTCTTTCTGTCGCAACGCGTCCAGGCTACCCGGTCGACAGATTTGACCTTAACGATCACGAAGCACGTGCTTATAGCAAAGTCGGCGATATTACCTTCACCCACTTCCCTGATGGCCCTCACATGCAGGATGATCTGCGCCATTATTTTTTCGAAAGTGCCAAACGACTGAGTGGCTGGTTTGCTGCCAACCAGATTAGCAGTGTAATTGCTGCCTCAAATTTTGTGAACGCCTTTCCGGCTTATCTCGCCGCACAGCGCATAGGAATTCCGTTTTCCTATGAAATGAGGGGCCTTTGGGAGGAGACAAAAGCCTCTAAAGTTGACCATTGGTACGACAGTGAGCGTTTCGCGATTGAGCGTGCATTTGAAACTTATCTTGCTCATAATTCAGACTTTAATTTTTACATTACACCCCAAGTACGTGGCGTATTTTCTTCCAAGATGGATTCAGCAAAACCGATGAGAGCAGGCCAGCTCTCAGATCTTGGACAACTCAAGCCAGCCCTTCTTGACCACAAGAGCGCCATCGCGCCGAATTGCGCTGATATGCAGGACGTCGCGCAAGCGTCTCAGGCGCCTTATGAAGGGGCACAAGAGCAGAAGCTAAGGCTCGCTTATATCGGCAGCGTCGTTGAGTATGAGGGGCTGCAGCTTTTACTTGAGACACTGGCAGATTACCCCGACTTATCGGCCCAGGTTGAGGTTGATATCGTTGGCGATGGAGCGTTCAAACCAAATCTCGAAGCTCTGATAAAAACCTACAGACTCACCAATATTAAAATGCACGGTCGAATTCCGTATGAGGATGTAAGCGCGTTTTATGATCGGGCCCATATCATCCTTGTGCCGCGCCTTCCCTATCGTGTTTGCAGGCTGGTCAGCCCCCTCAAGCCACTTGAGGCGATGGCGTCGGGACGGATTGTACTGGCATCAGATGTCGAACCGATCGCTGATCTCATCAAAGATAAGGAGACGGGATATCTTTTCGAAGCAGGAAACAAGGACGATCTGGCCAAAACACTGCGGGATATTCTCAGCGATCGCTCAAGACATATCAACATCGCGCAAGCCGCTCAGGCTTATGTCAGTGAGAAACGGAATTGGTCTCTGGTTGCGCGGGATATGGCCGCGTCGCAAGCCTACTTAGCTCGGGAAATGTCACCCGTATGAGCGCCGATGATATACTAACTTCCGTTGAATCACTGATTGATCTTCCTGACCAAGACCGTCAGTCAATTCTCGCATATTTGAATGAACAGGCGACAGTCGCTGACGTGACGAAGGACTATTCTCGCTTGGTCACGCTGATTGAATGGATTGGCTGTGTATCAGGTCATTTCGATCAAGACTTATGGGACCGTTATGCGAAGGCGCTCTATCGTTCTGGGGAGAAGAGAGCTGCAGAACTTGTTTCTGCACAAGTGACAGACAGAGATGTAAAGCCCAATACGTTGGATGATCTCCTGGACGAGCAAGACGATGACAGAGCTGGACATTTCGCCAAAATAATTCACGCGCTCAAACTCTAAGCCAGATCAGAAGAGCTTTCATCAAACGCGTTTAAAGCGCTATCGGCGCCTTTGACGCCAGCATCAATCGCGGCTTGCAGGAGCTTAACAATGTCTTCTCGGTCATCTGTCGGCACAGATTTCATCATAAGTTCTGCCAGCCGGAATGAGGCCAATCCACTGCCTGAGTCACTCGCCAGTTGGAGATAGTGTCTCTGCTTGGTCGCGTCATATTTGGGTGACTTCGCGTCCCCATAAATCTGAGCCGCGCGGTAGGATGCTGCTGCGCTTCCTTGTTGAGCCGCAGCCTCGAATTGAGTCAGTGCAGCGTCAAGATCATAGTACGCTGAGGCGCTGTCGGATCGCGTTTTGCCGAGCTCGAGCTGTGCTTCTCTATTGTTCAGTTTAGAGGCTTCCTCCAGCCAATAGATCATCTCTCGGAGATCACCACGCACTTTGAAGAGGGCCGCGATGCGGACCATAGATGGGGCGTGGCCAAGCTGCGCTGCCGCCTTATAGCAGGTTTCTGCCCGATCAGGCGCCGCATATGGATTGTTTCGGTCCTCAAAGATTTCGGCCAGATGGAAATGGGCTAATCGATATCCCTTTGACGCAGCCGTCTCAAGCAGCTCGATAACACGCTTCCAGTCCACCGATTTGTCTTTTGCTTTTAGCGCTAAAGCGAGCCTTAGCGCCCCTTCGCCACTGCCAAGCGCCGCATATTGTTCCAATAAAGACAAATACCGTTTGTCCTGTCCTGTTTGTTTGCAAAACTGGGCATATTCTTTCAGAGCCAACTCGCTTCCAGTTGAAACAGCGTTCTCAAATCGTTTGCTAACCTTGCTTTTCGACTCGCCACTCGCAAGTGCTGCGCGCGCCCGCATCAAAGCTTGGGCTTGTCGATTGGTTGTGGTCAGTGTGCGATCGAAAATGAGTTTGCGTTTGTGCCCGACTAAGACTTCGAGGGTTTTAGGGCGCCGAAGATAGCGAACTTGCTCTGTTAGGACCTGCTCGTCATTCCCAATCGACAGGACGAGATCTCGAAAGCCCCCGCGTGCCTGTCCGACAGTGATTGTCGCTTGAACACCATTAGACACAGACTTGTCGATTGTGTGATAGGCCGCCACCAGAGTGATCGGATCAGCCGTTGCCTGTGGCTGGATTTCTATTGCTGACGCAGGGATCAGCTCTCCGGGATAGAGCGACGTCCAGCCGCGCAGCCTCTCCGGATTGCTTTTCTCGCCCTTCCAGTGGCAGACTTCAACCTTTCTTGTGTCTCCTGTATCGCTCGCAAAGGCTGTAAAGCAGCCCATCAGATCAAACGCCGCAGGCTGATAAGTCCGTTCAATATAACGGTCAGAGGGTTTGATGCTGCTCGAGCCTGTATCCTCAACAACATCAAGACCGTCATTCATCAATGTTGTCTCAAATCCATCATCGGTCTGCGCAATGTCACCAATCGTGCCCGTGAATTCAAACCTGACTTGCTGCTTATCTGGGTTCATATCTTTCGGTTGCCATGCAGGATAGAGCTGCCACCATTGACTATAGTCACGCGCCTTCGCCTGGATCAGGTTTTCGAGCTCATCGATAACAAACAGCGCCTTGCCAGGGGTGTAGATAAACAGCCGCCTATGAATAATTGCGGGCTCTCGGATAATCTCGATCTCGTGGACGAAAACGCCGTTTTCAAAGCCGCTGCAAACAATGCCTGATCCATATTCGACCGCCTGGCGGCGGTTGTCACTTTTTTGGTCGATTTCAACCGTATTGTGCGCTTGTGCGGACTCGACAAAGACGCGCGATGGATGTGCGTAAAAGTAGCCCCGATTACGAAGCTCGGAGTTGGGAGACGTCGTGCCCTCATAAGCAAATCGTCCTGGATCAAAAAGGATCGGGACATCGTTCTCAAACCAGACGCAGGTTCCGTCATCGACTTGTTTATGCACTGATGAGTGGTGCCAGCTTGCAATGGCAAGATAGTGGCTTGGGCCGAGCGATTTCGCGGGTGCATCTTTCGATATGTCTGCGCTTAGGGGCGCTCTGGGTGAAGCATGTTTAAACGACGCAAAACCCGCTTCTTGCGATGCATAATACTGCCTATTTGGCCTTGCATGTTCCGGTTTACGAAGAATGTCATATGAGAGTTTCTGAGACAGGCTGTCTAAAATTCGTGGATCAATCGAGTCTAAATCTCTTGACGCCATTGGCGAACTATCACCGAATGGTGCGAGCAGCCCACTTGGCGTAAACATGGCCGATTGTGCCTCTTGCATTTGATCGAACAGATTTAAAACCACACTTTCTTTCTCTGCGTTTTCATCAAGAAGTGGCGCTACTGAGCGAAGCGCTCTTATCATGAAAGAGTGGTAGATTGGTGAGTGCTCTAAATGGACGCCATCGCTGGAGAATGAGGCCTCTAAATACTTCAGAATTCGCGTGATTGCGAGGTCCCTGTCCTCGTCCGGGCGTTGTGATGCCTGGGGGGCGACAGCGACCAGACAGAACAGCCCCATCGATTGATAAAAGCCATGATTGCTGTGAGAAGCGAGAAGCCTTTCATCGCGAAGATAGGTGAGGTGATCTTCAGCGGACCACTGTAGCAGAAGCGTTGAGTCGTCATTCAGGAGCAATGGGTCTTCCGTCGTGAGTTCAATAAGGTGCCCCAGTACAGCCGCGCGTAACCCTGTCGCCATGTCATACCATGCAAACTTATTCTCCAACCGACTCCCTGTTGGATCAACAGCATTAAATCGATGTCGCTTTATCCAATCGAGAGCCCATGCCAGCGCGTTCTCTCTAAGCTGTCTTGCATACGCTTGGTCTTGGCGTTCCTGAAGGGCTATGAAGAGCAAGGGGGCCAGATAAGCCCATGCATTGAGTTGATATTGTAGCGTTCGGCTTTTTGCCTCACTTGCAGTCCAATTAACCTCGAATTCCGGCGGTCTAAAAAGGGCCAGCGTGTCGTCTATCCCGCGTTTCCTAAAGTCCCATTTTGGCGTCACAAATTTAGATAACCGCTCCAACATCATGAGCGGGTCAGAGGTGACGACAAACCCAAATCCAAGGTCAAAATAGCGAGGCAATCCGCTTCAACCGCTCCTGAATTGCTTGTCGTGCATCTTATCGAGCATACGGCTCACGGAAATACTGATGCGAAGACTCATGTTGGAAGATATTATATGCCGAAGCGGTCCAGGATCGTCAGAAATTGAGACGCGCCTTTCTCTTCGACCATATCTTTCAGGCGCTCCACAAACTCAGGATTGCCATCTTTAAGCAGTTCAGAATTCGCCAGTATGGCTGCAGCCCGAAATTCACCTATTTTATAGAGCGCCGATGCGTAGCGCCGCAGCACTTGAGCATTAACATCTGACGATAAGGCTAGAGCTTCCTCGGTTAGCTGTGCTTCGCGGACATAATTGCTGCTTTCATTCGCACGCGTTGCCGTCTTGAGGAGGTGGCGTATACGGCTTTCAACGTCTACTTCCGCTTTCTCTATTTGTTTGGCCATCATTTGTCCGTTCATCTGTTGTGATTGGCGAAATCATAGTGCCTGAAGATGCTTCTCTCAAGCAATCAAATTCCCGTTCTGTATAGAAGCAAACCATTTTGGAACAACGAGGTTCAGTCAGTGCTTGTGGTCAATGCACCGAGCAGTGATTTTGCTAATGTGGCAGGCGAAGGTTGAGCCACATTAGGAGGCACTAGATTCTCATCTGCGACAGCGATCATCTGCTCTGAGGGTGAGAGTTGGTACTTCTCGATGTGTGATTTCACCAATTTCGGGATGCTCCCCAAAAAAATGATCGGTTTCTTCGCCATGATATACTCGGCGAGCTTGCCTGGCACGCTCAACACATTTGGTGCATTCGCCAATACCAGACCATCCGCTCGGCTCATCAAATGCCATGCGACCGAGCGGCTAACGTTCCCAAAATAGTGACAGCCGGCTGTTTTATTCGCCAGCTTTCTTTCATCGAACGTCAAGTTGCCATAAAGAGCGAGGCGAAGGTGCGGTCTTTCACGAAGCGCAACTGAAAACTGTTCGAGTAAGGGCCTAATGCTGCGCCGGTAATCCGAGTTTAGGAACGACCCGAGGTGCACGAGTACAGTGTCCTCATCAGATTCAAATGGCCAAAGATTAGAATTAATGACGGTCTTGGTTTTGCCTAAGGCAACAGCACTTTGTTCAATATGCAGTGTCCTCACCTGCGGCGCAAAGGTCGACATCTCTTCTAAGATATCCGGACGCGATCCAACAATCAGATCGGCCTTTTTCAGCCATTTTGCTCCAATGCGGCGTTCAAGTGTTCGACGATAAAACAAATGTCTCGATCGCATCAGCGGGTTAACAAGCCATGAGTCACGGAAATCAGCGATCCATCGCAGATCTGCTTTGCGCTTCTTTAGCGCGTATCCGATATAATTAATCGACTCAGGTGGTGACGTTGTCAGAACGCAGTCATATTGGTCTATATCGGCTTCATCTTGAATTTTTTTGAGCGCAGCCTGCGCCCAATCAATCTCATTATCAGGCCAATAGCGTAGACTTTGATAGGCGGCTTCAAGAAATTTCGGGATATGGGCACGCGGTGCTAGTGTGTTGTTTGCAGCTAGAGATTTACCAATAACGGGATGAGGGAGGTGAATGTCGGCCGTCGATTCATAAGGAGTAGCAACATCTACATCATGGCCCAGCTCTCTTAATCCATGGACCATCGACTCCGGTCGCCGAGCCCCTCCAGATGTTGAGGGATAATATTCAAGACTGATGAGCAAAAATTTCATGACTGCAAATTTCTGATAAGCCTCAAGCGAACTGCATCATGCACAAACCTATAATTCTGTTCCTGTCTAGGAGGTGACCAGACCTGCTGTCATAAGACCTGGCCACGGCACCGATTCAATAATATCGCCCCCACTTTAAAAAATAAGGCTCGCTATACTCTTGATTTTCGTATAGGTGAGAGTGGTTCTTAAAGTGGTGCTGGTGAGGGTTGGTATGCGTATCGTCGTCGTCGTTGGGACTCGTCCTGAAGCTATAAAAATGGCGCCTGTTTATAAGGCCCTTCAAGCGACCCAAGGGTTAGATCCTATTCTGATTTCTACCGGCCAACACCGGGAAATGATCCAGCAGGTTTTCGATTGGTTTAACCTGAAACCCGACGAAGATTTACAGGTCATGCGCCCAAACCAGACTTTGACACAGGTGATGACCCGCTCGCTCGCTGGACTTGATCAGATGATCGAGAAATACACGCCGAGTGTCGTACTGGCACAGGGGGATACGACCACGGTCACGGCAGCTGCGCTCGTCGCGTTCAATAATGAAATCCCTTTCGGACATGTCGAAGCGGGTCTAAGAACATATGACTTGAATCGGCCCTTTCCTGAGGAAGGGTTTCGGCAGATGGCCGGTCGTGTCGCGAAGTGGCATTTTGCGCCAACTCGTCGAGCTGCTGCCGCCCTTCAGGATGAACAAGTCAATGGTGACATTCATATTGTCGGCAATACGGTCATTGATGCACTATTATCTACCGCACGCAGGGATCCAGATATCGGCATTACGTTGCAACGCGACAAGCTTTGCCTGATCACGGGGCATCGGCGTGAAAATCACGGGCCCCGCTTTGAAGCAGCATTTGGGTCTTTAGCCCGCCTTGCTAAAGAGAACCCGGATACTGATTTTATTTACCCAGTTCATCTCAATCCGAACGTCAAAGTTGCGGCCCATCGTATCCTTGATGGGTTGGCGAATATTCAACTGATTGCGCCTGTCCCCTATCCTCAAATGGTCGCTTTGATGAAGCGATCGAGACTGATCATTACCGATTCCGGTGGCATTCAGGAAGAAGCACCCTCTTTGGGTGTTCCTGTCCTCGTCATGCGAAATTCAACTGAGCGGCAAGAGGCTGTGGAGTGCAATGTCGCGAAACTGGTTGGAACGGATGCAAAATTGATCGTCTCGAGCGCCAATGAACTTCTTCGCGACGATGCCGCTCATGCGCGAATGAGCAATGCAAGCAATCCTTTCGGCGATGGTAGAAGCGCCCAAAATATCTGTGGCATTCTCAAAGAGTATGCTGAAAGTGTCAGTCAGCGCGCCGAAGCTGTGATGTCCTAACCCAAAAAAGAGATTGTCATGACAAACACCGAAACCTTGACGGTCGTAGGCTTGGGCTATGTCGGCCTGCCTTCCGCCGCTCTCATGGCTCAGGCGGGCTATCAGACCCATGGGGTTGATGTGAACGCAGCCTTGATTGCGGATCTTCAAGCGGGGCAGTGTCCTCTTAGTGAGCCTGAGGTCGTCGAAGTGGTGACTAAGGCGCTAGCGTCAGGTCGCTTGACAGCCCAAACAATGGCCGCAGAAGCCGATATTTTTATTATCTGCGTCCCGACGCCTGTTGGCCCGGACAATGCGCCCGACTTATCTATGGTCAAAGCTGCGATGCAAGCAACGGCTCCCTTTGTGCGAGCCGGCAATATGGTCATTCTCGAGTCGACATCACCAATCAATACGACCAGAGACGTGATTGCAAAATCCTTGGAAGATGTGGGACTTGACCCTCTAAATGACGTCGATGTCTGCTACTGTCCTGAGCGTGTTTTCCCGGGTCGAACAGTTCAGGAAATTCTTCACAATGACCGCGTCGTTGGGGGTCTAACGCCTCGCGCTGGTCTGCGTGCGAAAGCCTTTTATGAGAGTTTCTGCGAGGGCTCTGCCAGTGTCACGACCGCTGCGGGTGCAGAGTTCTCAAAGCTCATGGAGAACACTTACCGTGATGTGAACATCGCGATGGCCAATGTTTTTGCCCGCATCGCGGAAGAAGCTGGCGTCGATGTCAACGAGGTGATTGGAACAGCCAATCTGCATCCTCGTGTGAATGTTCATACCCCCGGTCCAGGTGTCGGCGGGCACTGTATCCCCGTAGACCCCTGGTTTCTGATCGATGCCTTTCCAGAAGCAGCAGAGCTGCTTGAGCTGTCGCGGAACATTAATGATGGGCAACCTCGCCATTTCCTTGAGCGTGCCAAGCAGGCTGGCCTGCCAGCTAATGCAAAAATTGGTCTTTTAGGGGCGGCTTACCGCGGCAATATTGATGACGCTCGCGACTCACCGACAGCGATCATGATCTCCGAGATTGCAAAGGATGGTGGGTCATGGATGACGCATGACCCCTTCGTGACGTCAATGCATATCCATGACGGATACCCGGCGAACATCACCGATCAGCTTTCCGTCGCGATTGATAGGATGGACGCCGTCTTCATCCTGACCGATCATGATGCTTACGCGTCGCTCGAGCCAGAATTATTTTCGAAAATGCGCAACAAGCTGATTGTGGACACGCGTCGTATGCTCGACGCTGAGCGCTTTGCTGAGGCTGGCTTTACAGTCATTTCAGTTGGGAGCCCAACGCGCGAAAAGACCAACCTGCTGGAAAACGTGTAGAGCGTTCGACCCCGCTTACTCTATTTTTGTGAGAGTAATTGGTCCGACACCAATCTGCCCAGTCGCACCGCTATCGAGTATCCCGTCACGTCCTATTGCCGGGTAGATAATAACTTGGTGCGGGTTACTGCTAACGTCAGAAACTGTAAATCTCGCCGTGATCATCTGAGTCCCGTTTTCGGCATTTGTCTGAACATTGGCCTCCTCGAAGCTACCCCTGTTTCGAGCGATCTCGCCATTGGCAGCGACGATTAAATCCGAGCGATTTCTATCTTCATCTGATCCACTTTGGATCCTCACCATCATCTCAACCGTGCGACCAGCGTCCTGCGTGGCAAGAACCAAGAGACTGTACACACCAGGGTCGAGGTCTTCATTCATTGCAGTGTAATACAAGTATCTTTCAGAGCTTTCGTCGGCGATCCGAGAGAACTGCATCGAACTGTCCAAGAGTGTCTCGGTTCCTAAAAAGGTCGCATTCCCAGGTATCTCACCCTCAGCATTGGGTGACACCACATCGCTCTCAAACACCACCACCGGTGACAGATTAGGCGAGGATACGTCTGGCAGCTCGCCACTTACATCATCACTTTCATCAAGCGTCGTCTCATCGACGTTTGCTGTGGATGCGGTTTCATTCGGTGATTCATCCGTTGTCGGTGTGCAACCGGCCAGACCTATAAAGCCTGTCATCGCGATAATGAGCGTCGATACTCTAAGCATTCTATACCTCTGTTGGGCCCAGCCAAAAACCTGCACAATTCCTATCTTAACTTAGAACGCTTATCAACGATTTAGACCGGCTTGAGAGCATCCAATGACTATAAAATGGTCGCTTGCTTCAAACCTCTGAACTTACCGTCACATTAAAGGTATTCTTTAACGCGGCGGCCTTGTTACACCACACCTGTCGCCAGACAGTCGTGGACGTGCAGAAGGCCGATCGGCTTGTGATCCTCGTCAACAATAAACAGAGCGGTGATCCGCTTTTTATTGAAAATAGCGAGGGCCTCAGCGGCCAGTCCAGAGGCTTCAATCGTCGTCGGATTTTGCGTCATTATATCTGCGACAGACAACTCATCCAGAGATTGCGTATAGCTGCGGCGCAAATCCCCATCTGTGACCATGCCAACCAACCGTCCTTGATTATCCTGAACGCCAATGCAGCCGAAACCCTTGCTCGAAATGACCTCTATCACCGTCGATACCGCTTCGTTAGGCTGACAAAGCGGCATCTCCTTATGATGCATCAAATCGGTTACACGCTTCAGCGCCGCCCCCAATTTTCCGCCTGGGTGGAATGTATGGAAGTCGTCGGCAGTGAACCCTTTTTCATTGAGGACAGTGACAGCCAATGCATCACCCAGCGCGATCATCATCGTTGTCGATGTTGTCGGCGCTTTTGTGATCGCGCAGGCTTCTGGCGCTTCAGGCAAAAGCAGGAGGATATCGCTCGCGCTGGCAAGCGTTGACCCGGCTTTCGATGTCATCGCGATCAGTGGAATACCAAATCGCGCGCAATAGCCGATGGCATCGCCAAGCTCCGGGGTCTCACCCGAATTGGAGAGCGCCATGACAATGTCATCCTTGGAGATCATGCCAAGATCACCATGGCTCGCCTCCCCCGGATGGACATAGCTTGCGCGAACCCCTGTGGAGGCAAGGGTCGATGCAATCTTGCGCGCGATATGGCCGGATTTTCCCATGCCGGTCACGATCACGCGGCCTTTCATAGATTTGCAGGCGGCAACCGCTTCTCGCATCGCGCTCGACAGCGCGCTATTCGCATCCGACAGATGCTTATAGAGCTGTTTAAGGCCGGCGATTTCCATCTCGACAACGTCAGCGGCGGTGTTCATTTTCGTCGTTTGCAAGACGTCTGAGGCCATTGCTGCATCCTGTTCAGCGCTTCAGTCCCTTCTAAGGACCACGCAGCTTGTATCCAAGACCGGAAATAAGCCATGACGACCGTAACACAATATAGAGAGAGCGCCTGCGAGTGTTTTCTCGGCGATGGGGTTTGCGTTCTGGACCTATACCATACTCGCGTCAGTTGGCATGTCGTAGGCCATGCGTCCAAGCAATTCATATGTCGCGGGCGCGGTGACAATGTGCTGTGTCATCGCGTGTGCATCGCGGAAACGACGCTGTAAATCGCTGCTTTCAAACAGCGCAGCCCCGCCACCAATATCATAGGCTTGCCTCGCAATATCAGCGCCGGCTCGAACCATATGCGTGCAGGCAAGGCGCAGCGCAGCCCGGCGCTCCACCGGAATATCGCCATTCGCTTGCGCCACATCCCATGTGCGTTCAATCTCATCGTGCAGATAAGAGCGCGCCGCCCGAAAAGCGCCAAGCATTTCCGCTGTTTTCGCTTGAACCGTCGCCCGCTCGCCAAGAGTCTTTGATGAGCCCTGATTTTTCTTAACCTTGCCGAGATTGATCAAGGCATTCAGCGCGCCTTTGGCATTGCCCATGGCTGTGGCTGCGACGCCGAGGCTTAGAAGGCCAAAGGCTGGAAACGCATAAAGCGCACCGTCAACCTGAGGCTTATCGGTCACCAGACTGACAGAGCGCGCTTTAGGAACACGGACCTGATCAACAGCGATATCCCCACTGCCTGTCCCTTTCAGACCCATCACATGCCACGTATCAATCAGCTCAGCCTCATCGGCAGGAAACACCATCATGCGCGCGTCGGGCTTACCGCTGGGCAGGCGCCGCATCTCGCCGTCCTCAATGATCATTGCGCCGCCACAGAGCCACGAACAATTGGCTGAGCCGGAGCCCCACTGCCAGCGCCCACTGACGATAAAGTCGTCACCATCAACCACGGCTTTGCCCATTGGAGCAAAGACACCGCCTGTGATCGTCATAGGGTCATCATAAACTTCATGCGCCATATCGGGTGACATGTACGCAGCGTTCATAGCCGTCGTCGCGCCGATCATGACGCACCATCCAGCGCTGGCATTCGCTTCTGCGACCGCTTCAACAGCATCAACGATTTGACGCGGGCTACATTCAAGTCCGCCATACGCACTCGGCGTTACCATCCTGAAGAGGCCACCCTCTGCGAGCTTGTGCGCCAGATCAGCAGGCAGGCGTCTCGCCTCTTCCATTTCAGCGGCGCGTTCAGCGAGTTCATCTTGAAGTGCGATGGCCGCGCTAAGGGTCGGATGCGGATTTATAAAGGTCATAAAAAGACCCTACTCTATTTTTCCTTTCCTCTCCAGCACTTCCACATATCTGCAAAGCAGACCAAACGTCAGGACCAAAACAATGACTTACACACTCATCCACCACACTGGCTGCGGCTCATCCAAGAAGGGCCTCGCCTTGCTCCAGGAAAACGGCATAGAGCCAGAGATCCGGAAGTATATGAACGCAGCGACCCGTCTGTCTGAAGATGAGCTTCGTGACATTGCAAAGAAAATGGGCGGCGTTTCACCGCGCGCGTTTATTCGCCCTAAAGACGCTGAAAAAGTGGGCCTCGCAGAAGATGCCAGCGACGATGAAGTTTTCGCCGCCATGGCCGCCGACCCAAAACTGATTCAGCGCCCGATCGGCATCAAAGGCGACAAAGCCGTCCTCGGCCGGCCAAACGCCAAATTGCTTGAAATCCTCTAGCCCACAGCCTCACTCAGGAATGTCACTTGCCGGGAGGCCCGCTTCCCGGCGTGTGGCAAAGTGGCTTTCAAACGCGACGATGAGGCAGGCGCCAATGATGACAACCGCTCCGGCCCATGTCTGCCATCCTGGATATTCACGGAAGAACAACGCCCCAAACAAGCCACTCCAAATCAGAGCAGTATACTCTAAAGGCGCCAGCTGCTGAGCTGGCGCGCGGGCATAAGCGAGCGTCATCAAGTACCAGACCGAAAAGCCCAAGACTCCAAAAAAGGCAAAGACCGGAATATCGCTCCAGTCTGGCGTGCCGAACAATCCAAAAGTGATCGGTAGCAACATCACGGCAGGAACAAGATTGGTGAACATTGCAATCGTTGTCGCGTCTTCTTTGGTGGCCCGCATTCTGAGCAGAATTAAAGTCAGGGCATACAAAAAGGCGGCTGCGAAACATGCGATGAGACCGTAGACCCGGTTTCCCGTTTCGCCTTCGCTTTCAGGCAGGCCCTGTACTGCGAGGGCCGCACCTGCGAACCCGATGATCGCCGCACCAAGCCCAAGCTTTGTAATTTCTTCTCCTAGCACGGCCCGCGCCACAAAGGGCACCATCAGTGCAGCCGTAAACCCGATAATTGTGGCAAGCGCGAGGGGCAGTTCCAATACGGCGTAGAAGAAGAGAAAAGCGGCGGCCACCTGAATCGCGCCCCGGAGACTATGAAAGCGAACCGCTTCCATATCGGGGCGTGGCCGGTTCTGGGCTTTGAAAACAGCCAGCGCGATCAATGCGCCGAACAAAAACCGCCACGCAAGAAGGTGATGCAGGCCCGCATCTGGCGCGATCCATTTAACGAGGGCGTCGATGCCGGATCCGAGGAAGATCGCAAGCACGGCGATTAAAAGCGGCGCGCGCAGCATGTTGAGACTCATTTTGCGGTTGCCTTACTCGCTGCTGCCGGATCGTTTGAAATCGGGCTTACGCTTTTCCAGAAAGGCTGTGTAGCCCTCTTTGAACTCTGCACCGGAAAAACCACTGACTTGCAGTTTACGCATAGAGTCCGGTTCGATAGAGGCATCGCTGGCAATCGTATTCAGCATGGTTTTTGCCGCCGACAGCGCCCAAGGCGAAAGCGCTTCCATCTCACTAGCCAGCGCCTCAGCAGCGCTCAGAGCCTCGCTATCCTCTGCCAAACGAGAGACGAGCCCGACCTCATAGGCTTCGCTTGCCTCCATCACCCGCGCGCTCAGCATTAAATCGCGTGCAGGCCCTTGGCCCACAAGGTCAACCAGACGTCGCAAATCAGAATAGGGATAACTCGCGCCGATTTTTGCGGGTGGCAGGGCAAACTTTGCCCCTTTCGCCACGACGCGAATGTCTGCTGCCGTGGCGATGGAGAGGCCCGCGCCCATGCAGCTCCCTTCAATCGCCGTGATGACGGGTTTGGCGCAGTTTTCAATCGCGGCCGTCGCGCATGCCATTTGATCGGCGGCTTGATGGGCCTTCTCTTCAGTGTCCCAATGTGTCGCAAACTCAGACATGTCTGCGCCCGCCGCGAAATGAGCGCCCTGGCCGTGAATGATAACAGCGCGGACAGCCTCATCCTCTGAGAGCGCCTTCAGAGCGTTCTCGATACCGCTCCACATAGAAAGAGTCAGGGCGTTTCGCCGCTCCGGATAGTCAATGACGACATGGGCGGTCGAGCCAACACGCTCGACCTTGATGTCACCGCTCATGCCGGCGCGAAGCTTGGCAGGCGATCAATCCAAGGCTGCGCCTGCTCCAACTCATAGGCAAGCGCCAGTAACAGACCGTCATCGCCGCGCTTGCCAGAGAACATTGACCCGATGGGCAATCCGCCATCGCTCCACTGCACTGGAACAGACATAGACGCCGCCCCAGCAACATTCATTGGTGACGTAAACGCTGCATAATTCAGCACGTTTTCCATGACGCTATCATAATCCCCATCTGGGGCCTGCGTGCCAATCTTTGGCGCAACAGTCGAAACGGTCGGCGTCAGCAAAACATCGAAATCTTCAAACCAGCTTTCATAGCGGCCTTGGAAGGCTTGGAGATAAGCAACGACCTCCTCAAACTCGCCCATTCTCTGAAGGAATTGCGCGGTTAGCCCTAACGTCCATGGCTCTAGAATATCCGGGCCCACTTGTTTGCCACTAAACGCACTCGCATCCTGAGCAAACTGCGCCGCACCGGCCGCCCAATACATCAGGAATTTGTCGCCAAACTCGACCCCATCCAGCGGGATTTCATAGTCAACAACTTCATGGCCAAGGTCGCGGCAAAGCTGCGCGGTCTTCTCAATCCCCGCAAAGGTTTCAGCCCCCATTCGCGCCCCATTAATCGGTTCCGGCGCATAGGCGATGCGAAGACGACGCGTGCTCGGCCCCTCAACAAGCCCAATGCGGTCCAGACCATTCGCTGCCACCTCCGTTTCTGCAAATAGTGCAGCACTGTCGCGCACGGTTAGCGTTACTGCATGATTGACGGATATTGAAATCGGCGCATCAAGACTTCGGAAGGGCAGGGCGCCTCGGCTGGGTTTCAAGCCAAACAGACCACAGGCTGCGGCTGGAATCCGAATAGACCCGCCTCCATCGCTAGCATGGGCAAAGGGAACGACCCGCGCCGCAACAAGTGCTGCTGCTCCGCCTGACGACCCGCCCGGCATCCGGCCAAGGTCATAGGGGTTGCGTGTCGCCCCGCTAACCAAAGGTTCTGTCGATGAAATCAAGCCCATTTCGGGCGTAGTCGATTTTCCAAGGCTGATCAGCCCCGTGCCGCGCCAAGCCGCCGAGAAGACGTCATCATTTGAGGCAATATTGCCTTCAAATGCTCTTGAGCCATAGAGCGTCGGCGCCCCGGTCCAGTCGGCGAGGTCCTTAATGAAGGTTGGCACTCCACTGAAAGCGCCATCGCCAGGCGCTTCGGCCGTCTGTAGCGCTTCATCATAGGTGTCATTGACGATTGCATTGATCAGGGGATCTGCCGCTCTCGCGCGCGCGATCGCGGCTTGGGTTAACTCAAGACTTGTGGCTTCCCCGCGCGCCATCATGGCGACCTGTTCAAGTCCGTCGGGGATTGCTTCCGCGACATAGGAGGGCGCAACCGGTGCTGCTGCAGCATCAAACCCCTCAGAAGCCACCTCACCAGTAGCCGTATTCTCCGGTGTATCTGTGCCGCCACATGCTGAAAGCGATGGGGCAAGCGCAGCAAAGGCTGCGCCCGATTGTAATAGTCGTCTGCGTGTTGGTGAACTCATCTCGGCCTCTCCTCCGCCTTGCAATTTTGCGCGCGACACTGGCCTTTACGCAGAGGACTGACAAGAGTTGATTTTTGGCAGGCTCTATTTCCCGAACCCGTACACCAGCGACACCCGACTAATCGTGTCTGTGCTTTCAAAGCCGTCGACCGGATCGGTATCGTGGCGAACTTCGTAAGACACACGCGCCGAGAGCGTATTCGTCAGGCTTGCCGTCAGGGCTGTTATATTGCCAATCTGGGTCGAAGTGTCCGCATACAGAACACTTGTATCATTGGTAAAACTAACATTGTCATTGAACTGATAAGCATAGGTTGAGGATGCTGTCGCACCGAACGACTCCTCCGTTTCAGACGGGATGAGCACTGTGGCAGGTGACGTACTTTCATCAAGGACAGCTTCAATCTCATCGACTTTCAAGCCCGGTCCACCGCGCACAGACCACTGCACTTGGTCAGAATTGAAGATCTCATAGCCCAAACCACCCCCAACAAAGAGCCGTGAGTCAAAGCCTGAGAACTCGTCGATTTCATAAGAGACCTGTCCAAAGCTGAACAATTTATCCGTCAACTGACGATCCAGATTTCCATTCAAAAAGATACGGTTCTTGGTCTCCTCCCCATCGGTTTCACCATAATCGACGCTCGCCTGAACACCGACAGCCCAAAGCCCGATGTCACGACCGATATCGAGGCCAATGCCGATGTCTGTTGTATCGGTATTTCCGGTTGTCACCCCAGCGCTGAGTGAACCTTCACCACTCCATTGCGAGGTGTCGGCATTCTGCGCCCTGGCACCAGCCGCAACACCAAACGCGGCTAAAGCCGATGCTGCAAATTTAAGAGAGACTGAAATCGTCATGTTTGCGCTCCTGAATATGTCTGGCGCAAACCTCTAAGTTTTCGCTGTTAACCATGCGTGAAGAGCGCTTCACGTGCCGCCAATCTGACCCCGATGTCGCAATTTGGCGTCTGCTAAGACGCACGCCATCATCGCTTCAGCGACCGGGACGGCGCGAATGCCGACACAAGGGTCATGACGGCCCTTTGTTCGCACATCGACGTCGCGGCCCTCGCGTGTCACAGATCGGGTCTCTGTCAAAATTGAGCTTGTTGGTTTGATCGCGACACGCACAACGACGTCCTGTCCTGTCGTTAGACCGCCTGCGGTCCCGCCATTATTGTTCGATAGGAAGCGCACACCATCATTGCCCATACGCATTTCATCTGCGTTTTGCTCTCCAGTGAACCCAGCGGCCGCAAAACCCGCACCAATCTCAACGCCTTTCGCGGCATTGATGCTCATCATCGCGCCGGCCAGTTCAGCATCGATCTTGCCATAGATCGGCGCGCCCCATCCGGCAGGGACGCCGCTGGCATGAACCTCAACAATCGCTCCAACAGATGAGCCCGCCTTACGAACCTGATCGAGATAGTCTTCCCAGTCTGCTGCGGCCTTTGCGTCCGGACACCAAAACGGATTGTCCCCGGTGACATTCCAGTCCCAAGCGTCACGATCAATCACGCGCTCACCAATCGCGACAACTGCACCTCGGATCGCAATCTCCTCGCCAAGAACCTTACGCGCCACAGCCCCTGCCGCCACACGCGCTGCGGTTTCACGCGCAGAGCTGCGCCCACCGCCGCGATAGTCACGCACGCCATATTTCTGATCATAAGTATAATCGGCGTGGCCGGGACGATAGCGATCGCGAATTTCACTGTAATCTTTAGAGCGTTGATCAACATTCTCGATCATCAGGCTGATTGGTGTCCCGGTCGTCACCGCGCCATCTGTGCGGTCATCCTCAAACACGCCGGATAGGATTTTCACCTGATCAGGTTCGCGCCGTTGCGTGACAAAGCGTGACGTGCCCGGCCGTCTCTGATCAAGAAAATGCTGGATATCTGCCTCACTCAAAGCCAGTCCCGGCGGACAGCCATCAATCACGCATCCCAGGGCCGGGCCATGGCTCTCACCCCAGGTCGTCACCCGAAACAGATGTCCAAATGTATTATGCGACATGAGAGCTTTCCCGTGGTCTGAGACTTCGCAGTGTCCTATATGCAAATCAGAAAGCTAACAAACGGTCACGACGCCCCATGCCTGACATCAAAACCGATATGCCTGTGTCTATCCCGGCCAGTCCCAGTGCTGAAGACTATGCGAGCGAGCCTGACCGCCCCCTGATCCCGGATGTCAGCGAGCCTTATGCACTGCTCGACACGTGGCTCGCCGAAGCCAATGCCTCAGAAATCAATGACAGTACGGCCATGTCACTCGCCACGGTCGATTCTGACGGAATGCCGGATGTCCGAATTGTCCTTTTGCGAGGACTCTCCGTGGAAGACGGCTTCAAATTCTACACCAATTATGACAGTGCGAAGGGGGCTCAGCTCGCCGGTCGTCCCAAAGCCGCGCTCTGTTTCCACTGGAAGAGCCTGCGCCGTCAGGTGCGTGTCCGCGGTACAATCGAAAAACTCGCATCAGACCAATCTGACGTCTACTTCGCAAAGCGAGCCGCTCAAAGCCGGATCGCGGCCATCGCGTCCGACCAGTCCCGCCCGCTACCATCCCGCGATGTCTTCGACCAACGCATCGCAGAGATCAGCTCAGTCTATGGCGACGATGATGATATTCCGCGCCCGGATCATTGGGGCGGCTACCGCCTCATCCCAACCGAAGTGGAATTCTGGCAGGATCAGGCCTTTCGGATGCATGACCGACTGAAGCTGACCCGCGAGGGCGACGGCTGGACGAGTCAGCGCCTTTATCCTTAATCTTCGCTTATGACAGACCTTCGACACTATGCTGACAAACTTGCACTGGTCACCGGGGCAGGGGACGGCATTGGCGCGATGCTGGCCCGAAATCTTGCAAAAGCAGGCATGCGGGTCTGTGTGCAGGATATTCGCGAGGACGCCGCGCGCGCTATTGCAGACGAGATTGGTGGCTCGGCCTTCCCGCTCGCCTTCGACGTGTCGGATCGTGAGGCCTGTCTGAAAGCCGCCGAAACCCTCAAACCGCATGGCCCTCTCAGCTTGCTTTGGATCAATGCGGGTGTCGGTGTTGGCTCGCCTGTCATTTCAGGCAAACCGAATGCCGTGGAGTGGGCGTTTGGCGTCAACGTCCTCGGCGTGATCTGGACCGCGCAAGCCTTCCGTCCACTGATGGAAATAGCCGACGGTCCGCGCCATGTCGGCGTCACGGCCTCAACTGCCTCTCTGCGCCCTCCGGAGGGAGACTTCCCACTCTATGCGACGACGAAGCATGCGACCTTCGCCGTCGCAGAAGCGCTGCGCGGTGAACTCGGCCAAGACGGTATCGACACCACAATTCTTTGCCCCGGCCTGCTCAATACGAAAATTTGGGACGGCGCCAAAGCCCGACCAGACCGCTTCGGCGGGGCCCGCCACATGGACCCGTCAATCTCTGCCTATTGGGACGCGGCCAAATCCCCGGACGTGATGTGGCCACATATCGCGCGAACCATCGGAGAAGGCGGGGGCTATCTAATCTGTTCGACAGATAATGGCGACACTAAAGCAGTCTTCGAAGAAAGAGCCGCACAAATTGCGCGTGGGATAGTTGAGGTCTAAATCTTCGACGGATGTCAAATGCAAAACGATTTT
>JBCCDF010000016.1:0-21263 GCA_039030935.1 Pseudomonadota bacterium | reverse complement strand
GGTGCGTACGATCCGTACATGCACATCTTCCTCGATGCTGGAGAGGGCAATATCCTCGCCTTCTTCGAACTGCCGCAGCAGCCCGATATGGGCCGCGATGAAAACACCCCGCTTTGGGTCCAGCATATCGCCTTCAAGGTCGGGTCAATGGACGACTTGATGGCTGCCAAAGCGCGGGCTGAGGCGCATGGCCTAGACGTTGTCGGACCGACCCATCACGGCATCTTCAAATCGATCTACTTCTTTGATCCGAATGGCCATCGCCTTGAGCTGGCCTGTGACATCAGCACACCGGACCAATTAGCAGAACTCAAACGTGTCGCCCCTGAGATGTTGGAAGAATGGTCCAAGACGAAGACAGCTCCGCGCCATGCCGCTTGGCTGCATGAGAAGATCGCGGCTGAGACCTAGGTCGCGCGTGGCATGAAAAGCAGATAGGGCGATGCTGACGGCCACTGCCCTCTTGCTCCATCAAATCGGACTGACTAAAGAATGCGGGCGTCGGAGAGGTGGCCGAGTGGCTGAAGGCGCTCCCCTGCTAAGGGAGTATACGTTCATAGCGTATCGTGGGTTCGAATCCCATCCTCTCCGCCACGCAGTCTGCGCATTCTCTCCGAAAATAGAGCCATTCGAATTATCGCCGACATTTCCGCGACTTAGCGGGACTGATTCTGGCATTGCGCCGCGAAATCCCGATCAAATCGTCTCCGATTCCGCCGAAATAGCGATAAGTCTCCCGGCGCCTGTGAGGTGGTCGGGTTTCCCAGATAACAGGGAAATTCACGATTCTCGATTTGAATTATCCCTGCCCGCTCGACGCATCCGCCAGCGTGTCCCTGTATCTACTGGTATTTCTGGCCAATTCCCGCAATCTAAAACAGGAATTCAAATCCTGTGATCAGGGAACTGAAATTCTCAGAACAGGGAAATTTGTGCTCGTCCTAGGAAATGAAATAGGGGCGCTGCTCGGCCCAATTTATCGACCATCTGCGGCGAGAGAGCTTCGCGGTTGAAAGATCGGGCCGCTGCTTGCCTTCAAGGATTGCGCGCAGAATTTCTGGCGACAGGAATGCCAGATCTATATTGTGGGTGATGAAATCCGAGCTGACATTCTCACTGTTAGCGATCGCTTTGATACTGTCCCCAGCCTTGATCCGATCGGTCCACTTCAAAGCTCGCCACACGCGCCGGATCATCACTTGATCTGGAGCGCGCGCCTGCTCATTTGGAATAACCAGTTTGGTCCCAACACCGCGCCGCCGCGCTGAATATGGAACGCGTACAACCTTACACTGCTTTCAGGGGATCTTTAGCTGGATGTCGATGTGGTCCTCGTGGATCGAGACGCTCTCCACCAAATCGAAAACCCCATCTTCGCTCAGCGCATTCTGAACCAGCGCCGTTCGAACATCAGGATCGCTAGAGACCGCGCGCTCGACGACGTTTTCAATCTCTTTGGCTGGTAACCGACGTCCAGAATTTGGATCGATCGAAACATAATACCGATATCGGGTGGCGCCTTTGCACGCGTGGCTCGAAGTAAGCTTACTTCCGTTCGTGTCGAACAGTTTTCCTGCAAGTAAGGACCGAGATGCTCCGTTGGTTCGGCGCTTTCGTTTGATCCGGTTCTTCGAAAGCGTCGTTTGCACCTGGTCCCATAGGCCCTCGTCAATCAGCGCATGATGCAATCCATCAAAGGTTTGATCATGATGCTTGATCTTTCCGATGTAGAGCGGGTTCGAGAGTAAGTGATACAGGCCGCCTCGATTGAAGGCCCCTCCTCCACGCGTCCGGCCAGATTTGAAAACCAACACACGCGTTCGATAGTCCTTCTCTTCAGCATAGGTCAGCAGCTTTCGAACGCAGCCGAGACGAACATAGGCCCCGAACAAATCCCGGATGATCTCGGCTTCATCCGCTTTGATCTTCAATCCGGCATCAGTTTTTTCGTATCCATAAGGCGGGAAGCCGCCCATCCACATGCCTTTCTTTTTCGAAGCAGCAATCTTGTCTCTGATACGCTCCGCCGTGACCTCTCTTTCAAACTGGGCAAAAGGCAAAAGCACGTTGAGCGTCAGCCGCCCCATGCTGGTCGATGTGTTGAATTGCTGCGTAACCGAAACCAAGCTCGCTCCAACTTGATCAAATCGTTCCACCAGTTTGGCGAAATCGGTGAGTGAACGCGTCAATCGATCGATCTTGTAAACGACGATCATATCCACCCTGGCCGGCTTCAATCTCGGCAAGTAGTTGCTGTAGCGCCGGACGCTCAAGGTTGCCGCCAGACTTGCCCCCATCATCATAATGGGTTTTGAGAAGCTTCCAGCCTTCATGCTTTTGGGATGCGACATAGGCCTCACAAGCTTCTCGCTGAGCATCGAGAGAGTTGAACGCCTGGTCCAAACCATCTTCGGTCGATTTGCGCGTATAGATGGCGCAGCGGATCTTGTTCATGGACGCACTCCGAAGAAGCGCGGTCCAGACCATTTTGTCCCGGTGATCTTGGTCGCGATTGCTGTCAGTGACGACCAAGTCTGGTCATTCCAAACAAAGCCGTCTTCGGTCACATCAACGATGTGCTCCCTGCCATTCCACTCTCTGACAAGCCGCGTTCCGGATGGTGCCTTAGGTGTTTTCCAGGTCGCGGCATGCACAGCGCGCTCATAGTCTCGAACCATTGCTTGCCTTGATCGGCCGGTTGCTTCCCATTGAAATTCGCAGATGAGTATCTTCGCCATAAGGGGCCGGCTCAACCGCTTCGGCGGGCGCTGACCCATTGTTTCGATCCAAGCGCACTCAAGCGTCTTTCTATCGGCAACGAGCCAATCATCGATTTGTTCGGGGGTCACGGGTGATCTGCCAAGCGGAACTTGGATGGTTTGCTCCCTTCATGTGGAACCCGTTCAATTTGATAGCCTCGCTGGCGTAAGCGTGTCATCGCTGCGCGCACGGTATGGGGTTGCCATCCGAGCGATTTGCTCAGCGCCTTCAACGTTCGGCCTTCTCCATTGAGAAATTGGGAGAGTTTGGCGAGTTTAGTGCCGACTTTGGGTGGGTTGAGATCTGTCATGATTTGCCTCCAGTTTTCTCTGGACGCGGTCATTCGCGTCCCACTGAGGCAAGCCCGGCAAATCAGCCAGGCAAAGTCATATTTAAAACTGCGTCACGCACACCAATGCTCGAATGACGGCTGAAGTCGAGTAGAAACTTGGTAAGGCTGAAACGCGAGCAAAAGGAGACGTTAGCTAAACGGCCTTAGACGATCTAACGCAAATACGCCAAACTCAATCAGTGTTTCCCATTCACACGCAAAATGCATAAGGTTCGCTCAGAAGAAAGCACATATTGATGGCCAATCACTTTGTCGATCCAGACCGCATCCATCCGGACTTTGAAACGATATTGTCTGACAAACCGTTCCCGATGCAGTTTCTCTACCGAGATATTAGAAAGCGGGTCTTAAAGGCGTGTCCGACATGCAATGAGCTTCTGTACCACACACATGCTTTATCATCGGTCTACAGCTTATCAGACAAACTGAAGCACGCCTTTTGTCATATCCCAGTGTACCGCAATCATATCAATCTAGGCTTCAACTTTGGCGCTGACTTGGATGATCCTGATGGCATTCTATCTGGGAGTGGCAAGAAGATCAGGCATGTATCCATTCGCGAGAGGTCAGACCTTAGCCATCCAGCGATTCAGCGCTTACTCGCAGACGCTGTCGTGCTTGCTGAAAGCCAATTAGACGGCCCCATAAAGGTTGAAGCAACGGTGATTTCCAAAATCAGCGCCTGAATTCGTGCTTCTAAGTCTGTGACGCGAGCATTAGCAGACATAAGCTCAGAGAACTAAGACGCCCAAACAAGACGCTCGCTCGTTAATCGAAAACAAGGCTTCTCCCCGAAGTGCAATCTTCAACAAAAATAATGCGACACGCGAAATACGAGAAAACAGACGAAAGCTAGCCTTCTGTTTCCAGATAATAACCGGGAGCGGATTCATGAAACAACGAGCAAGCAGATCGGTCGCTGCGCTGGCGATTGCGACGGCATTTTCTTTGACGGCCCCCTTGAGCACATCCTTCGCGCAACAGGCTGATGATGACCAAAGTGAAGATGGCGATCGTCGGCTCGCCCCGGTAACGGTGACAGCCCGCAAGAAGGAAGAAAGCGTATTGTCAGCGCCGCTTTCCGTCTCGGCCTTCACAGGTGAGCAACTCGAAGCGCAAGGTGTCGTCTCATTCGATCAGGTCTTGAGCACCGTCCCCAATGCTGGCCAATCAGGTGGCATTGGCGGCGGCCTTCAGGGCCTCATCTCCATTCGCGGCATCTCGACTTTGGTTCGCTTCGTTGGCCTTGAGACGGGCGTCGGCTTCTATGTCGATGGCGTTTACACCGGTCGCCCAGAGAATTTTAATCAGGATTTGATCGATATCGAGCGTATAGAAGTCCTGCGGGGCCCTCAGGGCGCGCTATTTGGTAAGAACACAATTGCCGGTGCGGTCAATATTATCACCAAGACGCCAGATGAGTTTGAAGCCCAAGCGGAGCTGACCGCAGGGAACTATAGTCTCTTTCAAGGCCGCGCCGGAATTAGCGGACCGATTGTGGAGGACACCCTGTTTGGTTCGCTCAGCGCCAGCTATACAAGCCGAGACGGCTATGTCGAAAATGCTGGCGTGGGAGGTGATTTGGACAATGCCGATCTCACCACTTATCGCGGTAAATTGAGATGGACACCGAGCGCCAACACCGAATTTATTCTTGCAGCAGACGCTCTGATTGACCGAGGCAACCCAGCCTTTTTCGAAGTCACGGATGTCGCCTTTCTTGATGACCCAAGCGAAGCAACACCTTTCACGGTCAACAGCGATCAACCAAACTTCCTCGATCGGGATGTTTGGGGGGCGTCTTTGACAGCAAATGTCGATATTGGGGCCGGCACATGGACGACGGTTGCAGCCCATCGTGATACCAGTTTTGACGCTGGACTCGATGACGACAAATTACCCGTTCGCTTTTTCGTAGACTTCTTTGGGAGTGATACCAGTTTCAGCTCACTTGAGACCCGGTATGCTGGCCAATTAAATGATCGCGTCGATTATGTTGCCGGTTTATATTACTTCACGCAGGAAGCGGACAATTTGTCCAACTTTGCGCTCGGGGATTTCCTCACGGGCGTTCCAGGCGTCGAGCCTCCGATTGATCTCACGAGTTCTGTTGATACCGACAGCTTTGCCGCGTTTTTCAATTTTGATATCGCTCTCACCGACGCCCTCTCGCTCGAACTCGGCGGTCGTTATGTCGAAGAGGAAAAAGACGCGACGCACGTTCAAGACGATATGACCGGTATTTTTGGGTCGACCTCATTTGCCCGATCACGGACCGACGATGACTTTTCGCCAACGGTCTCCCTCAGTTATAAGGCGCAAGCTGGATACACGCTTTATGCCCGCTATGCTGAAGGCTTCAAAAGTGCGGGATTTAACACCGATTTTGTAAGCGCAGGTTCAAACCTCGAAGTTGAACCCGAGAAAGCGAGATCTTTTGAAATCGGATTTAAGTCACCTTTGTTCGATAATCGCGCTCAATTGAACCTGGCCGCCTTTACAACAGAGTATGAAGACTTGCAGCTCTCTCAAATTGCTGGTGCGGGTGTATCTCTGAACAATGCCGCTGAAGCCGAAATCAGTGGTGTCGAAGCAGATCTTACAGCCGTTATAGGCGAATTTTGGGATGTGAATGCGTCTCTTGGCTTGCTCGATGCAACCTATGATGACTTTCCGGGGTGTCCGGTTCCTGGAGCCGAAACAGGCCCTACCGTTGCGAACTGTTCCGGTAATTTCCTGAACCTCGCACCTGAGGTCACCGGGCAACTTGGAGCACAATTCACTTACCCGGTTTCGGACTCACTGGACTGGATCGGCCGGGCAGATGCGAACTATCGTAGCGAGGTGTTCTTCGAGCCGCAAAACTCAGATCGCCTTAGCGGCGACGGACGCACGCTGCTAAACCTGCGGACCGGTATCGTATCTAATAAAGGTTGGGAGATCTTCGCTTGGGCGAATAATGTTACGGACGAAACCTATGTGAATTTTGCTGACGACCGTAGCGCTATCTTTGTCAACACGACGGCGTCTTACGGAACCCCGCAAACATATGGTGTAACGCTGCGTATCAAGAGATAATTGGAACTGAGATCGATGGTATTCGGATGGTTTAAGAAAAAGAAGGTGCCGACCGTTTCGGTGCCTTCATTCGGGATGCAAGAGCAGATCGTTCAAATTGGCGACCAGAAGATTGCATATCTTCAAACCGGGCCATCCGACCGAACTGTCGTTTTCATCCATGGCAACTCCGCCTGCAAGGAAGCCTTCGTTGAGCAGTTTCAAGCGATTGAAAAGGCTGGATATGGCGTCTTGGCAATTGATCTCCCCGGGCATGGCGGCAGTTCGGATGCGAACCATCCAGAGGTCGATTACACCATACCTTCGTATGCGGCTTTGATCGCAAAACTGTGTGTGCGGCTTGGAATTGAAAACCCACTCCTATGCGGGTGGTCTCTGGGCGGGCATATCGTGATTGAAATGGCCGCCCAAAATTCGGATTATTCTGGATTGATGATCTTTGGAACACCTCCAGTCGGTCCGGGGCCTGAGCATCTTGAATCAGCATTCCTCCCGTCTGATGTCAGCGATGTAACAGGTGCGGAATCTCCGCCACAAGACCGACTGGAGGCTTACATCACGGCGCTGTATGGATCACTGGAAAACGTTCCCGAGAATTTAGTAAAAGCGGGCATTCGTGCTGACGGGCTTAGCCGTACGAAAATGTTCACCCATTGGGTGTCAGGCGTCAGCGGGTACAATCAACGCGAGCTCGTGCAAAACTGGCGACGTCCAATTTTGATGCTCCATGGCGCAGACGATGTGTTTGTGTCCGGTGACTATATCAAAAGCTTGGATACTATCGGCGACGGTTCTGGCACGTCGCTCCACATTATTGACGGTACCGGACATGCGCCATTCCTGGAAGCGCCGGGTAAGTTCAACGAATTGCTTCTAGAGCTTTGCGATCGGAGCTTTCAGACGTGAAACGAATGCCGCACCCAAGTCGACATAGGACTTGCAAATGTATGATCGCAGGCGACGTTTAACTAAAGTCGGAGAGGTTCATTAAAGTGTCAGATGCAGCGGTTTTGTCCTGTTTTTCAGCGAGCTATGTTGAAGCTCGCGCGAAGTTTATAAAAGCATGCGAGGATAGATCACTGGCTGTGGACAGCCGTTTGAACCCAAACGCCAAAGGCGCGAGCGGCGAAGAACTTTACGCAGATATTGTTCAGATCGGGCCGACAAATTCAACAAAGGCTTTGTTCCTATTGAGCGGCACGCATGGCGTAGAAGGGTATTGCGGTTCGGGAGCACAGATCGCCCTGTTATCTCATGGCGACTTCGATAACCTTCCTGACGATGTGTGTGTCATCATGGTCCATGCGATGAACCCCTACGGGTTCTCTCATGATCGCCGCGTCACAGAAGATAACGTCGATCTCAATCGCAATTTTCTGGATTTCGCCCGATCAGATCTGCCGGGAAAAGACTACGCGCGGATCCACGAGCATATTTTGCCGAGCGATTGGGATGGACCAGGGCGCCAATATGCCAACAAGCAACTGTCCCTCTTCATCGAGGAACACGGCATGACAGCTTTTCAAGCTGCTGTATCAAGCGGTCAGTATCTATATCCGGACGGGATATTTTTCGGCGGCCATGCCCCCGCCTGGTCAAACGAGATGTTTCGATCCGCCATTTCGGACTATTTGGCGACGAGGAAAACAATCGCAACAATCGATTTTCACACCGGACTTGGCCCCCACGGTTATGGAGAGCTGATCAATATCGGATCTGCTTCGCAAAAGGCTCTGTCAGCACAATGGTACGGTGATCAAGTTACCGATCCGGAAGCTGGAACATCTACGTCAGCTCCACTGGATGGCATGGTGGCGCATGGAATGGCGGAAACCCTTTCGGAAGCTGAGCTGGCTTTCATCACGATCGAATTTGGAACCTACGACATCAACACTGTCCTGACCGCATTGCGCGGCGACAATTGGCTATACCAGACGGCCGACGTGGACACTGCACTTGCGGCAGATATCAAACGCGACATTCGAGGTGCATTTTATCCCGATACGGATGACTGGAAATTGAGTGTCTGGTCGCGAACGCGCGAAGTGGTTCAAATGGCGCTAGACGGCATCTGTCAACGCTAGTTGCGCAAGAGCACCGTGCGCTAGGATTGTCGGCGCAACTTTCCAGGCGTAACGCCATAGTGTTTTCTGAACGCCGTGATGAAACTACTTTGATGGCGAAAGCCCGTTTGTTCGGCGATGTCGAGCAGGTTTTGATCACCATGTTCGATGAGCATTTTCGCATGTTCCAGCTTACGGGTATGAATGTACTCAGAGACGCTGACACCAAATTTGCTCTTAAAACCATAGAAGAGTGAATTGCGATTTACCCCCGCGACCGAAGCAATGTCTTTGACTGTGGGAGCATCGAGAAAGTGTTCATCAATATGACTTTTGGCAATCATAATACGCTCCATTTCTGCGGAGCTGAGCGCCGGTAATCCGTCAGAGTCAATTGGATCGATCAGGTCTTCAAGAGCAAGACATAACAACTCGGTGCAGCGCGACTCAAGATACGCGATTTGCAAAGCGGTATCGACTTCGTTGCGAATAATATCGGTCGTAATTGAGGCGAAGCGTGATCGGAGGATGAAATCACGATGGCGAGAACTGCGTTCTTGATCGGCATCTACAAACCTAAAGAACTTAGGTAGATCGTCCAATGAACGCCCTGTCAGTTTCTGGATCAATTCATGTTTGCAAATAATGGTGAGCCATTTTGCTTCGCTGCCTGAAGCCAAAACCTCTCTCGTTATCTTGTCCGCTGGATGGTCAATTATGCGCCAGGACGGCGAGGTCACTTGAACTGGAGACTTCTGGATGTGGTCCATAGAAATGTTGATCGACAAAGCGAAGTTAAACCGAACCCAATCCCCGTCTTCTATCGATAGAATCAAGTCCTTTTTGCTGGTCCCCTCAACAACGATCGCACGCATCAATTGGCTGAAGTGAAAGAAAGAGAAACGCCCCGTAAATGGCGTGGCATTCGACTTGTAGTGAAACGCCTCACCGCTCGGACTATCGTGAGTTTCGATTTGCTCCTCATCACCTCCAAAAACGCCGCACATGAACTGCGTGAAATTGCTCCAGTTGAATACTTCAGAAGATACTTGTTGTTCGATGCGTCATACCTTTTCAGGGAAAATTAAAATATCTCAGCAGATAGTTGCAAATGCTGGATCAATCTTCAACTGATCGTGACGAGACGGATACAAGCGTCATAAACTCGCTTGGCATTTCAACCGTTCATCGTTTCTGAAAAGCGAGCAATAGGAGACATTAGAACCTACACTCGTTCGCTATACCAATTGACCATCTCTTGGGGCTTCTGGCTGAAGTATCGATAGGGAATTGTCAGCGGAAAGTGAGCCTTAACCGCCTAGCTCTACGGTCGGTCTATGACCAAGAACGCGTTTCGCTATTTCAAGACGTCGCCAGAAATCATCCAACTCGCTGTGATGATGTATGTCCGGTTCCCTCTCTCGCTTCGAAACGTGGAAGACTTACTCCACGAGCGAGGCGTTGATGTTTGCCATGAGAGCGTGAGGCTCTGGGTTGATCGTTTCGGTCCAATTTTCGCCGGGAAGATTCGAACCAAGCGCGCTTCCTACATGCGTCAGCATGCTCAGTGGCAGTGGCATCTCGATGAGGTCTTCGTGAAGATCAATGGGGTTCAACACTATCTTTGGCGCGCCGTAGATCATGAAGGTGAAGTCCTGGAAAGCTACGTTACCAAAACCCGGGATAAGCAGGCTGCACTTACCTTTCTGAAGAAAGCGATGAAACGGTACGGCGCACCAAAGACGATCATTACTGACCGGCTTCGTTCATACGGCGCCGCTATGAGGGAGATCGGAATCCAGGACCGCCAGGAGGTCGGTCGCCATCTCAACAACCGGGCAGAGAACAGCCACCTTCCCTTTCGGTGAAGAGAGCGCGCGATGTCGCGATTTCGAAGGATGAGCAATCTGCAGAAATTCCTTTCAACGCACGCTTCGTTCCACAATCACTTCAATCTAGACCGCCACATCAACCACCGCTCAACGTTCAAATCGATGAGAAACGCCGCGCGATGCTGGAGACGGGTTCGCATTAGACTGACAGCACCCACACAGTGCCTATCGTCGTTGGTTTCGGCTTTGCGCGTATGAGGCAATGTCCTCCATGTAAGCGACTGCGGTGCCGGTAAAGCCTTCCTCAAGCCGAAGGATGTAGGTTTGCTGACCCGTGAAATCTAAACTGACAATGGGAATGTCGCGATCCCCCGCTCGTCCACGGCCTGGACCCGCCGTTTGGAACGCTCTCATCACCATACCGCTCGACGTGAAATAAGGTCGAAAGTGATGCGCGACGCCTCTACTATACCGCTTCAAAGCGCTATCGTCGCGGCCTGGGGTTGTCCATCGCGGCTTTCCGTTCTTACCGAACGTGAAATTGAACTCTCCTAATTGCGATCCGCCGACGAAAGCGTCCTGCATCCAGCATGCTCCGCTTGCAGGTTTGCTTCGATTAGAATTTTGACCACTTCCAAAGTCGCGTGTCGCCCCAATGGATAGAACCTGATCGATTTCACCGAAAGCATGGTGAATTTTGATAATATTTGTAGGTCCAAATGTGCAAACCATGAACTGGTAGCCTTGGTCAGTTCTGGATGGTAACGTCAGAAAATCATCATAGCTGAACTGCGCTGTGTTCTGCGAAGGCGTAAGAGGTCTCGGAGCGACCACAATCCTATTGCTGATCGAGGGTCGCGGTGTTGGAGCCTCATCAGTGTCCTGAGCGGGATTTGCAGGCGCCCGCCTCTGTGCTTCGGCCGATGAAACGGGCAATATTCCCATCAAGACACCCATACTTACAAAAGCGCTCAGACATATCAGCTTGTTAAAATACGACATGGCTTGATCTCCTACATCTCGATCTAAAGGTATAATTGGCGAAGTGGATTTAGCCGTCGCGCTCAAATCCACTCAAGCTCATCGAACCTCTTGCACTGTGATCGCGCTCACAGTTAGCGAAGACCGCGCAGTGATTGGTTGCTGTCCGACTCTACTTTTATAATCTACAAGCTCTGCGCGAGAGAGTTGGTGCACAGGAATATCGATCACCACTGCATGGAGCCGACTTGCACTCGCACGCACGGTAAAATCTATCACTTGTGATCCGGAGGTGTAACGGCGCTCGCGATTGGTTTGGCGCTGTGCCTGAAGTGGACGACTGATAGACTGGACAGTCGTATTCGCAGATCTCACTATGACCGAGATCTCTTTTTCAAGGAGATCTGACAGTCGTTCGTTAAACTCTAAGCTCGCATCCAGGACTTCGACTTGGAATCTGTATTGCTTACCTGCCTCCAGATTCGCCTGTAAAACAATTGGGTCAGCATCTAAATCTTGAGTGGCAGCATAGGTGCCAGGCAGACTGCTCACTGCGGATCTGACAACGAGTCGACTTGTCGCGATGATCCGATTTCGCCTCATATCGCCAGTGGCTTCCAGATAGAGCTTTGAGTTAACATAAGGCGCTTGGAGCGTTACCCGACCAACGGGCTCGGCCAGTGCTTCAGCTTTAAAGACTTCGGATGGAACTGGCACTTTGATCGGCGGTTTCAGGTTTGGAAGTTTTGGAGTCTGCTGCGCAATAGATGATCCGCTAAACACAATCATCGCTGCTATGCAGATTGAAGACATATATTTCATGACCATGGTTTCACCCTCCTTTTAGGTCTCTCACCGCACAACTTGTTAGTGTCCGCGCGGCGGCAGGCTCATTCTTAGTTTTGAAAGAGTCGTGACGTATTCGTTCGAGCATCATAATCGGCCTACCAAATTGGTCAGGATAGCTCTGATATCGCTATCGTCTTGAGATCCAAATCGTGTGACACGAATGATGATATGGCCTGTCTCGTGATCAATGCCGTAAGTGCTTCGCGTCCCTCCAGATGCGTTATAAAAGACAGGCAAGGAAAAGCCTTCTAAACGTTCTGGAGTATTGTAAGCGGTGATATCGCCTGGCTCTAAGGAATTTCCACTGTAAGTAATTGATATGCTGATCTGATTTGAGTTCGCGTCACTCCCTTTATATTCACAAAGAGACAGTTCGACCGACCCCTCAGCCGAAAATGGTGCGTCAGACGAAAACAGAGCGCCAATATTCTCGCCCGAAAGGACCTCGCAAGGCTTGAGCGTTGGTCCGGGTGCTGGCTCTGGCGCACTGGGGACTTCAATTGTCGCCGTGGCATTAGTAGCAACTTCATTCGCAAAAGCGACCAGTCGGTCTTGATTGGTCGCTATACCAAGCAGTCCAATTTGGAGTTGGTACGTGTCTGTTTCAAAGTAGAGGGCATAAGGCCCTTGTAGAATTTCATCTGAGAGGACCACGGCATTCGACCCGGGAGCAGAAAGTGTGGTGATTTCTGGTTCAATATCGAGATTGTATCGATCAGTGCTAGGGTCTTTTTTGTCTGACAATCTCTTTCGCTTGACCGAGACTGACATGGCGAACTCGTTGGACCATCTGCATTCATCTGTGTCGGTAAATGAAACAGTGAATGGAGCACTCGCCATTGGGCGCTTTCGTATCGCATTGACGGCGTCGTCGGTTGCAAAAGCGCAGGTTAATCCAGTTGGCCGCGCTTCGGGGACATAGGTATAGGCTGTCGATAAATCGATTGGCGTTTCCGGTATATCAACGCTTGTCCAAGCCTTCGAATTTGTGGTTTCACTGTGATTAGCTTGCGTGTCATTGGCTGAATCCGAGCCACACGCTGCGGTCAAAAGAGCAGCTAGTATTATCCCCGCCGTCGCCGGTCGAGTTCTTCGCATCGCCTGATAGAAGCGATTGTTACTGGCAAGACAATGACCGTTCGGTTCAGTGTGTGTTGACGAGAAATTAAGCTTATTCAGACTTTTATGAGATGCCATCGGATCAGGCTATTTAATTGACTGGATGTGGCAATTTCGGAATTCCGAAGTTGATGCCGATCAGAAATGGACGAACACATTTCTTGAACATGATTGAATAATGAATGAGAGGAGGGGTGTGTCGATGATCCAAGACGCCCTTTCAGACTGTACAACGCTAGATGAGGCGACGAGGGCTTTTGCAGACACTGTAAAGCCGCTTGGCGTTAGAGATGTCGTTTATGGCTATATGATTGAAGCGAAAGGCTATGTGAAACATGATGCCTGTTTTTCGGTCACGATTCCCGATGATTTAATGGAAGTGTATCAAGGGGGTGGTGGGCTATCGACCGATCCAGTGCCAACAACACTGAATAGTCATGAAGAACCCTATCAGATGGATTTTAGAGAGTTGGTGCATGCCGATCACGGCCCATGGCTCGCTCAAAGAAAATATATGAAAGCTCTTTTACAGGCCGACTATACAACAGCCTGGACCTTTCCTGTGAATGATGTCGAGCAAATTGGCTATGGCGCGATGACGCTGTTCCAAGATGTCGAGGGCACACTGAATATCGATCCAGACATCCTAAAGCCACTCGTCGATGAGTGTCACGTGTTGATCAAACGGAACGGCCTTTTGAGGACGCTTTTTGACCTGTCAGAGAAGGAAACCACAACGCTGCTGCTAACGGCTTCGGGCAAGACCGCGAACGACATTGCCTCGAGCGACCGCGTCAGTGTCCGTACAGTTGAGTTGCGACTGGCAAAGGCACGTGAGAAACTCCGTGCGAGAAGCACATCCGAGGCGATCTTCAAAGCAACAAATTTTGGGATTCTGCGCGATCGGCCCTAGCTCTTCAATTAGGAAGTCTATTTCAAGAGGTCCACGATAATGAATCTCGAACCGGTTTCAAACTCTACGTCTCTAAAAGGGGCTCTGTTTTGCTTTCGCGATATCCTGAAGCCCCATGGGTTCGTGATGTCTTCTACGGCTACATGCTCGAAACAAAAGGCTACATTAGGCATGACGTCTGTATCGAGGTCACCTTCCCACCCGAAATCATGGCGCTTTACGCAAAAGGGGGTGGCCTGACCAACGATCCTGTTCCAGCGCGCGTATCCTCCTCACCCTCTGTCGATCAGTATGACTTCTATGATTTTCGTGAATTGGCGAAGGAGGAGAAGGGCCGAATGCTCGCGCACAACCCTTTCATTACAGGTCTCGTTGAAGCAGGATATACAACAGCGTGGACATATCCTCTGAATAGCGTCGAAAAGACCGGATATGCTGCGATGACCCTGTATCAAGACGTGGACGGTCGCCCCATCATAGATCCCAAAGCCCTTAAGGCATATACGCACAAATTCCATCAGATCGTCATGGAGGAAGGGTTTCTTGGCAGTCTGTTTGACATCGGCCCGAAGGATATTCGAACGCTTCGTATGACTGCAGCCGGAAAGACTGCTGCGGATATAGCAGACTTGGAAGGGATCAGCTCGAGAACAATCGAATTGCGGCTGAAGAGTGCACGCGAAGCTTTGAAAGCCAGAAGCACAGCAGAGGCTGTTTTTAAGGCAAGTAGTTATGGGCTGCTCAAAAGGCAAAGCGTTTCATAAAGTAACGATCGCTTATCTATGGAACGAAAAGGCCTTGCTGACTTCGGTATACCGAAGTTGTCAATGAACCCTTCCTGTCCGTACCGTAACAACTATGGCGGTTCGCAGTTTAATCATCAGCACAATCCTTGCACTAACTGTGGCGTTATCAAGCGCGGCAATCGCCCAGAGCGTTTGTTACAATGCTGTTCAAGGAAAAGTGGCTTGGGACTATTCTAACACTAAGGCCTGGAACAAAGACAACATTGATCGTCTCTGTGCAGACAACCAAAAGAGTGCAGAACCAGCGAAGTGTTTTGAGACGGTCATGCATGGCAAGGTCGATTGGGGCGGCGGGACGACCTGGAATTGGCAAAATGCGATTAATCTCTGTGCTGGGTCACCGGATGCTGCGCTGACAGTCAAGTGTTTCAATGAGGCCGTTGGCAAAAAGACACCTTGGAATAAAGCAAGCGAGGCCTGCTCGGCGGCCAACATTCGCAAGCAAATGGTTGCCGCGACCTCACGCTCTGACAGTACTCAGGCCAAGCGGCCTAACATTCCCAGACCGGTTGCCCCGACAGTGGGGCAGCAAGGTCAGAGTGTGGTGGTTGTAAAGCCTGATCTCGGTTTGGGAGTATCCAGACAAGACAAGATAGACCTCCAAATAACACAGCGGTTCGAGGCTTTCGAAGAGCTCTATCAAGAAAAGATGTCGCCTCGACTAGAGCGCGCTTTGCAGGAGCGCGAGCGCAATCCATATGGCGGTTCAGGACGTGTCTTCGGCGGCAGTGACTGCAATGACAGTCGACGCGATGCCCATCCCAACGCGTCTGAGATCTGTGATAATATCGATAATGATTGCGATGGTTTGGTCGATGAAGGGCAAACGCTACCATACTATCTCGATGCAGATGGGGATACGCATGGCGACTCAACCAAGCGCCTGAATATGTGTCCGGCAGAGGTCACGCGCGCGGCGAATCAGGGCCGTTGGCTGGTTCGGGTTGGCAATGATTGCGACGATAGCGATCCAAGCGTTTGGAATACATGCGAATGAGGATTTCGATGGTTTCCATCTCGTTTTTGAGGCTTTGCCTGCTGACGAGCTTACTCGCGGCGTTTATATCGGCAAGCGCGCAAACTGAACGTTGCAAGACAAACGCAGACTGTAGTGATGCTGTGTTTTGCAATGGATATGAGATCTGTTCGCCTAATAGTTCGCGTGCAGACGCGCGGGGTTGCATCCCTGGCCCGCCGCCCGATTGTGATGACCGAATTGCCTGCACGATTGACAGCTGCAATGAAGCACAACGAAGATGCGAAAACCTTCCACCCGACCGTGACGGTGATGGCGCAGGCGATAAACTTTGCCTTGATCGATTAGGTGTACCGCTTGGGCGCGACTGTGATGACAATAATCCGCTTCGCTTTGGCGGGAACCTGGAAGTTTGCGATCCACATGGCCTCGATGAAGATTGCGACCTCACAACCTTTGGCTCAAAGGATGAGGATGGCGACGGCTTCATCGACGCCATCTGCCGCAACTATGAGTTCTACCAGTAATGAAGTCCGAGCACTTTAGTCTAATGTGAAGCTAACGCGAACACAGGTTAGTTTCCCTGCTTTATCTAGCAAATGCTGGAGCCCGATCGACCCAGCCCCGTGAATTTGGGGCATTTAATTGGAGAGAAATATGATAACTAAACTCGGTTTTTCGACCAGATCACTCTTCCGCCGCCGGCACAT
This sequence comes from Pseudomonadota bacterium, assembly GCA_039030935.1. Classification (GTDB taxonomy): domain Bacteria; phylum Pseudomonadota; class Alphaproteobacteria; order Caulobacterales; family Hyphomonadaceae; genus Henriciella. The sequence goes on along the minus strand of JBCCDF010000016.1, from coordinate 4,824 downwards.
GAACATTTCCGTGTCGATCGCTCTTTCCTCAATTCTGATTGCGACCGCATGTAGCGGTGAAAGCGAACGGGGTGCAGAACAGGATAACACAGAAGCAATGGAAGCTCCTGTTGATGAAGGAAGCATGCTGAGTAAAGCACCTGACGTCATTGAAACGTCTGTAGGAGACGCTGACAAAGACGATGTCGTCGCAGAAGGTGTCCCGCCGTGTCCCTATCTGGATGACGCCGGCGCAGCTGCTATTCTCCCAAATTCAGGCAACCCTATAAGAGACGGGTCGAAAGACCATTACTGTGGATGGCGTTTCAGCGGTGATCTATCGGTCAGGATTGATGTGTTTGACCTAGAGAAAACCCTTGCCGAAGAAGCGGTATCACCCCCGCTTGCGCCACAATCACCGGAACCGGGGCCCGGAGAGAATGCCGCACTGACCATGGGCCTGTTCGCCCAGTCGGAACCCAGGGGATTCCGATTTGATTATGCGCCCCGGCGTGTGCAGATCACTGCCGTAGGAAGAGGCGCTAGCCCAGACGTTGAGGGTCTGCGAGAGGCCGCTTTCACCATCGCAGAACGTCTCGAAAAATTAGGGGACTAGAACTTTCAACGCCTTCTCTTCGAGAGAAGGGTTATCTCAAAGAGCGCTACGGACGCCGTCTTTGATTTAGAGCGCTTTGCATTTTTGGCAAAGAGCCCTTTTTTGAGCGACTTAAGCCTCTGAGCTAATGTCTCCTATTGCTCGCTGAAGCGACGTAGAGGTGCTTTGAACACTTCGATCTCAACTTAGGTGAGAGGTAGTCCGGTGTTTCTTAGCGCGGTTCAATCAGCTCGTTTATCCACCGAGCTGTTTCAGATGCAATTCTTGGGTCATAGGTCGCGAGTGCTTTCGACGCAGTCCAATTTCCAAATCTCAAAGCCTTAATGTAATCTTGTTTCGTATCGTCCGGCCGTGAAAAACCGTGTTCTGCGCCTTCGAGAACACGAAGGGTCGCTTTCCCAAGCCCTTGCTCGTTTACAGTGGAGACGAGATGGCGTGCGTCTTTATCTGAGATGACATGAACATCGTAGCTCCCGTGAAGGGCGAGGACATTTCCGGGATACTGGCGCCACGCAGACTCAACGTCAAAGCTGTTTAAGGTGCGCAGGAAAGTGAAGTCACGCCCAAGGATGGTCTGTCCTTTTGTTAGAGAAATTCCGGTTGCGATGGCTACAGGGTGCGCCTCAGCGATTTCCGCCCACGGCTTATTCGTCGTCATGACATCCCGAAAGTACGGGATGCCTATTTCAGCGCGTTTTCGAGCCACCCTGGCAGACTGCCCAAGCACGGCTGGCTGCTCGTTAAACACATCCAACTTGTACTCAAACCAACGCCGCGAAGGGGCCCCGTAGGTGATGATGCCAAGCGGATTGTGCGCTTCGGCGAGGGCCGGTGCGGTCACCCCTCCGAGTGAATGCCCAAAGAAAAAGATCTGCTCAGAGTCGACAAAGGGCTGTCTCTTGATCCAGTCCACCCCTTTTGAGAAGGCCTCGACCTCTTGATCGAACGTCATTTGCTCGCAGGGGATGTCTGAAAGACTGTCGCCAGCGCCCTGTTTCTCTTGTCGTACGACAACAAACCCCTCACGTGCTAAATTCTCGATAAGAAGCCGGATCGGGTCATCCGCCGCGCCACCAAAATCGATGGAAGCGCAGCTAAAACCCGGCAGGTAGAAAATGGTCGGAAGGGGCGTATTGGTCTCAGGGCGATAAGTAATAAGCCTCGAGCGCCCGCCTTCAATTTCGACCATGTCATAAGACACCAGCAGGCCTTCAGCTTGCTCCATGGGCCTTGCACGAACCGTCGTCTCCAATGTAACCCATTCGCTCTTACGCATGACTGCAAAGCTCACATCCATGCCCGCCCGCATGGCCTGTGCAATCCCGATAAGCTCAGCCATGGTCGATACAGGTTCACTATTCACGCTCAGCAGAGTGTCACCGACCTTCAACCCCGCAAACCCGGCGGTCGCTTCGGCATCGACAAAGGTCAGCGTCAGCCCGTCCCCGGCCTTGGCAGGCTCACCCGCCAGTCCGAAATAGGCCCGCCGCGAGAGAGTATCCCCGACCTCTTGGCTGCCCACTTTCTCAATGCGCTGCACGCGGGGGTCGTCGGTTTGCACCAAGTCCCAACCATCATTGAGCGTGATTGTGTAGTGGGGATGGACCAGTTGACGTCCGACGCTTTCCACTGGTCCTGGAAAGGAGAAACGGGCTCCACCTTCATAGTCTTCACCGAGGATTCCGAACGCGGCTCGGTCTTGTGGTGGATCGCTCTCGAAGTTGCCGAATTGATCGCCAATCGTGTCCGTCGCTTTGATATAATCATACACCACCTGCGTATCGGAAAAATTGGTGGTGCCATTCATATTGTAGCTGACGGAGTAGCCGCGATTCTCAATGTCCGCGATGATGACCGGCTGCTCAAAAAAGATCGCTTTCAAGCTGTCTGATTTCGCTGTGAACGAATCCAGTCTGGCCTGTTCGGACGCTTGAATGTCACCGAAGCCCACCCGCTTCCTCGCCATTTCTATCGATGCCATGTCCACCGCGCCCAAATGCTCGGTGTAGATATCGCTGAAGTCGTGCAGGGAGTCGTAGGGCTGCTTCCAGTCTGGTGCTAGCGCATCCATAAGAAGGCCGAACGCAGGTCCTGTCGCATAAGGAAAAGTGCGCGTGTACGAGCCGGAACGCTCCCAAGTCTTGAGCCACTCGATCGCAACCAACTCTTTATCGGGAAGTGTTGAAAGCTTGAGCCCTGTGTAGTTGGCAAGTCCTTCCAGCGTTTCCATTTCGACCGTGTCGGCACGGCCTTCGTCGAATTGCTTATGGCGAAGCGTGCGAAACCGCATCGCGTCGGCGAGTCCCTCTGCGGCTGCATTGTTCTGGTCCTGCCGCAGAGCTTTAAGCCCATTGCTTAGCGCGGCGTACTCGGCTCGCAGCAGCGTGCGTGCTTCACTGTCTTCGAGATAGGGAACCGGGAGTCCCGGCAGTGTCAGCGTCTTCTCTTGAACCAAGTGAAACAGCTCATGGATCAACATATCGCTATAGGGACCAAGATCGCTCAGCGTTATAGTAACAAAGCGTTGCCCTCGAAAATCCTGAACTGTGTTTCCGAACGACACTTCATTCGGGTCCAAATCAATCTTGTAAAGACCGGATAAAACCTGTTCAGCGCTGTCTATGGGGTAGGGCGTGTACGCTTGATCATTTCCGACCAAGACAAGGATATGATCATCCCAGAAGGTCATGCCCCATACGCTGTTGGACTGTTCCTCAATCTGGGTTCTAGCGGCGTCTAACCGATCAAGAATACGCTGAGGCAACCAGATGTCACGCGTTTCGCGATTGGTTTCAGCCTCGCCGACCGTAGCGGCCCAGCGCGCGTCGGCATGGAGCGATGCAAAATCCGGATCTGAGCGCAGTCGTTCCGGATCATCATAGCGGTGGACACGCAGGAGCGCCTCCAGCCAGCGAAACGCCCGTTCGCTCTGATTGTCGAGCGCAAAGACAAAAGCGCCATTATACAGTTCTCGCTGTGTCAGAGTGTCGAGGCTATCCCTCTCTAAATCGGTAAAACCAGAAGCCGCAGCAGTGATATCATCTGCGCTAAGTCGTTCGAGAGCCTGATAATAGCGTTCTAGGCGGGTGGCGTTCTCTTCTTGAGTTGAGGCTCCAATTAGAGGTTGAGCGTCCGCAGCGACAGATATGCAGACGATAGCGATCGCCATACAGAGAACACGCCAGGCGAATCCGGCTCTTCCAACACCATCTAAATTCAATATTCCAAAGCAATCTTTCGTCATCACTGAGCTATCCAATACCAACCGTCGCACAGTCGATTTCTAGAAGACACGACGTTCAGTGAGATTGACCAATATTGCTTGAATGCACGGACGGTGGGCAGCCATGAACGCGTTTATAAGCGCGCGAAAATGCCGCCAATTCGGAAAAGCCCAGAGATTGCGCAATCGCTGTTGGACTCTCGCCCTTCGCTAGTCGTTTTTTGGCCCGTCGAAGTCGATGGTATTGATGGAACCGCAAGGGTGGTAAATCGTAAGCTGATGAGAACTGCCGCGATAAGTGATAGCGAGATAAACAGGCGGCTTTAGCTATCTCATTGAGAGTCAAAGTTTGTTCGAGGTTGTCCAAAATAAAACCACGCGCCGTCTCGAGGCGAGCGACCAATTCAATAGCATTGGCGCTGCGCTGGAGATTGATAGACCGGGTGAGCCTTTGCGTCCGAACCAGCTGTGTCGCCAATGCGAAGAGAAAGGCATCGAGATCGCTGTGATCCAATATACCATTATGCGCCCTGGGAAGATCCGTGACCTTTGGCAATCTCAACCCGAAAACGTCATGGGTGAAAGAATAGTCTTCTTCCAAGCTTGCTGACCGGGCGCCAGCGATGTGAGTGAATAACTCTTGAGGCTTGAAGTAGAGGCATTGTCCTTTGGTCATTCGATCAATTTGAACAGAGATATCTTCCTCAGCTGGTGCGAGAAATGCCTGTTTCGCACCGAGCGAAATTTGGTCTGAGCCCAGGCGATAATGCTCGACGCCGGCGACGACGGATTTGTACGACGCAAGTGATGAGCGCAGCGACAGCTCTTGAGGCTGCAATTCGGAATAGATCATTATCGCACGATCAAGAGACGCGTTGATCAGGTTACCTGCTGTTTGTGCTATGACTCGCATGCTGTAGAGTATAATTTCGGTGGTTTTTGAGTCTAGAGAGCGAAAACTGAAGTAGCATCGCTGGCTTCGTTTCGCAGCTAATATCCGCTTTTG
>JBCCDF010000015.1:0-21935 GCA_039030935.1 Pseudomonadota bacterium | reverse complement strand
CTTCAAGCCTGCACCCCTGATGGCCTGGAGTGTTCTATGCGTGTGCGGACCGGCTTCGGCATGGACCGTCAAGCGGTCTGCGCCGGCATCGACATAATCATCGATATAAGCATCCACAGGCGAGATCATCAGATGCACGTCGAAAACTTTATCCGTATGCGGACGAAGTTTCTTTATGACGGGCGGGCCGAATGTCAGGTTTGGAACAAAGTGACCGTCCATCACATCGATGTGGATCCAGTCCGCGCCAGCCGCATCAATTCGCCTGACTTCCTCGCCCAATTCAGCGAAATCCGCGGATAAAATTGATGGCGCTATAATGACACTCGACATGCTTCAGGCGTAGATCGAAAGTCGCCATAAAACAAGGTTTAGCGGCAGATATATTCGGCGTAGAAAACCGTCCCATCATCGACACTGGGTCGATGAAATTTCAAAGACTTCCGTCATTATATTTCAAGTCTGATGCGCCATAATGCAATCTCTAACAAAGGTGCCTCATGCTCGTTCTCCAGATCATTGCCATCGTTTTGCTTATGCTGTCTGCCCTCTTGCTGTTTGGGCCGCAGCTTGTTGCTTATGGGCCGCGGGCACTTCCAAATATGGCGCGTAGTCCGGAAGCCCGCTTCATAAGCGTGAGCTTTGCGAGCCTGATCGTCCTCGCCCTTATCTTCCCACCATTCATGACAGCGATAATTTCTGGCGGGCAATCAGTTTACTCGATAACTGCCGAGATGGTGACGATGGATTTCGGCCTGGTCTAGAAACTTAAAACAAGTATTCATCTCCGCCTTGACCGCCAAGGGTCACGCCCATAGGTGAGCGCCATGACAGAGCACTCATCGAAATCCTTTTCCGGCCATTATTTTGAAGACTTTTACGTCGGGATGGTCCTAAACCATGCCACACCCCTCACAGTGAGCGAGGGTGATATCGCGCTCTATCGCGGCTTAACGGGAAGTCGCTTCGCGATGTATAGCTCTGCGGAATTCGCCAAAGCAAACGGTTTTGATAGGCTACCCGTGGATCCTCTGCTCGCCTTTCACGTTGTTTTTGGCAAAACCGTGCCGGATATCTCATTGAATGCTGTCGCTAATTTAGGGTATGCGGAAGGACGCTTTCCGATCGGGGTGTATGCCGGTGACACGTTGAGAGCGATCTCAGAGGTGATCGGCGTCAAACAGAACTCAAACGGCAAAACCGGCGTTGTCTATGTCCGCACGCGAGGGCTCAATCAAAAAGATGAAGAGGTTCTCTCCTATGTCCGATGGGTCATGGTCAATAAGCGTGACTACGCCTCTCCTGCCCCAGAAACAGTGATCCCCGAGCTTCCAGACGCTGTTGATCCCAAACACTTCGATGCTCATTGGTCTTATGAAGATTGGGACAACACGCTGTCTGGGTCACCGCACCGGTTCGCAGATTACGCGGTCGGGGAGAAAATCAATCATGTCGACGGAATGACGGTTGAAGAAGCCGAGCACCAGATCGCAACACGCCTCTACCAAAATACGGCGAAAGTTCATTTCGATGGGCACAATCAAAAGCAAAGCCGGTTTGGGAAACGGCTGATCTACGGTGGCGTTGTGATCTCAATCGCGCGCGCTCTTTCTTTCAATGGACTCACGAACGCCTCAGAAATGCTTGCCATCAATGGCGGGACCCATACCGGGCCTCTGTTCGCTGGGGACACGCTCTATGCGTGGAGCGAAGTGCTCGAAAAAACCCAACTTTCAGACACAGTCGGCGCATTGAGGCTCCGTCTTGTCGCCGTCAAAGATCAGGATCCGGGTGAATTCGCCCTGCGCACAGAAGACGGCAAATACGCGCCTGGTGTCTGTCTCGATTTCGATTACTGGGCTGCGATCCCAGTTTAGAGACCGATGCGCCTTGAGACGACCCGCACAGTCCTAACGCTCTTGCATGAGCGCGATGCGGATGCGGTCTCTCGATACTATAAAGAGAATGCCGCCCATTTAGACCCGTGGGAACCCGCTCGACCACGCGACTTCCATGACGTCCGCAGTTGGCGAAAGCGCGCCCGTAAGGCGCAGTTGGATGCAAGAGAGGGCTATTCCCTGCGCTTGGTTGCCCGTCTCAAGACAAAAAGTGACATTATCGGCGTCTGCAACTTCACCAATGTTCTAAGAGGCCCGTCACAATCAGCACAGCTCGGCTATTCCATCGCAAAGGCCTATCAAGGCAAAGGACTAATGTCTGAAATCGTAGAAACCGGCTGCACCTACATACTGACTGAGGCAGAGTTAGAGAGAGTACAGGCCGCTTGTATCCCTGAAAATGCCCGCAGCGCCACTCTGCTCCGGCACCTTAAATTTCGTTTGATTGGGCGTGCTGAAAAGTATCTGGAGATTAATGGTATACGCGCCGATCATGATCTTTGGGAGCGTCTGGCTTAACGCGCCTCAAACCAGCGATCACCCTTAAGGGTTATAGTGTCTCACACGCTTTGCTGATAATAATCTCACAAAGGGAGATATCATGCGACTTTTAGCTTGTTTCCTGATCGGGTTTTACGCAGCATTTCCAACCTCAAGTCAGGTCACCGATTGGTCAGCCTTTGAAATAAAGGCACACGCCATCGCTTTAAGTTGCGCTCAAGATCGCCCAGTCATTCCTATCCCTGATGGAAACGGACGCCTTATAGAAGACCCTGTCAGTCGCGCTCTACATTGCAGCTTAAAACGCCAATCCCTGCAATCGGCTTTCGAGGACCTTCGCAGTCCGACCTATGATGACATCGCAGCCTATCACTTCAATATCGGTATGATCGAAGTGCTTCGCGCGGGCGACATCACCCTTAATGAGCCTGAGAATGAAGTGATCGCCTGTCGTGCGACAACCACCGCGCACCGGGCCTTTGAGGCCATGCCTGAAAACACAAGAGCCTACAAAGATGCCCCGGACATCATCTCAAGTGTTGGAGACCAAAGCCAAGACTGTGTCCGCCAGTTTAAGCCCTTCGCGCCACCACTACGCCTTGGAGGGATGTCGATCCGCGATGAGCTTCTCTGGAGGATTGAGCCATGCATCACCGCCTATGACGACCTTTATGGCGAGTATCGCGAACCATGCGAAAAAGTTCATCAGGCCCTTCTGCAGACAAATACAGTCACAACATTTGTAACGCCCAAAGCAAAATCTGAACTTTACCTCTATCGCGCGATCACGGGGGCCGCCTATTCCGAGGCCATTTATGAGGACGCTCTTGAGACAAACAGCCCTATCGATGCCTCTTGTGCAATCTTGGAAAAGCGTTGGGAGCAATTGAGGGAGATCAATCCAACACTATTGCATCCGCAGGATGCCAAGGAATTCGCCCAGCAAGTCGAAAACTTCAAACTCTCACTTCCAGAATGCAGGACCGAAACCAATGTGCCGGGTTTAACACCACTCACACTGGCTCCGTCGCCACTTGAATCGCTTGATGACCTCGCCAGTGTCAGCGCAAGAGCGGTCGAGAGATGCGATATCATCAGCCAATCTAGAAATACAAACTTCAAAATTGGAATCTGCGAAAACCAACTCGAACAAATCAAAGCGTCACGGGCAGCGCAGAGAGCCATCGATCCTGCGGATCTTATCACTTACTGGCACGCTCTGGCGAAAATGCGTCATTGGCTCGCTGAGGCGTATAGCGCGCATGACTTTGATAATGTGCCATCGGCGCGCTCATGTATGCAGACTGAACTCAGTGCCGACGCTTTAGAGACACTCTTGCTAACCCCTACGGCCTCAAATTCTGTCGATCTAACGGAACTAGAAAGCAACATTCGGGCGCTTTTAGAGACCTGCCGCCGTGATTTTTTGACACCATCTTGGGGGGCAACCCTTCCTTAAAGCCTCTGGCAGAGTGGTCTTACCGTTCTTATATTCCCGCTCATGAATGCACCGCTCTATGGCCTTTCACTCTATGCAATTGCGCTGGCAACGCTGATTTCAGCGTTCATTCGGTTTATTCAGTCAACTCAGCTTCGCAGGCGTGTTGAGTGGCAGATGACCGGCCCGAGAGAGCTCGCGGAGCTTTCAGGGATTACAGATCCACGTGATTTGCAGGACGCTTTCGGACCGCCGGGAATGGACCGCATCTGGCGACACATAACTCTGCCTCAGATCGACGAGAAACGGATGTTTGCAGGCTATCTGATGAGCGATGTGCGTGTTCAAACAGCCTCTGCAGGCCTCGCGATTTTGGCCATCATTGTGCAAAGCTGGGTGACGCAGGTTTTCCTGATTGCCGCAGCGCTCGCACAGGTTGGCGCTTGGCTCTCTGCAACACGACTGCCGAAATAAAGCTTTTGCTTTGCGTGTGTTGTGATACCTAGCCGTCTGCTTGAAATGGAGCCCTTATGCGTGTTTGGAAAATGAATGGAGCGGGAAACGCTTTTGCGGTTTTTGACGCGCGCCAGACCAAATTTGCACCTTCAGAGGCTCAAATCCGCGACATTGCAGCAACCATGCAAGCCGATCAGGTGATGTCGATCGAGCAGGACTTACGAGCGGATGCCTTTCTGCGCATCTGGAATGCCGATGGTGGCGAGGTTAAAGCCTGCGGAAACGGAACACGCGCCGTCGCCCACCTTTTGCTTGAAGAGGCCGGCCGCGATCAAATCCGCATACAAACCGAAGCGGACATTTTGCGAGGGCATCGCGCGGAAAACGGACTCGTCAGCGTTGATATGGGCTCACCACTCTTAGGGTGGGAGGACATTCCGCTCTCTGAGAAAATGGATGTACGCGGTGTCGATGTGAAAATCGGACCGATGGACAATCCGTATCTCTCCCGCCCAGCCGTTGTCAGCATGGGGAATCCGCACGCTGTCTTCTTCGTCGACGACGTTGAAGCCTTAGATATCCCTGCGATTGGTCCCCTGATCGAATGGCACCCGGTCTTTCCAGAAGGCGTCAATGTCGGCTTCGCACAGATTATTGACCGTGAAACGATTCGATTGCGCGTCTGGGAACGTGGTGCTGGCCTGACAAAAGCCTGTGGAACAGGGGCTTGTGCGGCCCTTGTCTGCGCCGCGAGAGCTAAAAAAACTGATCGCAAAGCCAAATTGATTCTTGATGGCGGCGATTTGATCATTCACTGGGATGAAGCCAGCGACCATGTCATTATGACGGGACCCGTTGAATTGGAACACGTCATGGAGGTCTGACCTCTTGCCGCAGACCCAACAAAGCGCAACATATCAGAAATGTCCGCACCCCAATCCTCATCCAGACCCTCAAAGGTCATCACGCTTGGCTGTCGTCTGAACAGCTATGAGAGCGAAGTGATGCGCGGCCATGCTGAAAAAGCGGGCCTCGAAGGCGCGGTGATCGTTAACACGTGCGCCGTGACATCAGAGGCTATGCGCACAGCCCGCCAAACCATTCGCCGCGCCAAGCGGGACCGCCCTGACGCCCCCATCATCGTGACCGGTTGCGGCGCGCAGGTCGACGCGCAGATGTTCGCAGAAATGCCCGAAGTCGACCGCGTCATTGGCAATCATGAAAAAATGCAAGCGGAGACATGGAAGCCGATTAGCCTGTTGGGTGACAGCGAGAAAATCCGCGTCAATGACATCATGTCGGTGAAAGAAACAGCCGGGCATCTGATTGATGGCATGGAAGGCCGCGCTCGCGCCTATGTACAAGTTCAGAATGGCTGCGATCATCGCTGCACCTTCTGCATCATCCCTTATGGCCGCGGTAATTCCCGGTCTGTCCCGGCAGGTGAAGTCGTCAACATGGTCAGACGGCTGGTCCAAACCGGGCATCACGAAGTCGTACTGACAGGGGTTGACCTGACCAGTTGGGGGCAAGACCTTCCGCGCGAACCGAAGCTTGGAAACCTTGTTCAACGAATTCTGAAGCTTGTACCGGAACTAAAACAACTGCGCATTTCATCCATCGATGCGATCGAAATGGATGAAGCCCTTTTTGAGGTCATGGCAGAGCCACGCCTTGCACCCTTCATGCACTTAAGTCTTCAGCATGGGGACAATTTAATCCTTAAACGGATGAAGCGCCGTCATTTGAGAGACGATGCCATTGCTTTGAGCGATCGTTTAAGGAGGGTCAGGCCGGATATCGCCCTTGGCGCGGACTTGATCGCTGGCTTCCCTACTGAAAGTGACGCCGCTTTTGAGAATACTCTGGACCTGATTGATCAGTGTAAAATCGCTTTTGTTCACGCTTTCCCATATAGCCCCCGCCCCGGAACGCCAGCATCGCGTATGCCGCAAGTTGAGAAAGCGGTAATCAAGGACCGTGCCGCAAGGTTACGTCAGCACGCGAAGACCGCGCTTATTCACCATCTCGATACCCATAAACACTCGGTCACTAACGTGCTGATTGAGCAAAAAAACATCGGGCGTTTACCAGACTTTACCCCGGTTTGCATGACAGACCTCAAAGATACCGAAGCTGGACGTGTCTACACCGCGCGTATAGTCGGGCACGATGATAAGAAACTGATGGCAGTCGCGGCATGATCCTCTGGTTTGGTAAGAAAAAGAAAAAAGAAGACGCGCTGGCTGCTGGCGCGGACATGGTCCATCCGGAACTGTCAGAAGAAGAGCTCACTGCCAAAGAAGCCGCAGACGCGGAAGCGAAACGTCTTGCTGACGAAGAGGCGGCACGAAAAGCTTCTGAACAAGCAGAGATTGAACGTAAAGTCGCCGAGGCGAATGCTGCTTGGGAAGAGCGTCAAAAGCGTGAAGCGGCTGAAGCCGCAGCAGAGGCAGCGCGTCTGGCTGAAGAGACAAAGCAACGCGAAGCTGCAAAAGTTGAGGCTGAGCGCGTCGCTGCTGAAACGAGAGCGAAAGCAGAAGCGGACGCCGCTGCGTTAGAGGCCGCTCAACGCGCTGAAGAAGAAGCAGCACGTCTGGCTCAAGAAGCCGAAGTGGCAAGACAGGCCGAAGAACAGCGACGGGCCCAAGAAGAGAAAGCGAAAGCCGAACTTGCTTTACTGGAGCAACGCCGCGCCGATGAAGCCCTGCGCCAAGAACTCGCCGAAGAGCGCGCCCGCAAAGAAGCAGAGCGTCAGGCTGTCATTGCGCGTGGAGAACCTGATCCGTATGCGGAAGTTTCAGAATCTGGATTTTTCACAAAGCTGACATCCGGTCTTGCAAAATCATCCTCAAAAATGGGCGAGGGCATCTCAAGCCTATTCACAAAACGCAGGCTTGACGACGAAGCGCTTGAAGATCTCGAAGACATTCTCCTAACCTCCGACATGGGTGGGACCGTCACCTCACGGATCGTCGCCAACTTTGCGAAGTCGCGCATGGATAAGGATGTGACAGGCGATGAGATTAAAGCTGCGCTCGCAGATGAGATTGAAGCCATAATGGGACCGCGCGAGGAAATCGTCGACTGGTCTGACGGGACACAGCCACGGGTCGTACTTTTTGTCGGCGTCAACGGATCGGGTAAGACCACCACCATCGGGAAGATCGCGTCCAAATTACAAGAACAGGGCGCAAAAGCGCTTCTTGTTGCCGGGGATACGTTTCGCGCCGCCGCCATCGAGCAACTCACAGTTTGGGGAGAGCGCGCCGGAATTCCTGTTCTTGCGAAAGAGCCTGGCGCAGATGCGGCAGGATTGGTTTATGAAGCGATCGAGAAAGCCCGCAATGAGAGTATCGATCTTGTTCTTGTCGATACGGCCGGGCGCCTTCAGAATAAGAAAGAGCTTATGGCTGAGCTAGAGAAGATCGTCCGCGTCACACGCAAGCTTGATGACACTGCCCCACATGATGTGATCCTCGTTCTCGATGCAACTGTCGGCCAAAATGCGCTGAGCCAAGTTGAAGCCTTCCGAGAAGCTGCTGACGTCTCTGGTATTGTTATGACCAAGCTGGACGGAACAGCAAAAGGTGGCGTTCTCGTTGCTGTTGCAGAAGCGCACGAACTCCCAATCCACTTTGTCGGTGTCGGTGAAAAAGCAGAAGATTTGCAGCCCTTCTCCGCTCGCGCTTACGCACGTGCACTGGTCGGCTTATCAGACATCACTGAAGACTCCGATTTAGAGCCCGCATGAACCGGGAAAAGAAAGAACTCCGTACACAGATGAAGGCTCTACGCGAAGAATTGGCCGCGCGAGACCCTGATGCTGGCGAAGCGCTCGCCGATAAATTCCCGCTCAAACTCCTTGAACGCTATGGACTAAATGTTGGTGTCTATCTTCCAATCGGGAGCGAGATTGATCCGCGCCCGCTGATGGACAAGCTCACAAAGGCGGGCGCTCGTCTTTGTCTGCCCTGCGTCCTTAAAGACGGATCAATGATCTACCGCCACTATAAACGCGGTGATCCACTCGAAAAGGCTGACTTCGGCTTGCTTGAGCCTTTCCATGAAGTCCCTGAAGTCCACCCAACGCTGATTATAACGCCACTTTTGGCCTTCGACCGCGAAGGCAACCGTCTCGGCTATGGTAAGGGCCACTATGACCGCACCATCGCGCGTCTAAGAGAAAAAGGGCGCGCCTTTGTCTGTGGCCTTGCCTTTCAAGCCCAGGAAATCGAGGTCGTTCCAGCAGAGCCGCATGATATCCCACTCGACTGGGTGATGACAGAGCGCGGCTCAATCCCGCTCTTCATGATGCGCGCTATGGGACAACCGAGCGAGAATTAAAGCCTAATCCCCCTCATCCATGGCCAAGACAATTTGCGTATAACCCCTTGCCAAACGCCCCATATTTTCAACGCTGATCCGTTCATTCGTGCCATGGAAGCCAGAAAGCTCATCCAGACTCATAAGCGCCGGCATGAAGCGGTAAACATTATCAGTGATGGCATTGGCATACCGGCTGTCAGTGGCACCCAAGACGAGACCGGGGGCTACGCTTGCCCCACCTGTTGCATCCTTTGCAACCGCATGCAGAACAGCATAAGCGCGATTATCCATTGGACTAACTGGTGATGCCCCGGCACCGCGAATACCACTTCGACCACGCTCAATAGTCAGACCCTCAATGCCAGATGTGACACGCTTAACATGCGCGATAATATCTTCTTCAGTATCGTTTGGGTGAATACGAAAGTTCACAATCGCAATTGCACGCTGGGCAAGAACGTTCTCTTTAGCAGAACCGACCAACATGGTTGGTGCTGTCGTGGTTCTGATCATCGCATTTAGAGGGGCGCTCTTCGCGGCCGCGCCTTCAATTGCAGGCCCGAGAAGCCACTGATTTGCAAACGCCATGCGCTGCACAAAAGGCATATCGGGGGCCGCAGACGCAAGAAGTGTTTTGATAGGCTCCTTGGATAGATCAGACGGCATCTGGTTCTCTTCCAGCGCTAAAAGAGCGCGCGACAGCCTGATCGTTGCGCTATCACGAGGCGGCGTTGAACTATGTCCGCCTTGGGCGCTCGCTGTGATTTCAATCGTAATATACCCTTTCTCTGCAACCCCGATAAAGGCAAGCGTATTGCCGGTCAGTGGATTCGCTTCAATCGCCATGAAGCCCTCATCCAGAACCATTGCAGGGACCATGCCTCGCGACCGGATAAGCTCGATGCCTGCTGCAGCACCGGATCCAGACACTTCTTCGTCATGACCCAGCATAAACAGAATGGTGCGGCGCGGCTGAAAGCCATCAACTGCGAGACGTTCCAGCGCTTCGAACTGACCAACCATTGACCCTTTATCGTCGATCGCACCTCGCCCGAAGATAAAACCATTCTGAACTGCTCCGGAAAATGGTCGAGCATCCCAGTCGTCCTCAGTGCCTATATTCACAGGCACCACATCCTGATGCGCCATCAAGAGCAGCGGCGCGAGCGAAGCATCACGACCCTGCCAAGTATAGAGCACGCTATATCCGCCAGGGATAGTCTCCCGGATTGCGGCGGCGTGAAAACTTGGATACGTCTCTTCCATCCAGTCTTGCATGTCCAGCCATGGGCCTTCCAGACCTGGACGTGGATCACCGGGAGCGACTGTGATGGTGCGAAAGCGGATGGCCTCACCAAGCCGCTCGGCGATTAAATCATCATCAAACTCGGCAACACTCTTCAGCGCAATCTCTTGCACACTGGCGGGTACTCCACCATAATTCAGTGTACGGACTATAACGATGACCACCGTAAGAACCAGCGCGGCAAATAACGCCCCAACGCCATACAGAAATGTCTTCAGCATCTGCTCCTCCCAAACGCTTGCGTGACCATCCTCCGGTAAAAGCGTTAACGCAAGAGCACCACAGCCCTGAGCTTGGTTCATAGGCTGGCGAAGCCAGACCGGAACCCGCTTTATGAGGCGTGCGCGAAGCGCTTAGCGCCTCATCAAAAAACCTAACCCGCTTATCCAGATTCATTTATCTTCTACTTTTGATCCACTGCATCAAAAATAGGAGATAAATACCAGACGGCCTGTAAGCCGGGTTCTGTCCCCCTTCTTTCGAAGGATGAGCAGCCATTCCTCTGCGACGTGTGTTACCACACGCCTGACGCGACACACCCGGGACGCAGGCCAGAGACAGCCCATGCGCATCCCCTATTCGGTCTTGCTCCAGGCGGGGTTTACCATGCGGGCCGCGTCGCCGAAGCCCCGGTGGGCTCTTACCCCACCCTTTCACCCTTACCTCATCGCTGAGGCGGTTTGCTTTCTGTGGCACTTTCCCTCGGCTCACGCCGGGTGGACGTTATCCACCGCCTTGTCTCCATGGAGCCCGGACTTTCCTCCAGCATGCCGTTACCAGCATACCAGCGACTGCCCAGCCGTCTGGTCAGCGCGCTATAGAACAAATGATCTCATGATGCGAGTCTTGCTATTCGGTGTCGAATAGAACCTCCGGGTTCTTCATGCTTTTGATCTCGAGCACATTATTGTTCGGATCAGCGATGAAGAAGGTTTCCTGCTCAAATTTGTCGCCTTTGAAACGGCGATAGGGATCATCAATGTATTCAAGACCTGCTTCAGCGATACGCTCTTTGACGCCATCAAAGTCTTCTTGAGACAGGTGAATCCCAAAATGCGGGACAAGGACAGCGCCCATATCGACATCGTGTCGGACGCTCGGCAGCTGTTCTTCACTCTGGTGCAACGTCAACTCATTGCCCCAAAAGTTCACATCAATCCATCGACCTTCTTCGAAATTTCCGGTCGTACAACCCAGCACCTCCGTATAGAATTTCAGCGTATTTGGTAGATCGCCAGCAGGAATGGCGAGGTGAACAGTAGCAGACATAAGCATCCCTCAAAATTAGTTGCTTTTGCAACGACTATCGGAAATCACACGCGCTGGAAAGAGAGTGACGCATCAGTTTTGATTTGCATAAAGCTCATGGACGGCCGCAATCACTCTCAACGTGCCTAAATCTGCTGAACCAGATATCTGATCGGGGACCCAGCGCCGTTGAAAAGCCCGAATAACGGCTTCCATTGACGTTCCAAAAACGCCGTCCTGCTTTATCTTATAACCGATGCCCAAGAGGAGCCCCTGTAAGCGGGACACAGCCTCCCCTTTATCGCTCCGTCCAAGTCCACGCCCTATAAGATTGAGAGCGTCCGACGCTGCTCTCTCTGGCCAAAGGCCAACCCCAGCATCTGCCAACCTATGCCAAGGAAAATGCTCTCCCGGATCGTCTTTTCTCTCTGGCGCGATATCCGAATGCCCGACAATGCCCGTTTGAGGAATGGGCCAACGCTCCAAAATTCCCTGACACAGGTCAATCACAGCCTTGATTTGTACATCGGGATAGGGCGGTAAGGTCCCATCCTCTAAGGGCCAATCATGGCCACCATTCACGATCTCAAGACCAATCGACCTTGAATTCAGATCCGTTTGCCCCCGCCAGCTCGACACGCCCGCATGCCAAGCACGCTTGTCTTCTCCCACCAGCTGCACAATGCGGCCATCCTCCCAAACCATATAATGGGCTGAAACCTCGGCCGCCGGATTACACATTCGCTCTAGTGCGGCTTGGCCCGTCTCCATGCCGGTATAGTGCAAGACGAGCAGGCTCACATCGGCTTTGCGGTCATTAAAATTCGGCGAGGGCTGAAATGTGATATCCAGTTCAGGCAAGCTTACGCGCCTCAGCAGAACGATACACGCCTGTAAAAAACTCGCGAACGGCAGCATCCGCCAATCCCGCGCCGCCGGGCGATTTCGCCATCTCCTCCATATCGTGGATGCGCTCCAACAATCGCACCAGAAGCGGAACCGGCCAGAGCTTCAAGCGTGCTTCAAAAGCAGGCCACTGATTGGGCCAAATGGGCGGCTTCATTTGTTTTCCGACATTGCCGCCGCCCCGGGCCCCCTGCAAAGCGCGGGCGCTCAGCATCTGTTTCGCCTCGCGCTCAAACCCTCGAAGCAAGCCGATGGCCGAGAGCCCGGCATCAACCACGCGATCCAATTCTGCTTGAGCCAAATCAGAGGCCCCCGACAGCGCAAATTGCACCGCCGTATAAACATCTTCGTCCGCATTCGTTTCACAGAGGGCGCGAACATCTTTGATCGAAACCGGACGATCGAGATCATACGCATAAATCGCCAATTTCTCGGTTTCAGCATTCGCCAAACTTCGATGCCCCGGTAAGCCAGCCACGAAAAAGGCGAGCGCGTCATCCTCAATCGTGACATTGGACTCGTCCAGCGTGACACGGACGAGACCCGCGACATCTGCGTCGCTATCGGCGAAAACCTGCAGGGCTGCACTGTTTAATCCTGCTTCAAAGGCTGTTCGCGTTTTTGAGCGTGTATTGAGAACCCCGCTTTGCACGATCAGTTTCGCCGCCACCCGCTCAATCGGGAGGGCCAACACATCTTTCAGGATCGAAAAAAGCTTCTCACCGCTTGTGCGTAGCCGTAAAATTGTTCCATCACCCAACAGCGACTGCGCCTCCAAAGCATCAAACAAGGCAGGCGGATCCCGCTTCACCGTGTCTTCATCGAGAGTAATAACATTTGCGGGATTTTGCTTTCGCCAAGCACCAATGAGGTCATTAGCCAAATCGCTCACAACGCCCTCATCGTCCCCGAAGATTAATACGAGGGGAATATTGGCATCGGGCTTTTTCGCGAACCGCGCCGCGCTATTGCCAGAAAGCTTCATTCAGTCTCGGCCAATTTAAGACGCATATCATCGACAAGTCTGCGCGCAAGGATCGTCATGACGCGCTCACCTGCATCGATTTGCGCGGTAATGTCCGCAAACGGAGCATCCGGAACATTATAGGCGGTCTCGGCTCTGACTTCGCCGCTGATGGCTGTGTCTGCCATGGCAAGAACATATTCCGCCTCACCGATCACATCTGTACGCGAGGCCGCTTCATCCGGACGCAAGGCAAGGCGGCGCAAGCTATCATCGAGAATGACGGTTAAAGTCGCGCCCCCTTCAAGGCCAGGAAGACCCGGACCAAGCTCTTGGATCAAGGCCTTGCGCAAGGCATGACCGGTGCGGCCCTCAATCTCTTCGACCACGATCGGACCGGAACCCTCACTGCTTGCATACAAAGGCTGAAATCCACACGCACTCAGCGTCATAGTGAGCGCGAGAGCGACGGCAGCGAAAACATTCAGCTTCATAGGGCGTGGGTCCTTTATGGCACTACACAACGATATTCACGATCCGGCCCGGAACGACAATGATTTTCTTCGGCATCTTGCCTTCAATGTGGCTTTGAAGATCAGGCGCTGCCATGGCGATCTGTTCGATCTCATCCTTGCTTGCCGTCTTCGATACCGCAATTTCAGCCCGGCGCTTGCCATTCACTTGGATTGGCAAGGTCACGGTGTCATCAACAGTGAGCGCAGCATCAATCTCAGGCCAGGCTGTCTCTGAAACAAAGCCGACGCCACCAATACGGGCCCAACATGTTTCCGCCAAATGCGGCATGAAAGGGGGCAAGCATCTCGCCAGCATGCTCGCTGCCTCATAGCGATTGGTTTCGCTTTCACCAGCGCCCTTTTTAATCGCGTTTAGCCACGTATAGAATTCTGCAATGGCAGCATTAAAGCGAAATTCTTCAATCGCCTTATCAATCGCAGCAACAGCTTTGTGGGACGCTTGTCTAAGATCGGTTTTGCCTTCAGGCGCTCCGGGCTTTGTATTTGGCAGCTCATCGAAGACTGCCCAAACCCGCTGAACAAAGCGCGCAGCGCCCTCGGCGCCTGCCTGTGTCCATTCAATGTCGCGCTCTGGCGGGCTATCCGACAGGACGAACCAGCGCGCTGTGTCGGCCCCAAATGTCGCGATAATCTCATCAGGGTCGACGACATTCTTCTTCGACTTCGACATTTTAACGATGTCGCCGACCTCGACCGGGTCACCAGTCGTAATCTCAACCACCTCATCGCCACGCCGCTCTACCGCAGCGGGCTCCAGCCATTTCCCATCCTTTGACTGGTAGGTTTCATGGGTCACCATGCCTTGGGTAAATAGGCCCGCAAACGGCTCCCCACTTGGCAGGTCAAGCTCACCCACATCGCGCATCGCTCTTGTAAAGAACCGCGCATAAAGCAGGTGCAAGACCGCGTGCTCAACCCCGCCAACATACTGATCAACCGGAAGCCAATACGCCCGCTCTGCCGGATCATCGACACTGGCAAACCGCGCAAAATACCAACTGGAATCATTAAACGTATCCAACGTGTCGGTCTCGCGCGTTGCTGGCCCACCACATTCCGGGCAGGTGCAGTGTTTCCAAGTCGGATGATGCGCCAGTGGATTGCCCGGCAATTGAAAGCTCACATCATCCGGGAGTTTTACGGGCAAATCAGCCTCAGGAACCGGCACAATTCCGCATTCTTCGCAATACACCACAGGGATCGGACAGCCCCAATACCGCTGACGACTAACGCCCCAATCACGTAGGCGATAATTTGTTGTCCCTTCACCGAGCGCCAGCTCTTCAATTCTTGCAATAGCGGCTGTTTTCGCCGGACCGATCTCCAGCGTGTCGAGAAAATCTGAGTTCATAATGACGCCGGGCCCGGTATAGGCCGCGTCCATATCATCACCGAGACCTGAGCGGACCCAAAGCCCTTCGGCCGCGTCCTTATCCGATGGCTTCACCACAGGCAGGATCGGCAGGTCGTATTTGCGAGCAAAATCAAAATCGCGCTGATCATGCGCCGGGCAAGCAAAGATGGCGCCTGTGCCATAGCCCATCAGGACAAAATTTGCGATCCACACAGGCAATGTCTGGCCTGTAAACGAATGCTGGACCTTCAAGCCGGTATCAAAGCCCATTTTTGGCGCTTTTTCGATGTCGGCTTCGGACGTACCGATCTGAGCGCACTTTGCCCGGAAGGCCTGCAACTCGGAATTTCCTTCCGCCAGTTCAATCGTCAGAGGATGATCCGGCGACAGGGCTACAAAACTCGCCCCAAACAGTGTGTCTGGACGAGTGGTGAAGATTTCAACGCCGTCTTCATATCCGTCAGGCTCATCGGACGCCCACTCAAACCGCATCTGCAAACCTTCAGATCGCCCGATCCAGTTCGCTTGCATTGTGCGGACCTTTTCCGGCCAACGCTCTAACTTTTGCACCTCTTCCAACAGGTCTTCCGCATAATCGGTAATCCGAAAGAACCACTGCACCAGCTCGCGCTGCTCGACAGCAGCACCGGAGCGCCAGCCCTTGCCGTCAACCACCTGCTCATTGGCGAGGACCGTATTATCGACAGGGTCCCAGTTCACTTTGGCCTTCTTCTGGTAGACGAGGCCTTTCTCCATAAACTTCAGGAACAGGCGCTGCTGCTCACCGTAATAATCGGGATCACACGTCGCAAACTCGCGCGACCAATCCAGCGACAGACCCAGTTTCTCAAACTGCGCCTTCATGGCCGCAATATTTTGATAGGTCCATTCGCCCGGATGTACGCCGCGCTCCATGGCGGCGTTTTCAGCGGGCATCCCAAACGCATCCCAACCCATCGGATGCAGGACGTTGTAGCCCTTCGCCTTTTTGTGACGCGCAACAACGTCGCCCATCGCATAGTTGCGCACATGCCCCATATGCAAGCGCCCGGATGGATACGGGAACATCTCTAGGACATAGGCCTTAGGCGCCCCTCCCGCTTCTAGCGGCGTTTTCGCCCTAAACAGCTCAGCATCGGCCCAGGCCTGACGCCATTTCGGTTCTGCTTCCTGCGGATCGTATTTGCTGGCCATAACGCTTTCCGGCTTATTTCCATGTTTCATGCGCGACTAGCGGCACTCTTGGCGACGGGTCAACGGGGTTTTATGCAGCGCGACCGCGGCAATCCTCCATCAATCTTTAAAGCCGCCGCTAAAATCACCCCAAACCCAAAGTCTCATTGCCACATATGCTCGCCTCGTTTAGGGGACAGCGCAATTGGAAAAAGATAGACAGGAGACCTTCAATGGCCCGCAAAAAAATCGCTTTGATTGGCTCAGGCATGATCGGCGGCACGCTCGCTCACGTATCCGCTCGCGAAGAGCTTGGTGATGTTGTCCTCTTCGACATTCAGGAAGGCATCCCGGAAGGCAAAGCGCTCGACATCGCTGAATCCACGCCTGTTTATAACAGCTCCGTCGATCTGAAAGGAACGCAGGATTATGCTGATATTGCTGGCGCTGATGTCTGCATCGTCACGGCAGGTGTTCCCCGCAAGGCGGGCATGAGCCGTGATGACCTGCTCGGCATCAATCTGAAAGTCATGAAAGCCGTCGGCGAAGGCATCAAAGCTCACGCGCCGAATGCTTTTGTGATCTGCATCACCAATCCACTCGACGCGATGGTCTGGGCGCTACAGCAATTCTCCGGCCTTCCAACAAACAAAGTCGTCGGCATGGCAGGTGTCCTCGACTCCAGCCGCTTTGCTTACTTCCTCTCAGAAGCCACAGGCGTTTCTGTCGCCGATATCCATGCTTGGACATTGGCGGGTCACGGCGACTCCATGGTCCCAATGGTGCGTCATTCGACGGTCGGTGGCCTGCCCCTTCCACAACTCGTCAAGCAAGGCTGGATGAGCCAAGAAAAACTCGACTCGATCGTCACACGCACCCGCAAAGGCGGCGGCGAAATTGTCGGCTTGCTGAAAACCGGCTCCGCCTATTACGCGCCTGCAGAAAGCGCGATCTCAATGGCGAAATCCTATCTCTCCGACCAGAAACGCGTCCTTCCAGCCGCGGCATGGTGTGACGGCGAATATGGCCTCCACGGCATGTATGTCGGCGTTCCAACGCTGATCGGCGCAAATGGCGCAGAAAAAGTCGTTGAGTTCGATTTCAACGATGAGGAAGCTGAAATGTTCAATACCTCTGTCGCGGCTGTTAAAGGTCTCGTCGAAGATTGTAAGAAACTCGAGCCAGCGCTCGCTTAAGTCGACGTTCTATCGGGAAATCTACGCCCTATCCCCCTTAGGGGGGATGGGGCTTTTTCTTATCCACTCTAAACATCTCCGAAACAGGAGTGATACATGAAACGGACAGCCATCATCACATCAGGTCTTCTTATGCTTGCATCCTGTAGTGGCGACAGTCCGTCAGTCACTGCAGATGCAGGGCCCTGCGCTGCCATAAGCATAATAAAAAAGGCCCGAAACGAGGCTGTTCCTTTCTCCACTCTGCGCGCTGATCCCGTAATGCTGGGGGACCGCCCTTTAAACGATCGCTTCACGACGGATGTGACGCTTCTCGATACGCCCTGCCAGACCAACATCATGTCAGGCTTTTTCGGTCGCGACGTGGACCTTTACACAGTCTCCTGCACGCTATTTGAAGCAGGCATCTTTGACTATGAGGACAACAAAGCTGAAGCAGAGCGCATCCGCGATGAAGCCGCAGCTTTGATGGACCAGTGCATCGGTGCAGACTGGACGAAGGAAATAACAGACCAGAGCACAGCGGAGGCGATGGACTATAAAATTGAATACATACCTGAAGGCGGGGTTCAGGCCGTAAATGATTTGACTGTTGATGCCGTCTATCTGGAATCCGTTTTCGAGCGCGGATCAGGTATGCGGGGCAGTCAGCGCGGCTGGCGTGTCTTATTACAATTTCAGGAAGCCAGGCCAGGTGCAGAGGACGCTACATAAGATTATTTCGGCGGCCTAAGCTCGCGACTTTTCCAGCTTTTGCAATAAACCAACATTTTGAACTTGCTGCCGCATCCAAGCGCGCAAAGCCGGTCGCCTGCGCTCGGAAACTTCTGCAAACACGTACGACACCAAAATGGGTATCAGCAGCAAGAAACCCTGCCTCCAAGTGTCTTCAATACCACCAGGTAGTAGCGCTCCCGCAAAATGCATCACGGGAAAATGGATCAGGTAAAGGGCGAAGGATCCGCCAGCGACCCAACGCACAGCTGTTTCAAGCTTAACGCCCACAGGCTTTGCTTCGCCGGAAAACACAGCCGCTGCTCCAAGAACATGCGCGCCTGTCAGAACGCCCAGAACAGCAGACCACAAAAACGTGTCAGAGGGCCCAAGCAATGCCATCCCCTCTGGTCCAAACCATCCTTCACTGACTGCGCGAAGCTGCCAATGCAGAAAGCTGCTATGAGCAATGAAATAAAAGACCAAAGGCGCAATCAACAAGGTCCAGGCAAGAGTCCGGGACAGCGCTTGCAAACGTCCTGACTTAATGACCTGCCAAACCCAAACCCCGATGAGCCAGCTCGGTGCTAGCAAAGCGATCTTTGGCCCGGCTATAAGCGCAGCCGTCCCCGCTAGAACCCAACGCCAATTCCCTTTCGCAAAAAAGAACAGCGCGAAAATTAGGTAGTACCACGCTTCATAGCCAAGCGACCAGTAAGGTCCGTTTGATCCAGGCTGAATATTCCAGAACCAGATCTGATTTGTGAACGTCGCGCCTGATAGAAGAGCCTCCAGCGAAACACCGCCCTGATATCCAACAGCGGCATAGATGTCAGGCATGGCAGATTGCCCGATCAGATCCAGCACATAGCAAAAGATGAGAGCTGGGATCGCGACACTCCAGAGCCGTGAAAACCGGTCCACCGCGAACAAGCCAGCACCTTCATCACGCCGCCTCTCGGCAGCAAAGGAAATCAAGAGCCCCGATAAAACAAAGAAAATAACAACGCCGTCACCCCCTAAATCATGGCGACGCATCCAGAGATGGTCGCCCCCAGTAAACCTCGGAAACGCCCAATGGGCTAAAAGGACCATAAAGGCGGCCCACAGCCTCAGCACATCCAGATAAAGTGAAAGCCCTCTCGTCATTGCGCCACAATACAGGCGACGTGTCAGTTTCACGTTAAAATCCGTGATAAAATTCCTTACTCACAATCCCGTGAGCCCTGCCTCATAATCCTTTCGCGAAAGCCCCAAGGTGATTATGGCAGCGGCAGAAACCTTTAGGAGCCACCAATGATCCGTTCTCTTGTCATCACCGCCGCCGCAAGTACGGCACTTCTGTCATCTTGCGCGCAAGACAGCGAACCCGCCCAAGCGGCTGAAGCAGAAGCCCCGGCCGAAACGGTTGAAGTCGTAGAAGCACCTACATCCGAAGCCTCTGTTATCGGCCCTGAAATTGGCAGCGCGGCCCCTGCCATCACGGCTGTCCGAGCGGATGGAACAGCGACCGATCTCGCCGGAATTTCTGGAAGCAATGGTGCGGTTCTTGTTTTTTCCCGTTCACTTGACTGGTGCCCATTCTGCAAAACACAGGCGAACGATCTGAACAACATCGCGACGCAATTGGCCGATGCCGGCTATCCTCTGAGCCTTGTCACCTATGACAGCACAGACATTCTCAGCGCCTATGCGCAAACGGAAGGCCTCAGCTACACGCTTTTGTCTGATGCAGACTCAGCCGTCATTGATGGCTTCAATTTGCGCAACGCAGACGTCCCTGCTGACAGTCGCTTTGACGGTATTCCACACCCGGCGGTCATCTTTGTCGGAACAGACGGAACTGTGCAGGCCACTCTGCGCGAAGAAGGCTACCGCACGCGCCCATCAAATGACGTGATCCTCGCACAGGTCGCATCACTGAGCACGTCGGAGTAATTGATACGATTTACGCATAACTGTTTGCAGATTGCGAATACTGTGAACAGTTATGCGCATAAATTACATAAGCTGGTATCACGCTACAAACGGAGATGCCATCAATGGCCAATCACATCCTGCACATTAACAGCTCAGCCCGAACCGATGGATCGCAATCGCGGGCCCTCTCGGAAAAACTCGTCCAGCGGCTAAGCCATGACGCAACCACGGTCACCCACCGCGATGTCGGCACATTGCCCCCGCCTGCCGTCACAGAGAACTGGGTCAACGCAAACTTTACCCCCGTTGAAAACCGCAGCGACGACCAAACTGCAACGCTTGCTTTATCAGATGAGCTTATCGGCGAAATCGAAGCTGCAGATACACTCGTCATTGCAGTCCCGATCTACAATTTCGGCGTGCCAGCCGCTCTGAAAGCATGGATCGACCAAATTGCACGAGCTGGCAAAACATTCCGTTACACAGAAAACGGTCCGGTCGGATTGTTGGAAAACAAAAAAGCCTTCATCGTTATCACATCCGGTGGAACGGGTTCCGGTTCAGAGATCGACTTTGCGACGCCATACGTCAAACACGTCTTGGGCTTTATCGGCATCAATGACGTCGAGATCATCGCGGCTGATCAGCTTATGATTGACGCAGAAGGCACCCTGAAAGCCGCCAATCATGCCATTGAGGCAATCGCAGCTTAAAGCTCTCCAGCCCACTCATCTCAATCGTCCCTGAACCAGCCCACGATTGAATAGCGCCCATCTCCAGCAAAGCCGGAGATGGGGCTAACACTATGAACCGCCCGGCCATCGAAAATGGTCAGCGTATTCCAGCGCGGCACCCAGCCGCTTGTCACGTCTGTGGTCTCGCGATCAATGAATTGCAGCAATCCCCCCCAATCAGTTTGCCAATTCTGACAAAAGCTCAGCGTATAGGCCGCACGGCGTTCATTATGGCTGCCCTCATCAACATGTCGGGTTAGAAAGCTCCCTCGATCAAACAGACTGGCCTGTGCATCAATCTGAGTGAGCGGTGTGACCCCGATCACACGCTCCCCAAAATCAAGAAATTCGCGTGAGGTCAGAAATTTCGTGATCTGATGAACCGGATGACCCGGATCGCGGCCCTCATCCAGAGCCTGCGTCATATGATAACCCTTATAGCAGAACCCGATATTGCGGGTCGCCAACTGCATGACCTGGGCCATACGACGCTGCATTTCCTGGGGCCCCAAGCGCCCGGCATCTTCTTGACTGAGCTGCACGACACCTTGGTTTTGATCGATATAAATCAGCCGCCAAGGGAGCTGTTCACGCAAGAGCTTTGCGATCGTCTGCGCGGTTTCTTCGGAGAAAATTCCGGGGATCTGCACAAATTTCTTCTCTCGATACTCAGTGGCGAGCGCATCGAGATCGAGATCTGGGTTGAGTGACAGAGGCGGAAGTGTCGTTGATGAAGTCATTCTCCAATTCAACCCCCGCTGCAGGCTGGACGCAAGTCTCTATTCATTTAATTGAAGCCTTGGAGACTGGAGAAAGACATGACCAAGCGCGCACTCATGGCAGCTGCAGCCTTGCTGCTGGCCGCCCCTGCCGGACCGACACAAGAAGCACCGATACTCTCTCCTGATATGGAGAAAACCGTCGAACGATTGATCGCAAGCAGCTTAAATGACACGATCGGTCTTCAATTTGTTGAAGATGTCACCACTGAAGTCGGGCCAAGGCTCGCTGGATCAGAACAAGAGCAACGCGCGCGTGACTGGGCAACGCAAGAGCTCAGTGAGCTTGGATTTAAAAACATCCGTGTAGAGACTTTTACCATTCCTTTTTGGTCTCGGGTCGAAGATGAAGTCTCCATCACAGCACCGGTTCCACAAGAGATTGTCGCAACAGCGCTCGGTGGCTCTGCGGAAACCGCTGAAGACGGCGTCGAAGCAAATGTTGTCCGTTTTGAGAATTTGCGCGCGCTTGGCGCAGCGAAT
>JBCCDF010000014.1:0-21975 GCA_039030935.1 Pseudomonadota bacterium | reverse complement strand
TAAAGCCGCAAGCTCTGCATCAATCAGAGCGCGCACGGCATCTTCGTCAGCGCCTGGGACCTGCGACGTCCCTATAATGAAATAAGGTGTCCCCGTTATATCGAGCGTACGCGCAAGCGAGCGCATCTCAGCGAGCTGACGCTGAACGTCCACCGAATCCATATCAGCCCGCATTTTAGCGATATCGACGCCAACCGCTTCGACCGCGCTATCGATCGCTTCTGTGTCGAACCCTGAAGAGTTATCGAGTTCCATCAGTGCCACATGCGCTTCGAAATATTTGTCTTGCTTGCCAGCCGCCAACGCCGCGAGGGCCGCTTTCTCGCTTTCCGCTGAGAGTATTGGCAGCTCTTTAAAGACAAGCCGGACTTGGCCATCATAAGATTCGGAAAGGTCCATAGCCCACTCTGTTGAGCGCTTACAGAATCCACAGCGATAATCAAAAAACTCAACGACGGTAACGGGTGCATCCGCTGGACCAATCGAATAGTCGGTCGCTGTGTTAAATAAGGCATCTGAATTGGCGGCGAAAGCTTCGCGGGTGGCCTCTTCGGCTTCGGCTTCTCTTTTGGCCTGAAGGGCGATAAGGGCTTCCTCGATCACCTCAGGGTTTTCCAGAATATAGTCACGCACGATCTGCTCGACCGCGTCTTTGTTGACGCCTTCTACAGATTGTTGCGCACATGCCGGGGTGAGCGCGATGACGCCCAACGCTACAACGGCAGGAAGGAATTTTTGCATACTATGCTCCAAAACGAATCTTCAGCACTTCATGCTACGAAATGCTTTCGCAGACATGAAGCAACAAGGCCTAATGCATAACGATCATGTGATCAGCGCCGACGCCAGTAGATTTCGTTCTCTGGAAGGGCAGGGTCTGTCGCATTTCGGATATCCGACGCCTGTCGCCAAGAAGGCGTATTAGGTTGGAGTTCGCGGAGCGCGCGGGAGGCAAATCTGTGCGCATTCGGATAGTCGCCGATATGATAACGAGACTCAGCAGTCGCCAATTGTGCGAGAGAGCGTTTGTCCTGTTTCTCGTATGCGATCGAAAGTTCCCGCCATGCAAAGGCGTTGTTTGGCTCTACTGCCAAAGCATCCCTCAATGTGGCTTCTGCAGCTTTTACATCGCCGGGCGCGGCACGTGAGATGTGAGCGCGTGCATAAGAGATTTTCAAAAGCGCATTATCGGGTAGGTGTTCGCGGGCTTTCGCGTAGGCGGTAACCGCCTCCTCTGCACGAAAATCATCCATAAGGATATCACCTTTGAGCTCATAAAAATATGGGTTCTCTGGCTCTTCCTCGATTAGTAGATCGATCTCGCGGAGCGCCGTTTTGTGATCGGCGACACGCATGGCAGAAATCGCTCGTGCATATCGCGCCGGGGCTGATATGTCGGTCGGTGGATACTCATTGAAAACGCGGGCAGGCGGCTCAAGAAATCCAACAAACTTAGCCTTCATCATGTGAAATTGGCGTTCTCGCACTGGATCGAGCGGCTTGTCGGCTAAGCCACTGTCCTCAGCCAGGGCGCGCGCTGTTCGGACTCGTTGTGATGCAAGAGGATGGGTTCGAAAGTAGGGGTATCGACGTGCTTCCGACAGAACTTCCTGATATCGGTTCTTATCGAAAAAATGGGTAATTCCACCGGTATTCCAGCCCAATTCAGTGAGATAACGGATCGCTTCGGCATCGGCCATGGCCTCTTCAGCGCGTGTGTGGACAAAGAAAGTTAAGGCACCAAACTGCTGTGAACTTGCGATAAGAGCAGCCCCTGCATCGGCCGCGCCGGCGGCAATCGCAAGCACACCCAGACCGATTGAGATGAGAGCAGGCCGTGAAGAGACCTGAGCAGCTCGGCTCCGCGTGACTGTGTGCCCACAAGCGATGTGACATGTCTCATGGGCTATAACAGCCAAAACCTCAGCAGAATTGTCGGCCGCCATTATGAGGCCAGCATTGAGATGGATACGTTGTCCACCTCCTACGAATGCATTCACACTTCTATCGTTAATTATAAAGAGTTGGACATCACTCGGTTCGAGCTCTGCGACTTCCAAAATAGGGTTTGTCCATTCACGCAGGATTTGCTCAATCTCAGCGTCACGCAGGAGGCCTTGAGCGCTACTGGTTTGTAGCGATGAGGCAGTGAGCGCGATCACCGTCAAACAGGCCAACAGCAGACTACGCATGAGAGTTGTCTCTTTCCATTTAAACAGAATAGGCAGGCTTTGTGGCTTTGGCGAGACTATTTGCTCTGAATGACTGATTTGTCAGAATGCGTAAAACAGCTCAGGTCGGGGTATGATTTTGACTGTTTCATCTGGTTTGGCAGGCGCATTTAGGATCGCCGCGAAGGTCATGGACAGACCGCTGTCAAATTCGGCGACGATTTTATGAGCGGCGCCGACGCGCTGTATGTCTTTAATCCTGATAGGAATAGCAGCTGGATCGTCTGATATTCTCAACGCTTCAGCTCTGTAGTGTAAGGTTGGTCCCGCGCCTGAGATCATCGCGTGCCATGGTGTCGGAAGGTCACTGCGAGCGATTGAGTAAACGCTTCCGAACGCTTTTGCGACGGTTTGTGATTCTGGGCGAAGATACACATCGTCGGGCGACCCGGTCTGCAGGAGACGACCTTCTTCGAGGATTGCCACCTGATCGGCATAGGCGAGGGCTTCTTCTGGGTCATGAGTAACGAGCAGCGCAGGTATTTTTGCTTTACGAATGGCGCTAAGAGCGACGTCCCGGACGGCATCCCGGTTGGACGGATCGAGGCCGGAAAACGGTTCGTCCATCATGATCGCGCGCGGATTTGCGGCGATAGCGCGTGCAATGGCAACGCGTTGTTGCTCACCACCGGAGAGCTGATGCGGATAAGCATCTGCTCTCTTGCTCATATCGAGCGTGTCTAACCAGTGAGCAGCGATGTCCGTTTTTTCAGAGGTACTTACGCCCTTCAACCCAAACATGACATTCTGTGCCGCTGTCATGTTCGGAAATAGAGCAAAGTCCTGAAACACGAGACCAATGCCGCGCTTTTCAGGTGGAATGAGTTTTTTCGGAGTCGATAATACGTTTGTATGCGCACGGATTTCGCCTGAACTTGGAGTTTCAAGACCCGCAATCAATCTCAGGAGTGTTGATTTTCCAGCGCCTGAGCGTCCGAGAAGGCTCGTAATCTGGCCCGGCTCCAGTTTCAGATTGAAGTCCGAAAGTACGGTCGTAGACCCGTAGCGCTTCGAGAGGTCCTGCACGATGAGAGCGGGCTGTTCAGTCATTAAGGCGACGTGAACGTGACATCTGCCACGAAAGCAAGAGAACAGGTGCAAGTCCGGCCAGCGTGATGAGCAGCGATGGCATGACCGCTTGCGCAAGGCGCTCGTCAACGGCGTAATTGTGCGCTTCAACAGCCAGTGTGTCCCAGCCAAAGGGTCTTAACATAAGCGTTGCTGGCAGCTCTTTCAGGGTCTCTACGAATAAGATGAGGAGGCCTGCGAAAAGACCCGGACGTAGGATTGGTAAATCCACTAGGAAAAACCGCTTTATATTTGTCGTGCCAAGACTACGGGCTGCATCGTTCAGTGAGGCTGGCGCACGCAACATTGCGGCTTCGAGTGAGCCCGTTCCTGCCGCGGTAAACCGGCAGGCATACAGCCAGATCAAAATAAAAATCGCAACGGGTCCAGCAAGCGGAATATTGAGAGATGCGAGGAGCAAGATCGCACCAAGCGCCAAAACAGCGCCTGGTGCCGCGTAACCAGCAGCGCTGATTAGACTTGAAATCGATCGTCCGGAGCTTCGTGTTGAGAGTGTGAAAGCAAGCGCGCAAAGCAGGGCAAAGAGCGTTCCACCAGAGGCGAGAATCAGCGTCGATAGGAGAGGCGCTTTGATGTTTGGCATCGCGTCTCTGAGTTCGATTGAGAGCCATAGCAAGCGTCCAACGGGCAAAATGAAGGTGACGAACAGTAGAGCTGCGCACACACTGGTTGCAATCACGGCGGATCGACCACGAAGGGTTTCTGGCTCAGGTGCCCGCCAGCGTCCGCTGGTTTGCTCTGTTCCTTGCTTGCCACGCGATACCCTTTCCAGCGTCAAAAAGACGAAGGCGATGAAAATGAGGACGAGGGCCAGTCGAGCCGCAGTCGCAGGTTCACCGAAGCTGTTCCAGGACCGTACGACGCCAACGCCCAGGGTTTGAACGCCCAGAAATTCAGCTGCTCCGTAATCGGCAGCAGCTTCCATGAGGGCTAAGGCGAGGCCTGCTACGATGGCTGGGCGCGCCGCTGGAATGGCAACTTTAAAGAAGCAGGAAACAGCGCTTGCGCCGAGGCTGCGAGCGGCCTCAAGCGTACACAGCGATTGCTGTGAGAAAGCGGCGCGTGATGTGATGTAGACATAGGGAAAAAGAGTGCTGGCCAGAACAAAGGCCAAGCCGGGTAAGTTGAAGACATCAGGAAAAATATAGTCTCGTGCTGCAAGGCCCGTCACATCCCTTATCGGTGTTTGTATAGGGCCGAAGACATCCGTCAGGTCCGCCCAGACATAGGCCATGACATACCCAGGAACGGCGAGGGGAAGAACGAGGATC
This sequence comes from Pseudomonadota bacterium, assembly GCA_039030935.1. Taxonomy (GTDB): domain Bacteria; phylum Pseudomonadota; class Alphaproteobacteria; order Caulobacterales; family Hyphomonadaceae; genus Henriciella. The sequence continues at coordinate 17,384 of JBCCDF010000014.1, read as the reverse complement.
CAAGAGAAGGTCCGACTGCCGGGAAAGCGATATCGACTGACAAGCCATGCGGCTGGAACCGCAAACAATAAGCACAAAACGCCGACAAGGCCCAAAAGAGCGATTGTGGTCAGAGAGTAAGGGATCAACCAGTTTTCTAAGATGTGATCCCAGGTTTCACCCCCACCCTGTAAAAACCCAAAGCGGATTGCGGTACCGACAGGGAGCAAAATAACAGCTGCCGCGAGAAAGAAGACAAGTCTTTGCCCCGCTTCTCGCGGCAGAGTGTAGGATTTTGCGTTCATGAAAACGCGTCTTACTTCCAACCTGCCAGATCGTAAATGCGCTGAGCGTCAGCTTGATTTATACCGAAGGTCTCAAGCGATGTTGAACTCACCGTGTAGGGCGTTGTCTCTCCGGTTGGGAGGTCGAGATTGCCGAGACGGGCTAGCGTGACTTCGCCCGTGTCACTGGTAAGCAGAGCTTGGCCTTCATCTTCCAGCAGAAACTCAATGAATTGCGCCGCAAGCTCAGGGTCTTCAGCTGTCTTCGCAATTGCAGCGCCAGCGATATTCACATGAGCGCCGTCACCATCGCCAAAGCTTGGGATGATAAGGCGGGTGGCGGCAATGGTTGTTTGGTCACGGTCTGCGTTGCTTTCAGCCAAGCGGGACCAGTAGTAGTGATTGACAATGGCTAGGCCGCATTCGCCTGCTGCGACAGCGCGAATTTGGTCGGTATCACCGCCTTGGGGGTCACGCGCCATGTTTGCAACGATGCCTTCGGCCCATGCCTGCGCGGTTTCTTCGCCAAGACGATCAATAACCTCTGACATCAGAGACAAATTGTAGATGTTCGAGGATGCGCGCACACAAATCTCACCCTGAAGGGAGGGATCTGCAAGATCGGCCCAATTTGAGACTTGTTCAGGTTGAATACGGTTTGGATCGTATGCCACGAGACGAATACGGTTTGTGAGGCCGTACCAGTGACCATCCTCCTGCCGCATTGAGGCCGGGACCTTTTCTTCAAGCGCGGGTGTCGTGAACGGCTGTGTCAGGCCGGCATTTTGGAAGCGCCACAGCGCGCCAGCATCCGCTGCCAGGATGAGATCGGCTGGGCTGTTACCGCCCTCTGCCTTCATCGTTTCGAGAAGTTGGTTTGAGTTGCCCTCACGAACTTGAATTTCAACGCCGGTCTGGGCTTCAAACGCATCGTAGAGCAGCTGATCCGAATCGTAGTGGCGCGCGCTGTAGATTTGGAGCTTCTGGGCAGGCGTTTCCGGCGCAACTGCTGTCTCGGTTGACGTATCTGAAGCGTCAGTGGCACCGGAGCACGCTGCAAGGGCAAGCAGGCTCACGGAGAAGGTCATGGCTAAGGTTTTCATGCGCGCTCTTTGGCACTTATGCGAACGCCTCGCAATAAGATTTTTCCTATCGTTTTGATCTGTTGAGGTTGGGATACAGTCAACGACATAGCTCGGTTGTGAAATTGCGTCTGGCCAATACGGATATGGCTGAATAGGCAGACGGATATGACTTTGACGGCCAAGCCTGTTGATTGCGTTGTGCGGGGAGCCGGGATCATCGGGCTGTCTTCTGCTTTGGAGATGGCATTGCGGGGGGCAGATATTGTCTTGGTGGACCCGGTCTGGCCGCCACGGGGCGCGAGCTGGGCCGCTGCTGGGATGATTGCGCCAGCCTTCGAAGCGGCGGGGCAAAACGGCGCTCATGATCGGCTCTTTGAACTATGTATGAAAAGTGCGCGGCTATGGCCAGAATGGAGCGATCACCTGACCCGTCTGACAGCTATGGCGTCGGGATATTCGTCAACAGCGTCAAAGGCCGTGGCGATTGATGAGGAGACAGATCGCCAACTTGCCAGTGTTTTAAACGACCTCGATGAGTTTGGCGTAGAGTGGCAGGAGCTTGCTAAAGGCGACTTGCCGGGTGATGCGTACTGGGGGGCGCGTCTGCCGAGTGATACCCAAGTTGATAATCGGTTGATGATTGAAGCCTTGATTACTGCTTGCGAGCAGTGTGAACGCATTACGATCAGTCGAGATGAACGCGCGTGGTCAGATGCACTTCAACTTGTGACGGCGGGATGGCAGACACCCGGATGCCTGCCAGTGCCGCTTCCGATTTACCCCGTGAGTGGTCAAATGGTGTCATTGGAGCGCGGTTCTGGTGACCCAATCGCACCTGTGCGATGTGGGAGTGTTTACATCGCCCCGAAGTCAGATCGGATCATTATTGGCGCGACGGTCGAGCCTAATGTCAAAAGGCAGGACGTAGATCAGGCTAATATCTTTGATTTGATGAGGACTGCTGCACGTTTGTTCCCGGATTTGGCGCACCGAAAGATCGTTGAGACATGGGCAGGTATTAGACCGGGATCGCCGGACCATGCGCCATTCCTTGGTCAGGTCGACGCTCGGACCTTTGTCGCAGCAGGTCATCATCGCAATGGAATACTCCTTGCGCCCCTCACGGCTCGGTATATGGCGGATTTGATCCTTGAGGGACGCTCTACTGACCTCCTACAGGCTTTTTCACCGCTTCGTGGTGTCGCAGCACCGTAAAGAGATGGTGGACGTCGCCGACGCGGCCTCATACACCGGACACGACAGGAGAGTATGATGCACGCAATTACAGAGATGAGCGACGATCAACTGGCAATCAAAGACGGTGTCGAGAAGACGATTGCGCAATTCGATGACGAATATTGGGCACAAACCGATGAGACAGGAGATTGGCCAGAGGCGTTCTGCGATGCCATGGCAGATGGCGGCTGGCTCGGGATTGCCTTTCCGGAAGAATATGGTGGCGCGGGGCTTGGCCTGACAGAAGCGTCTTTGATGATGCAAACAGTGACCCGTTCTGGGGCGGGATATTCTGGTGCGTCTTCGATCCATCTCAACATATTTGGACCGAAGCCTCTCGAAAAATTTGGCAACGAGGAACAGAAGCAGGAAAATCTTCCCAAGATCATCTCCGGTCAGGAAAAAATGTGTTTCGCGGTCACAGAGCCGAATAGCGGTCTGGATACGTCATCATTGGAGACCAAAGCTGAACGAACCAATTCGGGCTATACCATTAATGGCCGGAAGATTTGGACGACAGGGGCACAGCGCGCGGATAAGATCCTAATCATTGCGCGCACGACACCAAAAGATCAGTGCGCAAAGCCTTATCTGGGGCTGTCGCTGTTCTACACAGATCTTGATCGTGGAAAGATTGAAGCCAATCCGATCCCAAAAATGGGTCGCAAAGCCGTTGAGTGTAATACACTCTTCATTGACGGCCTTGAGGTGCCAAAGGAACACTTGATTGGCGAAGAGGGCGCTGGGTTTAAGTATTTGATTGAGGGTCTAAATCCCGAGCGCGTTTTGTTTGCGGTGGAGAGTATCGGGCTGGGGTTCGCCGCACTGGAAAAGGCGACGACCTACGCCAATGAACGGGTCGTTTTCAACCGGCCGATTGGCCAAAACCAAGGGATCGCGCATCCGCTTGCGAAAGCTTGGGCTGAACTGTCAGCTGCTGAACTTCTCGCCTACAAAGCCGCAGCTTTGTTTGACCAAGGCAAGGAGTGCGGAGCAGAGGCAAATGCTGCAAAATACTTAGGGACAGAAGCAGGCTTTAGTGCTTGTGAAACCGCGGTTCTAACCCATGGCGGTATGGGCTATGCGCGCGAATATCATGTGGAGCGTTATATGCGTGAAGCCATGTTGGCACGGATCGCACCGGTGAGCCGGGAAATGATCCTGAACTTCATTGCTGAGCGCGTTTTGGGCTTGCCGAAGAGCTACTAGTTCAACTCGTATCCTCTTGTTTTCAGATGTCTGCGTCGATACATAGACAAGGTATCAGAAAAAGGGGTTTCCTATGACAACGAGCAGTCCAAGTGCACTTCAATACCTTGATAAGGCAATGGGTGGTCTTCGTGATTTAGGCCTGTTGCCGGACCGGGAAGGGGAAGGCGCTGCTCCGATTGTTGCCCTGCTTGAGCAAATCACCGATCTCGCGCCGGATAAGGTGGCCGCAATTGCGCGGACTTTTGATCAAGCAAGTGTTTTTAACGATGTGGTTCGCGAGCAAATTTCTGGCGTGACAATCGGTGAACGCTATGAGGGAATCACAACGGCGTTCAATTCTATTCGAGACGATGCTAAAAGCCTCGTTGATCAATACGCGGACGGGAAAATCTCAACCTTTGAGCGCGTGTCCAATATGTGGATGAAAATGACGCGCGGCGACATCGCGGACCGCTTCGGTAAGATCAAGGACTTGTATCTGGAGGTGCAGGATGAAAGCGCAAACCAGATTGAGCGTGAGCGTAACATTTTGGAAGCTTACCTCGATTTTAGAGGCGCGATGAAGCAATCAGAAGTCTTGGCGCTGGATGTTGAGAAAACGGCTAAGGCCGAGATTGAAAAGGCGAGGGCAGCGGTCGACGCTGCAGTTGCTGCGGTTGATGCTTATACAGGTGAAGACGCTGCGGAGCGTGCGACGCTGGAGCTTGCCCGCGATGAGCGCCTTCGTGAGCTTCAGAACGAGGATAAGCGCTATCAGATCGCCAAAGACCTCGCTGATAATATAACGATTGGATACAACACATCCGAGGTTGTGATGGCGCGGCTTGTGCAGATTACGACAGCCAAAGAGCGTGTTTATGCGCAATCTGTCAGCTTCTTCTCGACCAATGAAGTCGTTCTAACCGCCCTAACGGCGAGCTTCACAGGGATGCATGGTCTGCATGAGAGCACGCAGACGCTTGAGGCCATGAAGCAGGGCGTGAATCAAAGTCTGGAAGTGTTGGCTGAAATTGGCGATCAAGTTCAGGAGGCTGCGGTCAGAGCTGGATACGGCCCGACTGTCTCAGCAGCCTCGGTGAAAATGCTGGTCGACAGTGTCGTCAATTATCAAGAGCGCGCTCAGACTATTATCGCAGAAATGCGTGAGCTTTCGACAAAGAACTCCCAAGAAGTTCGTGAAGCAGTCGAAGACGGGAAACGTCGCCTGACCAAGCTTGTGAATGACGGGGCCGCGCTGGCACTGATCCCGCGCGCTTAAGGCTGTCCCAGCTTTGGTTGATACGGTCGAACACAAAAAGTCGTTAGACGAAGTTCTCGTTGCGATGGACGTCGTGGATACACTGCGCCATCGTGACCAGACTTTATTAAAGGAGCTGGATCGGACTGGACGAAAAGCTGATCTGATCAAACGCTTGCGGGAAATCTATGAAGCGCAGGGCATAGAGGTTCCTGATCGCGTAATTGAGCAGGGTGTAAAGGCTCTCGAAGAGCAGCGCTTCCGTTACACGCCACCCGAAGACGGTTTTGGTGTGTGGCTGGCGAAGATTTACGTGTCCCGCAAACGGTGGTGGAAGCCCTTCACAGGCATTATAGCCGCGATTGCGATCGGGATTGGCATCTATCAGTTTGGCATTGTTGGACCGCAGAAGGCACGAGCAGAAGCCGAACGTATTGAATTAACTCAAACGTTGCCTGACGCGCTAGAGGTGGTCCACCAAGCCGTCCTTGACATTAGTGAAAGCGAAGACGCAAACCGACTCGCTCAAACTTATTATCAGGATGGCCGTTCGGCGATACAATCGAGCGATGTAAGCGAAGCGAAAGCCGCAATAACGTCTCTAAAAACGCTATATGACGATGTTGCGGTCAATTATGACATTCGGGTGGTCTATGGACCAAATGAGGATGATTCCGGGTTTTACCGGTTCACTGAAGATGACCCTCAAGTGACCAATTATTATCTTATCGTTGAAGCGGTTCGACCGTCTGGCGACACTGTCAGCGTTTCAATCAGAAGTGAGGAAGATCAGGCGACAGCGCGGGTTTCTCGTTGGGCACAGCGCGTTAGCGCAGCGACGTTTAATTCTGTTGCCGCAGATAAGAACGATGACTTGATCATTCAGGATGCCCTGATTGGTCGCAAGGATAGTGGGCAGCTTAACCCTGATTTTCTCGTAGAGACGCCCGGCGGCGCTATTTTGGAGTGGTAAGAGATGAGTAAAACAATCTCTGGCCACGAAGCCCTGACCCAAATAGACCGCTCTATTTCGCGCCTGCGTAAGCGCCTCTCAGATGCCATAGAGAATGCCGATATGCTTGAGCGGCGTGAGGTTGAGGTTCGTGATGAGCAACTCCTCGTCTATACAGAACTGGCCGATATTCGGATGCAATTTCTGGATGATGCGAGCTCAAAAGACTTAGACCGAACCCACAAGCGCGCGCTCAGCCTTTTGGCTGATCACGATACAAAGGTTGCTGAGCAGCGGTCTGTTATCAAACAGGCTGAGACGGCGCTTCAAGAGGTTGAGGCAAAACAGGACGACGCAAATAGTTCGCTTTCAAAGGCATTTGAGGCGCACGAAGACCTCGTCGAGAAGGTCGAAGACAAACTCTCGTCTGACAAGGCTTATCAAGCGCTCGTCTTAAGGGTGGACCAGGCAGAAGCCATTGAGTCCCGCGCAACTGAAAAGCTCTCCGTGGCGCGCGATGAGCGCGAGGAAAAAGGCGAGCCCTATCGCTCTGATGCGCTGTTTATGTATCTCTGGGAACGCGGCTTTCGCACGACTGAATACAAGGGCCGTGGCCTATTCAAAATGTTGGATGGTTGGGTTGCGAAACTGTGTCGATATGATGATGCTCGGGCAAATTACCAGCGCCTAAACGACATTCCGAAGTGGCTTGAACAGCACTTATCAGACCGCGAGGCTGATACTGTTGCTGCAAAAGCCGACTTGGAGCAGGCTGAGCAGACCGCACTTCAGGACGCAGGCATTGACGATGCCCGCTCAGCGATCAACGCGATCAAAGGTCAACTAGATATCCTAGAGAAACGGCGGAACGAAGCAGAGGACGACTTCGAAAGCCAGACACGCCGATATCAATCGCTCAGTGCAGGACAAGAGGGGCCGATTAAGCAGGCTCGAGGAGTGCTAATTGAGGGTATGAAGCGCTTTGCGTTTGAAGATCTTCGTGAATTGGCTGCTGAGACAGTCACCACGCGCGATGATGAGCTCGTTGACCGCCTTGTGACCCTGCGCACAGAAGAGCTTGATCTGGAGGTGTCGGCGGAGCACCGCAGGTTGAAGCCTGTCCAATTGCAGCATGATTTGTCGGCGTTTGAGGCCTTACGCCGCGGGTTTAAGGCCGCGCAATTGGACAGTCATTATGCCCGGTTTAGGCAATATATTGTGCACGAGGCGATTGAGGATATATCGAAAGGGCTGTCTGAGTACGACGCTGTCTTGAGCCGATTACGGCGCAGCGTGAAACGCAAGAAGCCGAAAACAGATTATCGATTTGGTGGACGCAGACGGTTGGATACGCTGGGTTTGCCTGAAATTTTAGGCGATATTGGCCGAGAAGTGGTCCGAGAAATCGAACGCGAAATAAGCCGCGGTGGTGGTGGGTTTGGTGGATATTCCGGTGGTTCGCGTCGCGGGCGCCGGACAAGTTTCCCATCGCCAAAACCACGCTCAAGGTCGCGTAAATCCTCAAAGCGACGTGGGCGCAGGGGATTTAAAACAGGCGGACGATTCTAGTCTGCGTCGAGTTCGAACAAACGTACGCGAGTGTTTTCGAACGACAGAGCCAGCTTTCCCGATAGAAGCGCTTGCGCTTTTTGCCCAAAAACTTCGTATCGCCATCCAGATAAAGCAGCGATTTCTTCCCCCGTTTCACCACGAGCAAGTTTTTCAATGTCTGCTGAATTGGCAATTAGGCGTGGTACGATATTGGCCTCGTCGCTAACGGCCTTCAGTAGGACTTTGAGCATTTCTGGCGCGCCAGCAGGTGTTTCTGGATTGTGCTGGCGTTTCGGTAGCTTTGGAGCGAATGCGTCGGGGTCGTCCAAAGCGGCTGACACCGTCTCTTGAAGACCGTCGGCGTATTTGGAGCGCACAAAGCCTTTCGGTACGGCTCTCAGGCGATCAAAGGCTTTCTCGGATCGCGGTTTCTGATCTGCAATCTCTTGTATCGCATCATCCTTCAGGATTCGCCTGCGCGGCTTATTGAAGTCTTGCGCCATTTGCTCACGCCAAGCGGCAACAGCTGCGAACACAGCGGCGTATTCCTTATTAGGTTTGCGGAGTTTGAGACGCTGCCATGCCTTCTCGGGAGATGTGTCGTAGAGTGCCGGGTTCTCTAGTTCTGTCATCTCCGCACGCGCCCAATCTGTCCGGCCAAGATCTTCAAGACGGTCGACCATTTTGAGGTAGGCATCCCGAAGATAGGTGACATCGCCAAGCGCGTATTTCAGTTGCTTCTCGGTTAGCGGACGCCTCGTCCAATCTGTAAACTGGCTTGTTTTATCAAGGCGCGTTTTCAGTATGCGTTGGATCAAATTATCGTAAGAAATTGAATCACCAATACCGAGCGCCATAGCCGCAATTTGTGTGTCGAAGATCGGTCGGGGTGGGTGACCGATCAGGCGGTTGAAAATCTCCAAATCCTGCCGAGCGGCATGAAAGACTTTGACACGAGACTCTTCAGCGATCAGCGACAGAAAGGGTGAAATGTCGATCGTCGGAGCCAAGGGGTCGATCATGACCTGAAATCCCGGGCACGAGGCCTGAATGAGGCAAAGCTCTGGCCAATATGTCGTCTCACGATGGAACTCAGTATCCAAACAGATAAAATCAGACTGTGAAAGGCGATCACAGGCATCTAGCAAGGCGTCTTGAGTTGTAATGGGAGTGAGCGCGTCCGTCGTCATTTGCGCGCTCTTAGAGAGGTTCTAGGATTTTGGCGAGTTCTCTACTGCGCTCAAGCTTTTCGTCTAAGAGACGCCAATGCTCGCTTTTCTTCCGGAGGTGTCTCTGGAAGACTGCTCGTGTCAAATTTTGAGTTATCGACCTCCACGACCCAATCTGTATCTTCAACCGTCAAATCATCATTCTTGTCGATACCGCGCATGGCCCGAACGACATTGTCGACGTCGAGCGTTTCAGCACCGTCATCATAATCGTCTTCATGTACGTTTTGACTGGAAGGACGCGCTGCAGCCGCAAGGGTACGGAAGATCATTCGCATCGGTGTTGAGACCGCGCGACCGAACGCGATGCATTCACGGTCCGCCAGTGAAGACAAAAAGGCTAGAGAGGACCTTGATCCGTTTGAGATCGCTTTCGTCATTACGCTTTGGTCGGCGTCGTTACCCAAGCGCATGGCGAAAATTGTATTACACTGAGAGAGAATGGTCGGGTCGAGTTCGTTCGGGCGTTGTGTAATGACTGCAAGTGCGACGCCGTACTTACGACCTTCCTTGGCAATTCGAGCAATCGCAGCGCGCGTCGGTGCAAAACCGGAGTTTAGGTCTGCGGGGATATATCGGTGCGCTTCCTCACATACGACAAGTGTTTTGATCCGCGAGTCACTGGCTAAGGCGAGATCAAATGCCAAACGGCAAAGAACAGAGGCGACAGAATTAACAACTTCGGATGGAATGCCGGACATCTGGAAAACTGTGATCGGTTTGCCCTGAATAGGTACGCGGTAGATATTACCGAGCACGTCAGACATGCGATCCTGAGCATTATGCGAGCCGAACATGAACTTAAAGCGAGGATCATTGACTGTGGCTTCGATGCGGGCCTTCAGGCGTCTGAGTGTGAGGCGGCGCATTGCGCCATCTAGCGAGCCAATTTCCTCTTCAAGCAAGGCGAGGAGGTCAGCGAGACGATATGGGATGGGTGTGTCCGCAGTGACGCCGGATTGATTTGATGTCTGACGCCTAATGCCTTTAGTTTTGCCATCGCGGTATTGCAGTTTGGCCTTGGGAATAAACTCCCGAAGCGCATCGACTTCTTCAGCGATCTCGTCTCGACCACGGAAGATAACTTGTGAGAATTCCTCAAGGTTGAGTAGCCAAAATGGAAGATCTAGCGTCTCAGCGGTCACTGTATTGGCTTTTGAACCGAAGGCGCTTGTATACTCATTGTGCGGGTCAAGAATCAAAATGCGCTGTTTGGGACGCCGCTCTGTAATCAAGTGGAGCAGCAGCGTAACAGCCGTCGATTTACCTGTACCCGTCGTTCCGACAACAGAGAAGTGGCGCGAAAGCAGCGCATCAACAGAAACAACGGCCGGTATGTCGCGGCTTTGGCTAAGACTACCTAGCGTTACCGCCGTTGGGTCCGACGACTTGTAGATTGTTGTCAGGTCCGCTTTCCGAATTCGGTGTGCGACCGCGCCCATATGCGGGTATTTTGAAATGCCGGATGAGAAGTACATCTGGCCTTTGCCGTTTGTGCGGACTTCCCCAGACAGCTCGACGCAGAGTGTTATCGGGTTAGTCTTATTTGGAGCCCAGTTTTCTTCATCGACTTCGACTTTGTAGAGCAGTCCAACAACCCGGTTTTGCTCGACCTGAATTGAGATCTGTTGCCCAACAGCCCAGTAGTCCTCAGATTCCTTATGCGCCCCAGCAATTGCGGCAATTCGGGCTTGTGTCCCATCACAAGACACAACGTAGCCAACGGAGCGGTTGCGCTTTTGAACGGCGTGCGTAGGACCCGGCTTCGCTTGGCGTTGTGCTTGAGGGTTTGTCGGGTGCAGTTGAGGTTGCGTTGTCATTCATGCACGATGCGCGAGAGTCTCTGAAAAGGTGGTTAACAGTTCAGATGATAATGGATATCAGCCTTGAGCCTTGACGCGGCATTCCGGCTGCGTCTTAAGCCGCGTCTGATAATTGCTTTTCCATGGAGTGTCATATGCACGCCTATCGCAGCCATACTTGCGGTGAACTTCGCCAATCTGACGTGGGTCAGACCGTCAAGCTTTCGGGCTGGTTACACCGCCGCCGGGATCATGGCGGGGTTATGTTTATTGATCTGCGCGACCATTACGGGCTGACGCAATGTGTGTTCGACCCGGACTTCCCAGCATTCGAGGTCGTGGAGCGCCTTCGCACAGAAAGTGTGATCACTGTTGAAGGAGAAGTGATTGAGCGGGCAAAGGATCTCGTGAACCCGAATCTCGACACGGGTGAGATTGAAGTTCGGATCAAAGAGGCGAGCGTCCAATCCGAGGCCGCAGAGTTGCCGCTGCCTGTTTTTGGTGAGCCAGACTATCCAGAAGATATCCGTTTAAAGCATCGCTACCTAGATCTGCGTCGTGAGACGCTCCATGCGAATATGATCCTACGGGCGCAGGTGATCGCTTCAATCCGTCAGCGTATGGTGGAGCAGGGCTTTACCGAGTATCAGACACCGATCCTGACGGCGTCGTCGCCAGAGGGCGCGCGGGATTTCCTCGTGCCGTCGCGTTTGCATCCGGGTCAGTTTTATGCGCTCCCGCAGGCACCACAGCAGTTCAAGCAGCTTTTGATGGTGTCCGGCTTTGACCGCTATTTCCAGATTGCGGCGTGTTTCCGCGATGAGGACGCGCGGGCAGACCGATCTCCCGGAGAGTTTTACCAGCTCGACATCGAGATGAGCTTCGTGACGCAGGAAGATGTCTTCCAAGCGATTGAGCCAGTGATGCGGGGCGTATTTGAAGAGTTCGCCGACTGGAAAGGCAAGGGGCGCGTGGTTCCGAGCGAGTCATTCCCGCGTATCCCTTATGCGGAAGCCATGTCTAAATATGGCAGCGACAAACCGGATCTGCGGAACCCGATCGAGCTTGTCGATGTCACTGACTTTTTCGCCGATGATAGCAAAACCGGCTTTGGTATTTTCGCGAAGATTATCAAAGGGGGCGGTAAGGTGATCGCGATCCCTGCGCCGAAGGCGACTGAAAGTCAGAGCCGGAAATTCTTCGACGACCTCGATAAATGGGCGAAGAAAGAGATGCAGGCCCCCGGCCTCGGTTTCGCGCGTTTGCGTAAGGATGATGAGGGGAATGTCGTCAGTCAGGACCCAACGCTCAAGAATTTTGAGGCTGAGCATCTCAAAGCCTTCCTAGAGCATACGGGCTTAACCGACGGTGACGGTGTTTTCTTCTCAGCGGGCAAAAAAGCAGATGCTTATAAGTTGGCTGGGGCTGCGCGCACAAAGGTTGGTGAGAATCTCGATCTGATAGAGCAGGGGGTCTTCCGCCTCTGCTGGATCGTCGATTTCCCAATGTATGAGTGGGATGAGGACAATAAAAAAGTCGACTTTAGTCATAACCCGTTCTCGATGCCGCAAGGCGGTCTTGAGGTGTTGGAAGCGGCGCAATCGGATGACGATCTGCTGGCGATCACGGCTTATCAATATGACATTGTCTGTAACGGCTATGAACTGTCGTCCGGTGCGATCCGAAACCACCGTCCGGACATCATGTTGAAAGCCTTTGAGAAGGCCGGGTATGGACCTGAAGTGGTTGAAGCCGAATTTGGTGGGATGCTAAATGCCTTCCGTTATGGCGCGCCGCCGCATGGCGGGATTGCCCCCGGTGTGGACCGGATCGTGATGTTGCTGGCTGATGCCGATAATATCCGAGATGTGACCCTGTTCCCGATGAACCAGCAGGCACGCGACCTAATGATGCAAGCTCCAAGCCCTGTGCGCGATGCACAGCTGAAAGAGCTGCACATTCGTCTGGCGCCGCAGGTGAAAGAGAAGAGCTAACGCCATGTTCGACCTGAAGGACATTCGCGACAATCCTGAGGCCTATAAAGCAGCGTGGAACCGCAAGGCGTCCGGGTTGGGCGATGAGACTGTACCTGCGATTTTGCGTCTGGATGAAGCACTGCGCGCTGTTGTTGGGCGTAAGCAGGACGCAGAACAGGCGCGCAATACAAACTCGAAGCTGATCGGCAAGGCCAAGGGTCAAGGCGATGAAGCCGAGGCGCAGCGGCTTATGGCTGTTGTGGCGGAAGCCAAGGCGACGATTGAGAGTGCCGGCGAGGGAGAGGCGAAGGTTCAAGGCGAGCTGAACGCAATCCTGATGGGCACGCCGAATGTGCCGATGTCGGATGTTCCGGAAGGTGAAGACGAAGATGGGAATGTCGAGCAACACAAATGGGGTGATCCTGATGCGCGCCTGAAAGGGCGAAACCAGATTTTAGATCATGCTGATCTTGGGGCTGCGTTGAAGAATAAGCTGGGCCAGCCTTTGATGGACTTTGAAGCCGCGGCGGCAATGAGCGGTGCGCGCTTTGTGGCGCTGCGTGGGGATCTAGCGCGGTTGGAACGCGCGCTCGCCACCTTCATGTTGGATCAGCAGACGCAGCAGAATGGGTATGAGGAGGTGTCTCCGCCGCTTTTGGTCCGTGCTCCTGCTCTTGAGGGAACAAGTCAACTTCCAAAGTTTGAAGAAGATTTGTTCAAAACGCAGGAAGGCTTCTATACCATCCCCACCGCCGAAGTCCCTCTAACAAACCTCGTTCGAGAGCAAATCCTAACCACTGACCAACTCCCCATGCGGATGACGGCGCATACGCCGTGTTTCCGGTCTGAGGCCGGCAGTGCAGGGCGCGATACGAAGGGTATGATCCGGCTGCATCAGTTTAACAAAGTCGAGATGGTCTCAATCGTTCGCGATGAGGAAGAGGGGCTCGCTGAGCTGGAGCGCATGACCAAGTGCGCTGAAGGCATTCTGGAGGCGTTGGGGCTGGCCTATCGCCGGATGCTGCTCTGTACCGGCGATATGGGTTTTGGGGCGCGCAAGACGTTCGATCTGGAAGTTTGGCTGCCAAGCCAGAACACCTACCGCGAGATCAGCTCGTGTTCTTATTGCGGGGACTTTCAGGCGCGGCGTATGAAGGCACGTTGGCGGCCCGAACCGAGCGAGGCGGCTCCGAAGCCCAAACCAGAATTTGTGCACACGCTAAACGGCTCTGGTTTGGCGGTTGGGCGGACATTGGTGGCGGTGCTGGAGAACTATCAGAATGAGGATGGCTCGATTGAGATACCAGAGGTTCTTCGCCCCTATATGGGTGGGCAAGAGGTGATCTCTTAAGTGCGTATTCTGCTGACCAATGATGATGGGATCAACGCGCCCGGGCTGAATGTGCTTGAGCATATCGCGCGTGAGCTCTCGGACGATATCTGGATTGTTGCGCCCGAACTTGAGCAATCGGGCAAGGGCAGGGCGATTTCGCTGACGGAGTTTGTCCGTGTCCGTGAAGTGGCGCCCCAGCGGTATGCTGTGAATGGGACACCGAGCGATTGTGTCCTGATTGCGTTGGATGAGTTGATGCCTAAACGACCTGACCTGATTCTCTCAGGCGTTAATCAAGGCCAAAATATCGCCGAAGACACCACCTTTTCCGGCACGATTGCAGCGGCTCTGTTCGGGATGCAGCACGGCGTTCCCAGCATTGCTTTGAGTCAATCAAAAGGCTTTCAAAATCCGCAGTCTTGCCCATGGGAAACCCCAAAGGAATGGGGTGCGAAAGTCCTGCAGCCGCTGATCGATAAAGGTTGGCCGGATGATTTGATCTTAAACATCAATTTTCCGGATCGGGAGCCTGAAGACGTTGCGGGCGTCAAGTATACGCGTCAGGGCTTTCGTGATGAGCGCATCATCCGAACCGAAGGCCGCGAAGATTTGCGTGGCAATGCGTACTACTGGATCGGCTATCGCGGGAAGCTGTCCAACCCAGATGAGGGAACGGATTTGAGGGCGATTTATGAAGGCTATATTTCCGTGTCGCCTTTGCATGTTGACCTGACGCATGAAGCTTTTTTGTCAGAGCTGCGCGAAACGTATACAAAATAGCGTATGGTGGGTTTGATTCCCGATCCGCTGCGCGCTGCGCGATTGATCCTGAAGCTTCGGCGGCAGGGGATTACCGATGATGCTGTACTCTCTGCGCTTGAGACCGTTGATCGCGGCGCTTTTGTCGAGCGCAAATATGCATCTCTCGCGAATGATGATTGCAGCGTCCCGATTGCCTGCGGTCAGATTATTCCAAGACCGTTGGTGACGGCCCAACTCTTAAGTGCTCTCAGGCTATCTCCGGCCAAAGAGGAGCGGGTACTGCTGATTGGCTCTGGTAGCGGATATACAGCCGCCTTGCTCTCCCACTCTGCTCGCCATGTTTATGGCATTGAGCGATACAAATCATTGGCAGAGCTGTCTCAATACCGATTGAAAGAGCTTGGGATCGAGAACATCACTATTCGCCACGATGATGGGTTGAACGGGTTGCCTGAGCATGGACCTTTTGATCGGATCCTGCTCACTGGCGCTGTGACCACGCTTCCGCGACATTTGATTGAGCAAATTGCATCCGGTGGGTATCTCGTTGCGCCGATCAATCAGAACGCTGATCAAATTCTAAGACGGCTAAGTCAGGATCTCAAAGTCGCTGATAGCGTGATCGCGAGGCCTTTAAGTTCGCTGAGGGAAGGCGTCGCGCTGAAAGTGTAGGTTACCCGCTACTCAGTTTGGACTTCGCCACACTCGCCCTCAGCCGCAATGCTTGCGCCCGCGGCAGCCGCATCACAAGCATTTGGATAGGTTTGCCCATCGCAGCCACAGACAGGCTTGTATTCGCGCGTACAAATCTCCGGTTTGAGCTGGCAGGTGCCGACACCGTCCATGGTTTCGAGGCATTGGCCGATTGGTTGCTCACAATAGTAGCCTGTAGGGCATTGCGTTTCCACGAAGCCACCGCACTCTGCGCCTGTCGCGTCTGGAGCGGGTGTTTGAGGTGAGGATATCTCGATGACATCTGGATTAGGGGCCTCTGCTTCGGAGGTCTCGTCGTTCGACGCTCCACCGCAAGCCGACAGCATCAGAAGTGCGATTCCTAAATATATAGCTCTCATGGCACTCCCCTAAAGCCCCATCAATAAAGTTATTATAACCAACAAAAACGGCAGCACCAGTCCGGGCTGCCGTTTTCTTGGTGATGAGTTGGGGTTGTGCCTTAAGCTTGCGCAGCGGCTTCCTGAAGGCGGGCAAAAATGTTGCCGCCATGACCGGAGCCACTGTCAAAGTGAGTCTGGGTCGATGTGTCGGTGATTTGAGCCCACTTCGCAGCAACGGCTTCAGCGGTGAGGGTCTCACCTTGACCGACAAAAGCGCCATTTGTTTCGACGATTTGAGCCATTGAGAACGCACCGGCACCTGCTGAAAGGATCATTCCTGTTGGCGCATCTTCTTTGACCAGATTCATGACGCCCGGTGTAACATATTCGGGCTTGAGGTTATCTAACATGGCCTGTGGCATCAGACCTTCTGTCATTCGAGTTGCTGCAATCGGGCAAACAGCGTTGATTTTAATGTCGTTTTTCGCGCCTTCGATTTTCAGCGTGTTCATCATACCGACAACACCGAGCTTGCCAGCACCGTAGTTGGCTTGACCGAAATTCCCGTAGAGACCGGTGGAAGAGGTGGTAACGACGATGCGGCCGTAATTCTGTTCCTTCATGATATTCCAAGCGGCATGGACGGGTAAAAATGTACCCCTTAAGTGTACATCTAGGACCAAATCGATGTCAGCTGTGGTCATCTTAGAGAACGATTTATCCCGCAAAATACCTGCATTGGCGATGATGATGTCGATGCGGCCGAAAGCGGCCATCGTGTCGTCAATCATTTTTTTGACGCCTGCTTCATCCGCGACAGAAGACCCGTTGGCGATAGCTTCGCCGCCCATGGCCTTGATCTCAGCAACAACAGCTTCGGCGGCTTCAGAATTTCCGCCTGTGCCGTCCATACTGCCGCCGAGGTCATTGATAACGACTTTGGCGCCACGACGGGCAAGCTCTAGCGCGTGCTGTCTGCCGAGCCCGCCACCGGAGCCGGTGACAATAGCGACGCGATCGTCGAAACGAATATCTGACATAAGTGTGTCTCCTGTAAGCCATACAACTTGTGTGAGTAATGCTGCCTTGCACCATCCGCTCACGTAAACGTCAACAGTCGACGCTGCGTTAGCTCTTGCATGTCAGCCACGAGCATGATGGCTACGCTCAAATCGGCATCAAAAAGGAGGCAATCATGCTGGCATATGTAACGCTTGGATCGAACAACACGGAAAAGGCACTTGAATTCTATGACGCCGTTCTGGGAGAGATGGGCATCAAACGATTCTTCGATAATCAGCGCCTCTATTTCTATGGCACCGCACCTGGCCAGCCCATGCTGGCCATTGGTGGCACGTATGATGAGAAAGAGGCAACTTGCGGGAATGGTGTCATGCCAGCGATTGCTGCCCCTGACACTGAGACAGTGGACCGTGTTCATAAGAAAGCGCTGGAGATGGGTGCGACCGATGATGGCGCGCCTGGCAACCGAATGCCGACATTCTATGGCGCTTATTTTCGGGACCTCGACGGCCACAAAATCTGCGTTTGCAAACTCGGTTAGATGACAATGCTATGACAAGGGGGCTGGCCCGTTCCACTGGAGCGGGCTAGGTCTTTGTTTGGAAACGGTTTGCGGAGGACCTGCTAATGGAATGGGGCTGGGATAATGCGCGGGCCTTTATCGGCAT
>JBCCDF010000013.1:0-22230 GCA_039030935.1 Pseudomonadota bacterium | reverse complement strand
TTGGCCAAAGGCCGCCATTGTGACGCGCTCAAGGCTATCGAGATGGGGGTAGCGATCATCTTCTGGGAGCGGATGAAAAACAGCGACCGCACTGTCGACTTTTGGCGGCGGACGGAATGCGCCGGGCGGCAAAGTCAGCGCGATATGGGCCTGCGTCACCGAGGCCGTCAGGACAGCAAGACGACCATAGTGCGGGTCGCCCGGTTCGGCGCAAGCGCGCAGCGCGACTTCTTTTTGGAACATGAGGGCCATTGAGCCCCGCCAAGACCCGGCCTTCAACCAGTCGATCAGAAGTGGCGTCCCGACATTGTAGGGAAGATTGGCAATGATCATGGCAGGTGTTGTGCCGTTCGCGGTTTTGATGAGGCTTTGCCAATCGGTTTTTCGTGCATCGGCTTCATGAATGTGCAGACGGCCAGATGTATGTTCAGGCCACACTTTAAGAGCATCTGCAAACCGATTGTCGGCTTCGACGCAGATCAGAGTCTTTGCACCTTCATCCAGTAAAGCGCGTGTCAGGCCGCCGGGGCCGGGGCCCACTTCGATCACGGTACGGCCTTCAACAGGACCTGCGGCAAGGGCGGTGCGGCGCAAAATGTCGGGATCAAATAGAAAGTGTTGACCCAGGGCTTTGCGCGCTGGTGCATGACTGAGTGGGGTCTGCGGGCTCATAGACCTGCAGCCTCTGCCATTTGCGAGGCCAATTTGAGCGCGGCGATCACACTGTCGGCACGGGCCGTTCCATTCGCGGCCGCCTCATAGGCTGTGCCGTGATCCGGGCTGGTCCGAATGATGGGAAGGCCAAGGGTTGTGTTAACCCCGCCCCACATGTCGAGGGTTTTGACCGGGATCAGGCCCTGGTCATGCGTCATTGCAATGACAGCATCGAAATGACCCTGAAGTGCTTCGTGGAAGACTGTATCGCCGGGGCGTGCATCACTGATCGCGATGCCTTCAGAGCGCAGGCTTTCAGCAGCGGGATTGATAATCTCAACCTCTTCGCGCCCGATGGTTCCGGCCTCACCGGCATGAGGGTTGAGTCCCGTAAAAGCGATGCGTGGACTCGCGAGGCCAAATTTCCTTTGCAGGTCGCGATGCACAATCCGTCCCGTCTCAATGAGGAGATCCTCGGTAATAAGATCAGGTACGTGGGCGAGTGGCACATGGATGGTCGCGAGTGCGACGCGC
Organism: Pseudomonadota bacterium; assembly: GCA_039030935.1. GTDB lineage: Bacteria > Pseudomonadota > Alphaproteobacteria > Caulobacterales > Hyphomonadaceae > Henriciella. The sequence continues at coordinate 21,042 of JBCCDF010000013.1, read as the reverse complement.
AAGCCCCCGCCGGCCAGCATCATGATGGGCTTTGGAGCAGCCTCTTCTCCAGAGGGCCGGCAAAGGTCGGCGATGAATTCGGTATGGCCAGGATGCTGGAAGCCTGCGTTGTAAAGGAGGGCTTTCGAGATTGGATTTGTGACAATGGCCGCAGCTTGGCCAGACTGGGCCTGTCTAACCCCGATCTCTATAGAGCCGAGGATACTGGGCGCGGTCTCCGAACGAGGATGCCCGGTTTCAATAACGGGAATAGCGGTCGGCAGCTCCAAAACAGGAAGCGCGGTTTTGAAGACACCAATGGCTTGTTCTGGTGTGTCTATTTTGACCGTTGGGACGTCGTAGAGCGTTTGAGACGACACCACGTAGAATGGACGTTTTGAATCTTTCAGAGCGGTCCAGGCTTTGTCTGTGATTTGCGGGCCACAGCCAGCGGGATCGCCCATGGTGACGGCGAGGGGCAGGGGCTGCGTCATCGGATGATTTATCGGCGAATGATCGTGGCTTCGCGGCGTAGATTGCGCAAAGACCGCTCGGAGATCATGCCGAGTTGCTGCCCAAAGAGCCTGTCTTCCATCTGATCGCGGGTCGGCATATTGGCGATGCTGTCGCTGCGATCACAGATAAACATGACCGCAATCGTGCCTGATGTCGCGAAAATATCTGTGCTCTCGCCAATGGCAGTGTTCTCGACCATCGCGCGCCCTTCCGGGCCGAGATCAGAGACGTTCAAATCCTCGAGTTTGATCGTGCGCAAATTCGCATCTTCTTCAGCCAAAGCCTCAATCTCGTCGCAAGAATTGGCTGCGGATGCGGCCTCTTCTAAAGAGGCATCGCTGCCATCTTGAACCGTCAGGCGGACAAGATCGACGCGTGAGGTTTCCTCTGATGGGGATTGTTTGTTGCGAATTTCGAGAATGTAGACGCCATTTTCCGCTAGGATCGGATCGGTAATGCCAGGTCCTGGCATAGCGGTGATATAAGATGCACGGGATTCATCGAGGTCGTCAGCCGTTACCCAACCCATGTCACCGCCAGAGGCAGCCGTTGGTGCTGAGGAGAAGCGCTGCGCCGCAAGCTGAAAAGGAGCGCCGTTGAGGAGTTGCTCTTTTAGTGTGGTGGCAACGGTCAACGCCTCTTGGCGGGCCTGTTCATCCGGGGCGAAGAGGAAAATTTCGCGGATTTGATACTGCTCTTTACTCGCTGATGCTTTCAGCCGGGTCATCTGATCATTGATCTGACTCTGAGAAATCCGAATACGTGAACCGTAAAGCCCGCCCATAATCCGACGCCATGCAATGTCTGCACGGGTTTGGTTTTCAAGACTGCGGGGGCTAATACCAGCCTGCAGCAGCGAGTTGATAAAAGACTCCCGCGTCAAGCCAGACTGGCGTGCCAGACCCTCAATCGAATTGGCGATATCTGAATCCGAGACTTCGACTTCAAACTCGGCGGCTTCTTGAAGCTGAAGCTTTTCGTCGATCAATTGCTCAAGCGCCTGATTGGCTAATTGCTGGACCTGCTCCTGTGTCGGTTGTGACCCGAGCGACAGGATCAGCATCTGGGCGCGTTCGCTGACGTCAGAGAAGGTGATCGGGTCATCATTCACTGTCGCTGCGACGCCTTCGATCTGCTGGACTTCAGGTGCTGCGGCGTCCTGAGCGGTCATAGATGGGGCTGTTGTGCAGCCTACGCTAATGATCGCAGCGAAGCTGATTAGAGTGCGGTTCATGCTATCATATCCCTCTCAAAGAGAGTTGAATCTTAAAGGCTAAGCATAAAGAAACTGAATAGGCTTGCAATCTCAACTCTGTGTCTTTCAGCTTATCTTACTGAAAGTTAGGATAGGGTTGCGTCTATGGTCACGAGGCTAATCGACGTCGCTGGACCCAAGTCCACCAAGCGTTTGAAGGACGAAGCGGAAGCGGATCGACTCATTGGGGCCGATACTGCGGTCATTGGTTTCGGAGCGTTCATAGGCAATCTCGAAGCGAGAGCAATCGTCCTGATAGGCGATACCGAAGAGGTGGCGAAGATCACGCTCATCGGTGATGTCGCGCCTGCGACCATATATGAAGGAATAGTTCTCTGTGATCTCAACTTCGCCTTCGATGTCGACCCCTTCATCGATGACACCAGTCGAGGACAATCGCTCATTGAGGCGGTAGTAACGTGCAGAGGCCGATAATCGCCAAATTTGGCTAGACACACTGGCATCAACCCGATTCACATCGAGACTGTCGTCATCAAGGCGTATACTTGTTTCAATTTGGAGTGGGTTACCGAAGTCAGCGCTGAAACCAGCAACCCAATCAGACACTGTGCCATCGAGATTGCTTTGCTCACTCAGGAAGGACGAGCTTTCAGATCGCCAGCGGCGTCCCCCGAGAGCTGAGATATTGACCCCATTTTTCCACGTCATGGTTGCGGACAGACCTGCCGAAAGCTTGTTGCCATCGTCGTACAAGTCAAAGCCAGCATAGGCGTTTGAGTCGAACAGCGAAGTTTCGTTGAACTCAAACAGAAGGCTATCTTCGACAGGAATGTCGGCGTCATTCACATCGCTCGTGCCAAGAACGCCCATGATTGTGGGTTCGATGAGAATGTCGAAAGCCTTACCAGGGCGATATAGAGGGTAGGACAGGATCACTCCTGCATTGGCTGCGCCGCGCTGAACATCAAATGAGTCCTCAGAAGCTCCAATATCGTCGATCTGATAGGCATCAAAGCGTGCATCGACAAACGGCTCGATGAGTATCCCACCGGGCAGAACGCGCGTTGTGCGCCAATCCGAAGCGATCGACGCGCGATAGCTGTCTTCGCCGTCTTTTCTGTCTAGAAATGCCGCTGAAGCCGAAACACCTAGAAGGCCATTGTTTCCAAAGTCGAATAAACGTTCTGAGAAAAAGAAGGGGAGCGCCCGCGGCAACTCATCGTCATTGTCGTTTGCCCGCAAGCCATTGAAAGAGAGAAGTGACGCATCTGCATACCAAGATGTGTCTTGCCCCTGTACGAAGAGTTGGTTGAGTAGGCGACGGGGCTGGCTTCTGAAAATACCCCGGTCGTCCAGTTCGCCATCAATGTCATAGCGCCGTGTAAACTGGTCGTCGCTCATATATTCGACGCCGAAGCCCCAATCCCAGTTCGGCCGGATGTTGAAACGTCCATCGGCGAAAATATGTCCGCGCCATTCGGTGTCATCAAATTTTTCGCCATCCGAGTCGAAGTCGCGTTCTCTTGTGATACTGAAATTGGCTTCGAGATCGCCGGACCAGAATCTCTTCCGGTAGTCAAACTCAAGCAGTGGATTGACCTTAGATGTGACCTCCGGAGAGATGACCAGATCGGAATAAGGTGAAATCGCCCAATAGTAAGGCTGCTGATAGAACACACCGCGTTTCGACGAGGCGCCAAGATCCGGGGGGAGCAGGCCAGAGCGTCTGTCGGAATTTGGGTCCGGATGCGCAAAATATGGAAGATAAAAGACCGGAACGCCTGCAATCTCCAGAACCGCATCGCGGTAGGAGATCATCTGATCTTCCTGATCCAGAACAGCGCGTCGGGCACGAAGCGCCCAAGTCGGTCGAGTGTCTCCTTCACACACTTCGCACGCTGTATAGATAACTTTATCGAGGGCGTTGAATCCACCCGGTTCGCGGATCGCAGTTTCTGCTGTCGCTGTTCCGCCTTCAGCCAGACGCGTTGAGAAGCCAACAGCGTAACCGTCTGACAGATTGCTGTCGGTTTCAATCTCATCGGCAAAGCGCTGTGTGCCATCAAGATCGATGATCACGACGTTGCCTACGGCACGGACTTTGTCTGTGGTCCGATTATACTCCAAGCGATCAGCGCGCATGACGCGGCCTTGGTATTCAGCCTCAACGTTGCCTTCGGCGATGACGGTATTGGTTTCTTCGTTGACGAGAATTGTATCGGCATCGAGCGTGACTTGAGGCTGGCTGATAGGTATTGCGTCCTCAGTCTGTGCTGAAGCAGGCGGCATGATTGAGAATGCGAGTGCTGCAAACGCGACACATGATGTCCATTTGATCACTGTGAAGTCCCTTCCCAAAAACACACACCGTTTGGCCATAGTCAGAACCAAGCAGGACGTAAAGCAGGAGAGGCAAAGGCTACAGCTTTTTCACCAATGAGCTGATGCTCGAGTCACACTGCTGCGTGAGCGAGTCCGCCAGACAGGGTCACAGCATCGCCACTCAACTCCAGCTCTGTCAAAATGGCGGCGCAACGACGCGCTGATAATCCGGCGGCTTCTGCAAGGTCGGCTATCGGCATGGGGTAAGGGGTGAGCGCGGTCAGAACGGCTTGATATTGGCTTTCAGGGATATCGTCTGTCTCGGTCTCATAGTCCGGCATTGGGGGCGCTTCGATGCGACGGGATGGGAAAGATGAGAGAACGTCTAGGACATCTTCAGCGTTTCTGACCAGTGCCGCGCCTTCTTTCAGTAATCTGTTTGTCCCGGCGGCCCGAGGGTCTAGTGGGGACCCCGGCACGGCCATGACATCGCGCCCTTGTTCGCCTGCGGTGCGCGCAGAGATCAGAGAGCCTGATCGTTCAGCAGCCTCGACAACAAGAACCCCGTCAGCGAGACCTGTGATAATACGATTTCGTCTTGGGAAATCGCGGGCTTGAGCGCGGTAGCCAAACGGGCTTTCGCTGACGATCAAGCCATTCGCTGCGATTTCGGCGTAAAGCCGATCGTGCTGAGAGGGATAAATGTGGTCAATTCCGCCGCCAAGCACCGCGACTGTACCGGATTTCAAGCTTGCGGCGTGGACTTCACCATCAATACCGCGCGCGAGGCCTGAGACAATGACATAGTCGTTCAGTCCAATGCGCATGGCAATGTCTCTGGCGATTTTGCGCCCGGCGGCTGACGCGTCGCGTGCACCGACAATGGCGAGAGCAGGGCGCTTTAAAAGATCGATATTGCCGAGCACAGTCAGGACAGGTGGCGGGGAGCCGCAGGCCGCGAGGCGCTCCGGATAGGCATCCTCGCAAGCGCAGAGAAGACCTGCGCCATACTCTTGAAGCGATTGATATTCGCTTTCGACCTCCTGTCGACTTGGTGGTCGAGGAGGTTTAGATTTGCCGCGTTTCGCCAGAGTTGGCAGAGCTTTTAAGGCGTCTGCTGCGCTACCAAATCTTGAGAGAAGTTGGAAGAAGGTGACGGGGCCGACGCGCGGGGTGCGAGAGAGCTGCAGCCAATCGAGTTTTGCTTGTTCTGATAGTGCCCCCACACGTTTCATGTCTATTTCGCCCCAAACCTCGGTTCTGTCCCGGTGAGCAATCTGCCAAGGTTTTCACGGTGCGTCCAGAAGACGAGGATTGAAAGTGTCGCCAAGGTGTAGAGGGCAAAGCGTGTTTCACCGAGTAGAGCTGCTCCAATTGGCACGAGCGCGGCCGCACTGAGCGCAGCCAGCGATGAGATGCGCGTTGCCGCAAATAGGGCGAACCAGATGGGCGCGGCGACGATCAGGCCCTTCCAGGAGGCGAAAGCGAGCAGACCTGCATAGGTTGCGACGCCTTTCCCGCCTTTGAAGCCCAACCAGACTGGATAGCAATGGCCCATAAAAGCAGCCGCGCCTGCGATCAAACCGATGTTTCGATCACCGCTCAATACCGTGAATAGAAGGACCATCAAACCGGCTTTCAGACTGTCGAGAATGAGCGTTAGAAAGGCGAGATCTTTTCGCCCCGTCCGCAGGACATTTGTGGCTCCGATATTGCCTGATCCAATGCTGCGAATATCGCCAAGGCCCGCCATGCGCGTGATGACCAGTCCGAAGGGAATGCCCCCAGCGAGATAACCTGCAAGAGCTGCGATTGAGGCGGCGGCGAGGAAGGGGAGTTCAGACAGCATGGACGTGTTGTGAGCGTTTCTGTTTTCGCGTCAAGGCGTCGATGTGGATGACAAGGTGTATTCGGCCTTCTTTCTCTAGTGTGGCGATCGCACAGCAGTGACCGCTCTCGGCGCCAGAGACTCCACCTCTAGCGGCGTTCAAACACAAGCTCTCCATCCACGAAGGTTTGCTCGACGCGCCCAACGAGGTCCCGTCCGTCAAAGGGGGAATTTGTTGAACGACTGATGAGATTTTCGCGCTCGCAGAACCAGGGCGTAGACGGATCAAACAGGATAAGGTCAGCTGGTGCGCCTTTGGCGAGTTGGCCCTGAGGCAGACCAAGAATTTCGGCGGGTCCGGTAGTGAGTGGGCGAAGCGCTTGGAGGAGGCTGATCTGATCTGCGTTGACGAGCATCAGCAAGGTCGAGAGCAGCGTCTCTAGCCCGGCGGCCCCAAAGCTTGCTTCAGCGAAAGGCAGGCGTTTATTTTCTGGTGGCTGGGGATCGTGGGACGAGGTGACCGCGTCGATCAGATCGCTCCGCAGTGCTTTCAGGAGGGCTTCCCGATCAGTTTCTGAGCGGAAAGGCGGATTGACTTTGCAATAGGTCAGGTAGTCGCCGACATCACTCTCGATAAAGAACAGGCTATAGGCCGCGACAGACGCCCTGACCTTTACGCCCGCAGCTTTAGCATGAGCAATGGTTTCGAGACTGGCTTTGGTCGAAACGTTATCGACCAAGAGACGTGCCCCTGTTGCGTTGGCCAAAGCCACATCACGCTGCAGACCGATCAGCTCTGCCTCGCGGGCCATGCCCTTTAAGCCCTTTTGCAGAGCTAGCGCTCCACTGGTCATGACACCGCTCTTGGAAAGCTCTCGCTCATCGGGTCTGGAACTGATCAGGACGTCGTGTCCTGCCGCATAGGCCATGACCCGTTTCTGGATGTCGGCTCTTTCAATCGGATGATCGCCATTGGTGAACAGGACAGCGCCGGCCTCGGCCATCATGCCCATTTCAGCCATACTCTCCCCTTTAAGCCCGGTTGTCAGAGCGCCTGCAGGATAGATTTTGTTGACCGCCGTCGCATGGGCTTGGTTTGATATGAATTGAACCAAAGCGACATCGTCGATGACCGGGGTCGTGTCCGGCATAACAACCATGCTGGTAATCCCGCCAGACACCGCGGCTTTGGACGCGCTGGCCAGCGTTTCGCGATGTTCTTCACCGGGTTCACCGGTTTTGACACGCAGATCAATCAGGCCCGGTGCGAGGCAGAGCCCTTTTGCATCGATTGTGTTTGATGCACCGGAGACCGCCGCCAGATGAGCGCCAATGTCGGCGATGACCTCGTCCTCGATGATGATCCCGCCTGTTGCATCAAGGTCGGATGCTGGATCCAGCAAGCGCGCATTGTGGATGTGTAGGCTCATATGTCGCCTCCGCGCGTCAGGAGATCGAGGACCGCTTCTCGCACCGCCACCCCCATTTCGACTTGTTCGGTGATTACCGATTGCGGTCCGTCGGCGATACCGCTCTCAATCTCTATGCCCCGGTTCATTGGGCCCGGATGCATGACCAAGGCATTGGGCGCAGCTTTACTCAGACGTGCCTGTGTCAGGCCGTAAAAATGGTAGTATTCTCGACGAGAGGGGAGCTGCGTTCCATCCATACGCTCATATTGAAGGCGCAGCATCATAATGACGTCGGCGTCCTCAACGGCAGCATCGAAGTCCGTCGTGGTTTTGTTTGCGCCCCAATTGCTGGCGTCCGACGGAAGCAGAGTTTTCGGAGCACATAACGTTACGTCTGCATCAAGCAGGCCCAAAGCTTGCGTTGTTGAACGGGCCACGCGCGAATGAGCGATATCTCCACAGATTGTGACTTTGAGGCCTTTGGGATCGCCTTTATGTCGGCGGATCGTAAGCGTGTCGAGCAAACCCTGCGTTGGATGCTGGTGCATTCCATCACCAGCATTAATAACGGCGCATTCCACTTTTCGACTGAGCAGTTTCACCCCGCCGGACGCCGAATGGCGGATGACGATGACATCGGGCTTCATCGCGTTCAGCGTCATCGCTGTATCGATCAGCGTTTCGCCTTTTTTAATTGAGGATTGCGCTACAGGCATTGAAACGACGTCTGCCCCTAGTCGGCGCGCAGCAATCTCAAAGCTCGACATTGTGCGCGTCGAATTCTCAAAGAAGAGGTTGATAACGGTCTTGCCCGTCATGATGGACGCCGGTCGCTGGCCTGACCGGGTGGCATTGGCGTAGCGTTCTGAGAGATTTAAAATGTGTTCGAGATCGAGGCGGGAGAGGTCCTCGATGCTGAGCAGATGTTTGTGGTCAAAGCTGTGCGTGGGGTCCGCGCTCGACATGATGTGCTCCGAATTTTTCGCGGTTTAAGCGGGATTTGGTGTGACCGCAAGACGGGGTGGGCAGGCCATGCAATGTGGGCTAAGCGCGCGGAATGACATTCTTAGTTCGCCAGAGCCGCCCGCTCCCCCTGCTCAACCGCCCACATAGGGTGCCATTGGGGTGGTTGGGCCCTTCGACTTCGCTCAGGACGAGGAGCGGGCGGCTAAGGTAGAGAGACATGACACTTAAGTTAGCGATCTTTGATATGGACGGCACTTTGGTGGATAGCCGAGAGGTCATCCAGACAGCCATGGCAACCGCATTTGAGCGGTGTGGCCTTGTCCCACCGGACTATAACGCAACGCGCCAAATCGTTGGATTAGGGCTGAGCGAGGCCTGCAGAAGGTTGGCCCCTGACTATCATGATCTTCCAAGGCTTGTGTCGGAATATAAGAGTGCCTTCGTGGCTCGCAGAAGCGATCCAGACTTCAAAGAGCCACTCTATGATGGGGCGGTCGAGACGCTTGAGCGGCTGGCCAATGATAACTGGCTGATCGCTATGGCGACTGGGAAGTCCCATGCGGGGATCAAAGCCGTATTCAGCATGCACCCGCTTGGGCAATACTTCGATACGGTTTGGTGCGCCGATGATGGTCCCGGAAAGCCACATCCCTTCATGTGTCTTGAGGCAATGAATGCGGTTGGAGCGGATGCTGGGCAGTCATTGATTATCGGCGACGCCGTTTTTGATATGCAGATGGGGCGCGCGGCGGGAATCCAATCTCTGGGTGTATCTTGGGGCTTTGGCGAGGCGCATGAATTAGACGCCGCCGGGGCGCATGAAGTGCATGATGATTTTGCGTCTCTGAATACATCGCTCGATCTGTTTGCAACGGAGCTTGCCTGATGGATAAGGTCACGAAGCCGAAGCGGTTCTATAAGGCGGCGGGGGTAAAGGGCTCTGAGAATGGCTGGAGCGTCACACTCGACGGGCGCATCGTCAAAACGCCTGCCAAGTCGCCTTTGTGCTTGCCGCAACAAAAGCTGGCGGAAGGGATTGCTGCGGAATGGGACGCGCAAGGGGAAACGCTCGATTTGCAAGCGATGACGTTAACCCGCCTCGCGAATGTGGCGATCGATCGAACCCCGGACACGCGCAGTGATCTGATCGAAGAAGTTCAGCGCTACGCCGAGACGGACTTAACGTGCTATCTGGCCGATCATCCGAGCGAGTTGCAGGCGCGCCAAGATCGGGCCTGGCGTCCATGGCGCGATTGGGCGGGTGAGACTTTAGGGGCCGTTCTGGTTCCGGTTCACGGTATCGTGGCATCCCCGCAACCTCAGGCGAGCCTTGATGCCATTGGACGCCACGCAGAAACGTTGGACGATTTTGCGCTGACGGGGCTGACCTGGGCGTGCAGTCTTTTTGGTTCAGCTGTGCTGGCGCTGGCGCTGGAGCGGGGCGCAATTGCGGCTGATCAAGCGTTCAAGCTGTCCCTGATCGATGAGGACTGGCAGATCGAACACTGGGGTGAAGATAGCGAAGCGATGGCAGCGCGCGCAGCGCGTGGCCGCGACGCCGACGCGCTTGGGCACTGGTTTGAGGCCCTACGATAGATCGTGACATTTGCGCCCTGTTCGAGGCCTCTCAAGCGCACTATCTGGTTTCAAATAGGAGACAGGCCATGACTGACACCGACTTGGACGAGCGCCGCCGTAAACTGAAGTTCCGCGCATGGCGTCGGGGGTTTCGCGAGATGGACCTGCTGATGGGGTCGTTTGCGAATGAGCATTTAGGCGCACTGTCGGATGATGACCTGTCTGAATTTGAGCGCCTTTTAGCGACACCGGATTGGGAGGTCTTTGCTTGGCTTGTCGGTCAGAAGCCGGTTCCGCCGAATTTTGAAAGCCCGCTGCTGACCCGGATCATGGAATTCCGCTACGAGGCGCATGCAGGGTAATCTCCCACGCCTTGCCCTAAGCGTTCGCCAACCCTCGGCTTGGGCGATCATTCATGGCGGAAAAGATATTGAGAATAGGAGCATTGGCTCGGTCCGTGCGGGGCGGATGGTGCCGGGGCGGATTTGCCTACATGCGGCGGTCGGTATCAGCCAGGATGAGTATCGCTACATTACCATGCGCATGAGTGAGATTGGGTGTGTCGCGCCTCCACCGGGCAAGTTGGTCCGCCGTGCGATCATTGGGATTGTCGATGTGGTGGACATTGTGAAGCCCGGAGAGACAGATAGCCCCTGGATGGCGCGGGCCTCAGCAACGCCTGAGTCGCGTGGGCTGGTTCTGGAGAACCCCCAGCCTATTGAACCAATCCCTGCGGCTGGCGCGCTGGGCTACTTTGAATGGGAAAAGAGTGGCGAGCTTGCGCCGCTGCAAAGCTGGATGCGCAAGTGGGATGAGACCAATGAAGACGCGCAAACGGGCAGTCTTTTTGATGGCCTTGAGCGCTCGTTTGAAACGCCACCGAAGCGTCCGTGGTGATTTAGCACTTATGGATGACCTTAGACCTGAATTTACGCCGAGCCTCAGCGCCGATGAGTTTGAGCGCTGGTATTGGCCGGTCTCTGTTTTGAAAGAGGCGTGTGAGGCACTGGATTTGCCTATCGCAGGTCTGAAGGTAGAGCTGCGCGAGCGGGTTGCGTTTCGGTTGCGCTTTCCGGGTGAGCCTTTGCCGAAATCGACGAGAGCGAAAGGCAAGAGCGCCTTCAACTGGGCTAAGGCTGAGTTGAGCCTACAGACTGAGATTACCGATAGCGTGTCTTTTGGGCCGAATGTTCGAGCGTTTTTCAAGTCTCAGATCGGGGCCAACTTTGTTTGTCATGGCGACTTCATGGCGTGGATGAAAGCGAATGTGGGAACGACTTTGCAAGACGCGGTGGATGCATGGCATGTGTTAGAAGCCCGCAAGCTGGACCCTGATTTCAGGCGGGAGATCGCGGCGTGTAACAACTATCTGCAATACCTACGTGATGTGAGAGACCATCATCCTGAGCTGAGCTTGGAAGAAGCCAAGCGATGTTGGGATGAGAAAAAGCTGCGCCCCGCGCAAGAGGGGGTCGTGATTTATGAGCTGCTGGATTTGGAGTTTCTGAAGCGATGATCTTTGGCCAAGTCGTCACGCTCATTGCTGCTTTCCTTCTCCTGACTTTGCGGTACATACCGCCGCTCTGACGATCCTTTAACGTTCAAACAGGACGCCGCTATGAGTGGACTAGACATGCTTTCGCATTTGTCGGCGCCGAGTGCTGTGCATGGCGCGCCTTTTGGCGTTGATGTTCTCGGTCTGATTCAGGCGCTTGGGGCGAAGGGTGTGTCCGCACTTTATGTCGCGCGCGATGATAAGGTTGCAGCAGCCGCGCTCAAATTGGCGCAGTTTTATCGACCGTCTCTTGAGGTGATCCGCCTACCCGGATGGGATGTGCTGCCCTATGATCGGGTGAGTCCTTCGCCTGCGGTGGCAGCAGCGCGCTGCGCGGCCTTGGCCAGATTGGCGCAGAGGGCCGGTGCTGCTGAGCCTTGCTTGGTGATCACGACGGCCACGTCGCTGGTGCAGCGTGTGCCGCCAATGGAGACGATGCGGGCCTCTTCCCTGTCGGTGCAAACTGGCGGGCGTATCTCTCAGGATGCGCTGACGTCATATCTGTCCATGAATGGCTATGTGCGGACCTCGACCGTGTCTGAGAAAGGCGAGTATTCGATCCGGGGTGGTAAGGTCGATATCTATCCGCCGACGGGCGATGAGCCGGTCCGCCTAGATTTGTTCGGCGATGAGATTGAAACGATCAAAGCGTTTGATCCGGAGACACAGCTGTCAACGCGGACGCTCAAGCGGGTTGCGCTGGCGCCGGTATCCGAAATCCTGTTCAATGAAGAGACGCTAGCGCTGTTTCGGGAACGTTATTTGGCGGAGCTTGGTGCCCCTGCTGGAGACCCGATGTATGAGGCCGCACGCGCTGAAATCCGGCGTGGGGGTGTCGAGGGCTGGCTACCGCTTTTCCATGCGCGGCTGGACACAGTGTTTGACTATGTTGGGCCGGATGCTCTGATCGGGATGGGCGCTTTGTCTGCAGAAGCGGCCAGTGAGCGCTTGTCTCAGGCGGGCGACTATTACGAAGCGCGCTTAGAAGCGGCGGGCGAAAGCCGGGCGGCCAAAGTTCTGTCGCCTGAGCACTTATACCTAAGCGACCGAGAGCTTGAAGCTGGGCTGATGTCGCGCGGCGTTGCCCGTTTCAGTGGTTCAGTCGGTGATGGCGGACTTGATCTGGGCGGTTTTGCGGGGCGGGATTTTGCGCCTGAGCGCGCCCTGCCGGATGTGAATATCTTTGAAGCTGCGGCCGATCATGCCAAGGCCAGACTTGAGGCCGGAAAACGTGTCATCTTCGCTGCATGGACGGACGGGTCTGCAACGCGTCTTGAAGGTGTTCTGGAAGACCATGGTCTTTCCAATGTCGAACGTGTCTATTCGCTAGAGGCGGCGCGGGCGAAGGATATTGTCATTGCGGAGCTTCCGCTTGAGAGCGGTTTTGAGACAGCCGACATGGTTGTCATTGCCGAGCCTGATATTCTGGGCGATCGGTTAGCGGCGCCACGCAAAAAGCGAAAGGCGGCGAACTTTATCGCTGAAGCCGCGAGCCTCAATCCGGGTGATCTAGTCGTGCACATTGATCATGGAGTTGGGCAGTATGTTGGTCTGAAAACGCTGGAACTGGCGGGGGCTGCCCATGACTGTTTGCAGCTTGAATACGCCAAGGGCGACAAAGTCTTCCTGCCCGTTGAGAATATTGATCTGATCTCGCGCTACGGCAGCGAGGATGCTGAAAGCGCCATCGATCATCTGGGCGGGGTTGGCTGGCAGACCCGCAAAGCGAAAGCCAAGAAGAAAATCCTCGAAATGGCCGCTGAGCTTATGGCCATTGCCGCGGCCCGCGAGATGAAACGGGCTGAAAAGCTGGTGACCGGCGATGGCTTGTATGAGGAATTTGCAGCGCGCTTCCCCTATGAAGAGACCGATGATCAACTGAACGCGATTGAGGACGTGCTGGGCGACTTGTCTAGCGGGCGTCCAATGGATCGACTGATCTGCGGTGATGTCGGATTCGGTAAGACGGAAGTCGCTTTAAGGGCGGCATTTGTCACTGCCATGCAAGGGATGCAGGTTGCGGTCATCGCGCCAACAACACTCTTGGCGCGCCAGCATTATCAGACCTTCCTGGAGCGGTTCTCCGGTTGGCCCTTAAGCGTGAAACCGCTCTCGCGTTTTGTGTCCGCCAAAGAGGCGAGCGAGACAAAATCTGGCATGAGCGCGGGCACGGTTGATGTCGTCGTTGGCACGCATGCTTTGCTGGCAAAAAATGTCGATTTTAAACGTCTTGGTCTGCTGATTGTGGATGAAGAGCAGCGCTTTGGAGTGAAACATAAGGAACGGTTGAAAGAGCTGAAAGCCGACGTCCATGTTCTGACGCTGTCGGCGACGCCGATCCCGCGGACCTTGCAAATGGCGTTGACCGGCATTCGTGACCTCTCAATCATTGCAACACCGCCTGTCGATCGACTAGCCGTGCGCACTTACGTAACAGAATTTGATACGGTCACGATCCGAGAAGCGCTTTTAAGGGAGAAGTATCGTGGCGGGCAGACCTATTATGTGGCACCGCGAATTTCTGATCTCGATTATCTTGAGAACTTCCTGAAAGAAAATGTACCTGAAGTCAGTTTCTGTGTGGCCCATGGGCAGATGCCCGCCGGTGAACTCGAAGACTTGATGACCGCGTTTTATGAGGGTGAGTATGATGTGCTGCTCTCAACAACCATTGTTGAAAGTGGGCTCGACATTCCGCGGGCGAACACGCTCGTTATTCATAAGTCGGATCGGTTTGGTTTGGCTCAGCTTTATCAGCTACGGGGTCGGGTTGGTCGCTCAAAACTACGGGCCTATGCATATCTTACGACACCTGCGGATCGAGTGATTTCGCCTGCGGCGGAGCGGCGTCTGCGAGTGCTTCAATCGCTGGATAGTCTGGGCGCTGGGTTCCAATTGGCGAGCCACGATCTGGATATGAGGGGTGGCGGTAATCTGTTAGGCGATCAGCAATCCGGCCACGTGCGCGAGGTTGGGGTTGAGCTGTACCAACAGATGCTTGAGGACGCCGTCAACGCACTACAAAGCGGGGCGAATGAAGCTGAAGAAGTCGCCGATGACTGGTCACCGCAGATTAATTTGGGGGTCTCCGTCCTGATCCCTGAGGGCTATGTTGAGGATCTTGGAGTTCGTCTTGGCCTTTATCGGCGACTGTCAGAGCTGACCAGTGAGCAAGAGCGGGAGGCCTTTGCAGCCGAACTGATCGATCGCTTCGGCCCGTTACCAGAAGAAACCAAGCAACTGCTGAATGTCACCGAAGTGAAAGTGGCGTGTAAATCGCTAGGGATCGCTAAGCTTGATGCCGGACCGAGAGGGATCGTCATGACGTTTCGTGACGACACGCTGATTGATCCGATGAAACTCATGGCGCTCGTGCGGTCGCGACCAAGTCACATGAAGCTACGCCCTGATAGCAAGCTGGTTGTTATGGGGGTGCCGGCAGACCCGAAAGCGCGGGTGAAAGCGCTGAAGGGTCTATTGGGTGAGCTGGCGGCCACTGTTTGAGGTTTCAAAAAGAGCGATCACCATTTGACGCGAAACGGTCTGCTTGTCATCGTAATAGTGGGCAGAACAAAGTGGGCTAGACGATGCTGGGTTTGGCAACCAATGAAATGATCCTTTTGGCATCCGCTGTGATCGGTGGATGCACGCTTTTGTATTCGGGGTTGAGCAATCGGTTTCAGAATAGCCGCCAGAGACGAGACAAAGCGGCTGAGATTTTTCAGTCCATGTACTCTGTCAAATTCTATCGCGACATCAATCATCCCGTCTTTTGTCTTTTGGTTAAACTAGACGCGGATAGCGACGAGGCCCGGGAGGCGCGATGGGACGATATCGTCTTCGGTTGGGCCAATTCAAATGAAGAGAATGCACCAGCCTTAAACGCGCTTTACAACGCAAGTGATAATAAGGTGAGCGAGCATTATTGCACCCGTGACAGCAAAGAGAAGATTTCCGAGCATCAGGCTCTGGTTGTGTTTCTGCAGTTTTGGCAGACGCTGGATTACCTTATTGATGCAAATCTGGTCGACAAGAAACTCTCGCGACAGTTCTTCAAGCGTTCATTCAACTATTATGCGGGCTTCCTTTTGGAACTTTCAGAGCGTGTGACGAAGCGCTTCGGGCAGGTCAATCAACCTGCTTGGGCCGCGTCGATTAAGAGACTTAATGAGGTTTTGAACAGGTAGACGACATAACCTTTTGGGGAAGATTAGGCGCGTTTTGAGGCGGCAAAGTCTGAGTTTGCCAGAAGACCCGAGAGTAAGGATTGGGCTGTATGGAATTGTCTACGTTCGAGAACGCTAATCTCTGAAATCATCTCGCATTCAGTCTGCAGCCTTCGCGCCATTTGCACAGCGCCTCCATAGGCTGTGGCTGGCAAGGAAATGACGATGTGACGTGCGGAATAGCGCGCAGCGAGATCTGTCATCCGCAGGTGTTTGCGCAAAATATCACCGGTTGATTTCTTCCCGCGCAAATGATCGCTCAACTCTATCCCAATTAGTGTTAAAGGCTGGCCAGTTTGGTCTGCGGCTTTGAGTTGAGCACTTAGATGGGCCTCGAGAAAGTTGCGCGTGAAGAGCCCAGTCGCATTATCACTGATCGACGGGTCTGATGGCGTCGCGGTCGACTGGCAGGCAGCAACTTGGTGAATTACCTGGGCCGTGCGGTGCGTGTCATCCGCATCGATGATGTGATCGGCGAGGCCAATATTTGGCATGACTTGGTCAGGTGCCGTTAGGATGATTTTGGCAACGTTTGCCTTGGTCGGATGCTCGGTAAAACGCTTCAGAGCATCGGCGACGGAAGCATCTTCGTCAGAGATGTCGAAAAGGACCGCAGTCGCATTGTTTGTGTCGCAGGCGTCTCTGAGCGAGTGGGCCGTCAACGCGGCTTTAAGCGTGATGCCTTGATTAGAAAGCTGCGATCTAAGGATATTAAAGCGGGGTGTATAAGGGCCGAAATACACGACGTTGGTGTTGATTGGGAGGGCTGGAGCTGAGGCCGCTGGACTGAGACGCGCAATCGTTTCTCTACGCAGTTTCGCTTCCTGATCTTGTCCGAGTTGGCGCTGTCGCAAGTCTAAGCGGGCAGGCAATGTCGAAAGTTGATCCAGCGTCCTGAGTTGGATGGCCGTACCATGATCTGACGTAGCCCCATCTAAAAGAATGATTGGTCGAACGGCCTGACGTTCACAAGCTGACAAAATGATCTGTTGATCTTGCGCGCTGACGACGGCTGCATCAATCAGGAGCGGGCTGGCAAGATTGGGATCGATATCGTTGGGCGCCTTTATCGGGCGTAAGCCGGCTTGCTTGAGACGCGATTGCAGCATTTCGAGTCGCGGGCTTTGCGAGACGACTTCAATGGTCGGAGCAGCAAAATGCAGGGCCTGAATACTCATACAACAAATCCAAAACGACGTTGGGTCAGGTCTTTTCTTTGCGCCGCTGAGTCTTAAGGTCTGGTTGATTTCAAAAACCCAAGAGATGGTTTCAGCGAAAGGGAGAGGATCATGGCGCAAGGCCCGCTATCCGGTGTAAAGATTATTGAGTTTGCGGGAATTGGTCCCGGTCCATTTTGCGGCATGTTGCTAAGCGATCTTGGGGCTGATGTCGTTCGCATTGACCGCGCGGGCAAGGAACGCCCGGGTAATCCCGCCGATGTGATGAGCCGCGGTCGCAGATCGATTGCTTTAAACCTTAAAGATGAGGGAGACCGGGAGACCGCGCTCAAGCTGCTTGAAAAAGCCGATGGCCTCATTGAGGGGTTCCGACCTGGGGTTATGGAACGCAATGGCTTAGGCCCGGATGTCGTCTTGGCCCGTAGTCCAAAATTGGTTTACGGGCGCATGACCGGGTGGGGTCAGCATGGCGCGCTGAGCCATTCGGCCGGTCATGATTTGAATTATATCGCAATTACCGGCGCGCTTCATGCGATGGGCGATAAGGATGGACGCCCACGGCCGCCGCTTAACCTGATTGGTGATTATGGCGGCGGCGCACTTTATCTCGCAATGGGTTTGCTTGCGGGTATATTGAGCGTCAAAAATGGCGGCGAAGGTCAAGTCGTCGATTGTGCGATGTCAGATGGTGCGGCCTCGCTTGCGACGATGTTTTATGGAATGCGGGCCATGGGAATGTGGAGCGATGAACGCGAAGCAAACCTCCTTGATGGCGGCGCGCATTTCTATGACACGTATGAGTGCGCTGACGGAAAATGGGTCTCGATCGGGTCGATTGAGCCGCAATTCTATGCGCTACTGGTTGAAAAGGCTGAGCTGAGTGATCCGGGATTTCAGGCCCAGATGGACCGTGCGAAATGGCCTGATCTGAAAGAGAAGCTGATGGCCGTCATCAAGACAAAAACCCGCGATGAGTGGTGCGAGATCATGGAGGGTACGGACATTTGCTTTGCGCCGGTGCTGTCTATGGCCGAAGCGCCCGACTATAAGCACAATACCGATCGAGGCACCTTTGAGACGATTGACGGCGTTGTCCAGCCTGGCCCTGCGCCGCGCTTCAGCAAGACACCGGGTGCAATCCAAGGTAAGCCTGCTGGCGTCGGTGAGCATGGCGATCAAGTGCTTGCAGACTGGGGTGTAAGCTAGCCGTGGGGGCCTTACCTGGCACGACAGGACGACGGCGCATCTACTTAATGCGCCACGGCTTCGTCGACTACACGTCTAAACTGGTTCGAGAGACACAGGATCCCAGTCGCGCCTACTTGACCGAGGCTGGGAGAGAGGAAGCCCGCGCGGCTGGCATCGCGCTGTCTGATGTGCCTCTGGATGTCGCGTTTCACTCAGGTTTGGCGCGCACGCAGGAAACCGCGGAAATTGTCTTGGCTCAGCATGATTTGCAGGCGCCGGAACTTGAAATGGAGCCGCGCTTTCAAGAGCTAAGATCGGGCCAGTATATCGATTTCAAATCGCCAGAACACTTGGCGGCCACTATGACCTTCCAATTTGAACAGGCGGGCCAACCGGGCGCGACGTTTTTGGAAGGCGGAGAAAAGTTTTCGGATGCCATGGCGCGCATTGAGGATGGTTTGAAGGGACTACTCTCCCGACCGGGCTGGGCAACAGCTCTGATTGTCGCCCATGAAGTGGTCAACCGCATGATCTTGGCGTGGTCAGTCGGGGCAGGATTAAGCGCAAGTGTCGCGTTTGAGCAGGACACAGGGTGCATCAACATTCTCGATTTCGATCTTGTGCCTGATCAGGATGGCAATACGCGGATTGAACGCGCGCTGATCAAAGCGGTGAACTTAACGCCGGCGAATTATCTTAAAAACGGGATGAACCAGCGTTCGCTTGAAGCAATTTTTACCAGAGCGGCCAGTTTATCTGAATGAATGTTCAGAAAAGGCTATTTGGGGCCCGATAAATGAATGCAAAAAACAGGATTGCCTCCGATCTTGTTCATGTTCGGTTTGGTAAAACTCATCTTGTCGGACGCAAGCGCGGTTTACCCGAGCCTTCATCCGACGTCCTTCTTGCTTGACCTTGGCCGCCTTTAGAGGCGGTCTTTTTTTAGTCCAGAAGCGCTTCGGCTGTTTTTAGCGCTTCATCGAGACGGGTTTGCAGGGCCGCTTGAAGTTGATCGCGGTCTTCTTCGGCTTTCGGAATGACAGCCTCACCAAACACAATCGCGCCCTTGGTGAATGGTAGGGGTATGCGGAAACGATCCCAAGTGTTCAATCGCTTTGCTGGTGATGAGATGACAATATAGGGTAGCAATGGTGCGCCCGTGCGTTGTGCCATGATGACGGGACCAGCTTGAGCAATCTCGGCCGGACCTCGTGGCCCGTCAGGGGTTACGCAAATGCCACCGCCTGTTTTCAGAATACGCAGAGCCTCGGCGAGTGCGCGCCGACCACCTTTATCTTTTGTCTTCCCTTTATTCGCTGAAGAGCCCCGAACGGCCTCGAGGCCCATATGGTTGATCGCCTTGGCAACAGGTTCACCATCCTTGGACAGTGAGATCATCATGGCAGACCTGGTTTTCTGCTGTGGCCATTTGCGAATGATACGGTTCCAGCCTGCAGGCATCAGGAGGATCGTAGAGTGCCAGCAGGCGACGATTATGTTGCTATGGGCCAACCAGAGCTTGAGCGCATCTTCATCGCCATGCACGCTCCATCGCATTGTACGATTACAGAGCGCCATATAGGCCCAGATCACCCAGCCGAGCAAAGACGTCACAAATGCGCTGCGCAAAAGGCCCTTCATGCAAGCTGCGTATCAGACCTCGCGGTGAAACTGGATAGTTAAATCGCAGACTATAAAAAAACCCCCGGCCGAAACCGAGGGTTCTTATTGTCAGACGAGTATATCTACTACGGGACGTAAACCGTGTAGACAACTTCAGCTTCGAGGTCACCAGCGCCTTGAGACAGGTCATAAGACGTCTCATTATTCAGCGCGTAAGTCGCGTCGAAACGGACAGACTGGTTCACGATTGAGCCAGAGCTCTCTGCTGTGCGACGACCGCCTTCATAAACAGTTGTCGAAGATGTCAGGGCGTCAAGGTCAGCAACAGTTGCGAACGTGCCCTGTGGGTCTTGAGCGTTTCCGCCGAAGTCGATGCCGTCGGCAGCAGATGTGCCGCTGACAGTGACATCAAGATCGTAAGAGACGTCAGCCATCTCAAAGTCACCAGACTGGTTTGTTTCGCTGGCAACAGCGTCGATGTTGAACGCTGTGTTAGACGCAACGAAGAAGCTGGACTCATAAGTCAGCGCTTCACCTTCCAACGTGGCGTTGGTTGGGTCGAAGGCTGTCAGAGACGTTGTCGTTTCGTCAATTGAGATGGGTGATGCTGCACCAACAGTGAGGTCGAGGACGTCACCGACAGTTGATCCAGAAACGGTCGCGTCGCTGGTCAGATCAAGGGATCCAGTGACGACAGTTGTGCCATCTTCGGCAGCGCCGCCGATGAGGTCAGTTGTGCCGATAACGAAATCATTTGCGATCGCGCCACCAGACCCGTCGCCAGACCAAACGATGACGAGGCCGAGCACTTTAAAGTGCGGGCGGTCAACGACGGATGCAGACGCAGGTAGGGATACTGCTGCTGTGCTGACGGCAAGGACTGCGCCAGCAAGAAGGGATTTACGGAAGCTCATTCTATTCTCCAATTAGAGGACTGTCATTGCAGTGGGTGGGTCTTTTCGACCTCACCGACGTCATTGCCATAGAAAAACTGACGTCCAGCTAATTAAGATCGGGAATTCAACGCGATGCGTTTACCATTTTCTAAGCGATACTCGCAGCGGCCTCTAGGCGGGCATATCCGCCGCCATGATAAACCAGCGGCTTCTGACCTTTTGCAAACGACATCTCTTCGACTTTTCCGAGATAAATGATGTGATCGCCCGCAGGAATACGTTCAAAGACCGAGCACTGAAAACGAGCGGGACAGTCATTGAGCAATGGAATGCCTGCTAGACCGGGTGTCGTCTTGAGATTTTTGAACTTGTCGCCGCCGAGCGTCGCAAAACGTTGCGATAAGTCGGCCTGGGTTTCGCCAAGGATGTGAACACCGAAATGGGTCGCGCTTTGAAATGCATCGAAGCTGCCCGAATCTTTGCCGAGTGACCAAAGTATGAGAGGGGGGTCCAAGGATACCGAATTGAACGAGCTCGCTGTGATGCCCGTTTCTATGCC
>JBCCDF010000012.1:0-22327 GCA_039030935.1 Pseudomonadota bacterium | reverse complement strand
GCCTATCTCAGGGTGTCGAAACGGAGCAGACCTTATCTGAAGTGACGATGACCGCCAAAGTCGAGGGCATGGTCTGTGAGATGTGTGTCCGGGCGGTGACCAAGATTTTGACCGATGAAGAGGCGGTCGAAACCGCTGAGGTCAGCTTGGAAAAGGGTGAGGTTGAGCTGACCTTAAAGCCAGGTTTCAGCATCAGCGAAGCCCGTATTGATGAGCTGATTACCAAGGCAGGATACACTTTGGTGTCTATCTCAAAAACGGATGTCTAAATCAACCTAGATGTCTATTCGGCCATTGCTGTCTTTGCAGGGCTCATGGTGTTAGCGTCGGTTTTTGTAGACAAAACCTTTTCATGCAGTCAGTCTGGTCAAACTAATGCTGGAGGTCGAGCCCTATGACCAATAAACATGACGTTCCGATCACAGGCTACACACCGCATCTGCAGGCTTGGTTTGATTATATGACGGATGGTCACGATCGAGCAGCACTTCATGCGATGCTGCATCCTGATGTCGTGTTTAAGAGCCCAGTTGTGCATACCCCTCAACAGGGCCGCGATATCACTTTTGCTTATCTGACAGCTGCAGGCGGAACGCTTGGGAATGATGCGTTCAAATATACGCGTATTTTCGATTGTGGTGACAAGGCCGTCCTGGAGTTCGAAAGTCAGATGGACGGTATTCACATCAATGGCATCGATATGATCGAGTGGGATGAGCACGGCAAAATCATTGATTTCAAAGTGATGGTTCGTCCGCTCAAAGCCATCCAGACCGTTCATGCGGCGATGGGCGCGATGCTCGCCAAGATGAAAGAGAGCGCTTGAGCGCTCCGACTCTCGTAACGGAGCGGCTGGTCCTGCGCTCCCCACAACTAAGTGATGTCGCTGAACACGCTGCGGTTTGGGCTGATCCAGACGTTGTCAGGCATATTGGAGGGCAAGTTCGCGATAGCCAAGATGCTTGGTTTGCCCTTTTGCGCGGTCGTGCCCTATGGGACTTTCTTGATTATGGCTACTGGATTGCCAGAGAGCGTAAGACCGATGCCTATGTGGGTGAGATTGGCTTTGCCGATTTCAAGCGAGATATGGTTCCTGCGATATCAGGTGATCCGGAAGCAGGATGGGTGCTGGCGCAATCGGCTTGGGGCAGGGGCTTTGCCACAGAAGCCGTGAAGGCGGCCCATAGCTGGCTTGATGAGGTCCACCCCGGTCGCTCAACCTGCATTATAGACCCTGATAATACAGCCTCGATCCATGTTGCGGAAAAGGCAGGATACAGTGAAATTGCGCTGACAGACTATAAAGGGGGGCCAGTCATTGTTTATGAGCGCCACTCCCCCGGCACAAGAAAAGGCTAGCGGTGGGTCACAACCGTCGCTATTTAGCTGCCATGCCTATGACTTATTTAGACTTTGAAAAGCCGCTTGCAGAGCTTGAAACAAAGATCGCGGAACTTGAAGCCGTTTCCGCTCAAGAAGATGCGCCGCAAATTTCTGATGAGTTGACCCGTCTTCGGGAGAAGTCCGCGAAACAGCTCAAGGATTTGTATTCGTCGCTCACGCCGTGGCGCAAAACACAGGTCGCCCGCCATCCAGAGCGTCCGCATTTTACGGACTACTTGGATGCTCTGTTTGAAGAATATCAAGAGCTGGCTGGCGACCGCGTCTACGGCAATGATGAGGCTGTTTTGGGGGGCTTAGCAAAGTTTGAGGGTCAATCCGTTGTTGTGATGGGCCATGAGAAGGGCCGGACAACAGAAAGCCGCTTGCGCCATAATTTCGGCATGGCGCATCCCGAAGGTTACCGTAAAGCGGTCCGCCTGATGAATTTGGCTGAGCGGTTCCGGCTCCCCGTTATCACCTTTATCGATACGGCAGGGGCCTTTCCCGGCAAGGCGGGTGAAGAGCGCGGTCAGGCTGAAGCCATCGCTCGATCAACAGAGCGATGTCTGACGTTGAGTGTGCCCATGGTGTCGCTGATTATTGGTGAGGGCGGCTCAGGTGGGGCGATCGCGATTGCCTCAGCAAACAAGGTTTTGATGATGGAGCATTCGATTTACTCCGTGATTTCACCAGAGGGGTGCGCGTCCATTTTGTATCGTGATGCCGCCAAGGCAAAGGATGCAGCGGAGGCGATGAAGATTACTGCGCGTGACCTGAAGAAGATGGGTGTGATCGACGATATTGTGAAAGAGCCGGTCGGAGGTGCCCATCGCGATAAAGACAAAGCGATCAAGTCGGCAAGTAAGGCTATTCAGAAGGCGCTCGCTGGTCTGACGTCTTTGTCAGAAGGGGAGCTAAGAGCCCAGAGGCGTGATCGCTTTTATGCGATTGGGCGGACTGTCTAGGTGGCTCTAACCAAGCTCTGCGGCTTTGAGATTGCGGGCGCGGTCAAGGATAGCATTTTCCAATTGGATCGCTGTTTCAGGATCAACGAGCGCATCGGACCATGTGCCGGTCTCATTTGTCTGACGGAAGACGGAGACTTTAACGCCGTCAGCGCGTAGGCGAGAATCGAGAATGAAGACTGTTGCCTTCACCCGCTCACCCGGGGCAGTCGGGAATTCGCGCCAGTCGTAAATAATCGTCCCTCCAAAAGGATCAGCACTGACGAGCGGCATGTTTTCGAATGTATCAAGGCTTGCACGCCACAGATAAGGATTAGACCCACCGGTGACGTCTTGGACAACGCGCTCTTGTGTTGTCTGACCGCCGCCACCAAACATGGCGCAGCCTGAGAGCAAAAAGAGACCCGCAAGTCCTGCCGCTACTGCCTTCATAGTGTTCATCCCGTCGCAATCTGTGTTGTTGAGCTTCTATAGCACCGCTTTTCGAGGCTGCCAGTGCCTTGGCTGCGTCCTGTATGTTATCATTGGTTTAGGTCATGTGCTCACGGCCTTGGGCCGAAAGTTACCGATCCTGTTTCCAGAATTCGCCGGGCATGATGGACGAAATCGACCAGAAGCGGGCGTGTCTCGCGCGGATCAATGATCTCTTCGGCATAAAAACTCTCAGCGGTTCTGAAGGGCGAGCGAATGGCGTCAAATTTTTTGTAAAGCTGTGTGAGCAAGGCCTCTGGGTCATCGGCTTCGGCCAGTTCTTTACGGAAGGCGGCTTCTATCCCACCGGCCATAGGAAGGCTGCCCCAGTCCCCGCTTGGCCAGCAATAGCGCCATTTGGCCTTGCTGGGGTTAAACATCGCGCTTCCAGCCAAGCCATAGGCTTTACGGATCACAACCGCGCAGACGGGAACTTTCGCTTGGTAGACAGCCGCCATCGCGCGCACGCCTTTGCGGGTGACGCCTTCTGTTTCGTGGCGAACGCCAACGGCAAAGCCGGGACAATCAACGAAGTGGACGACAGGGAGATGGAAGGTTGAGCAGAGATCCATGTGGCGGATCACTTTTTCGCAGACATCTGCTGTCCATGCTCCGTCGAGGAAAAAGGGGTCGCCTGCAAGGACGCCTACCGGGTGAGCGTCAACACGTGCGAACCCTGTGACAATGCCGCGTCCCCAGAGCTTGCCGATCTCAAAGAAACTCCCTGTGTCGACAGTCGCCTCAACGATTTTGCGGGGCATGTAAGGTGTCTTGCCATCCTTCGGCACGATCGAAATAAGGCTCTCTTCGCGACGATCCGGCTTATCAGTTGTCTCTGTAAGCGGGGGTAGATTGAAAACACTCTCGGGCAAGTAGGACAGAAAACGCCGTGTTGATTCAAATGCGTCGGCTTCGGTGTCTACGACATCATCAACAGTGCCATTTCGCGCTTGAATCTCCCAGCCGCCAAGCTCTTCTTTTGTGACGTCCTCACCGAGCGCGCGGCTGACGGGTGGTCCCGCAACAAAGACTTGGCTCAACTCTTTCACCATGACGGCGTAATGGCTGGCCGCGACGCGTCCCGCGCCCATGCCCGCGCATGGCCCGAGTGCCAGCGAGACGAAGGGGACTTGGCCGAGACCGGACACAATCCATTCCCAACCCGGTGTTTCAGGGATGTAGGTTCGTGGATCGGTCTCAAGCATTTTGACGGAGCCACCGCCGCCCGTGCCATCGATCAGCTGAATCAGCGGCATCCTGTATTCCTGAGCCTGCTTGATGGCTTGAACCATTTTCTGCCAGATGGCAGCGTCAGCCGCACCGCCGCGCACAGTAAAATCATCCGCCAGGATGACAGCAGGACGGCCTTCAATGGTCGCGCGCCCCATGACCGAGTTTGAGGCCATGAATGTTTCTAGCTCATCATCGGCGGTATACGTGGCTTTGCCAGCGATCTTACCAATTTCATGAAAGCTGCCTGGATCCGCCATGAACGCAACGCGCTCGCGAACCGTGAGCTTTCCACGTGAGCGTTGGCGCGCAACGGGTTCCTCTCCGCCCATTGTTTCAGCGAGGCGTTCGCGCTTGCGCAATTCTTCAATGGATTTTTCCCAAGTCATGCGAACGTGTTGAGCGCTTTTCACTGCGTGCCGTCAAGTCTTGCCCTTGCGTGCGCGCCTCCATCCTGCTTTATCGCATTCAGCGTATATAACAGGGAGACCGCCATGACGCTTGAAGAACTCACAGCAAAAGCCTCTTCCGCCGTGTCAGGCGGCGGCGATTTCAGCAAGAAAGTCAAATTTGATTTTGGCGATGTTGGCAAACTATTTATCGATGGTGCCGCGGGTAATGTCGACAATTCTGACAGCGAAGCTGATGCGACTGTCAAAGTGGATTGGGATGATTTCCTGAAGCTTGCGGGCGGTCAAATGGACCCAACTATGGCCTTTATGCAAGGAAAGCTGAAAGTGCTGGGCGATATGTCCGTTGCAATGCAGCTTCAAGGCCTGATGAAGAGCTTCTCTTAGTCGCTCTTTAAAGTCTAATGATGCCCCGCTTCCGCGTCTGCGGGGCGGGGTTTCTTATATGAGGCAGTCATGGCCGACGGTTCAAATCGCGAGATTATTGACATTGAGGGAAACCCTAGGCCGAAAGGTGCGCGCATCATCTGGTTTGAAGGTGTCGGCGGTCGTCGCTTGCGAGCCTGCCTAGCCCCATCAATATCTGATAGTCCGCGCGGCACGTGTATCGTCTGCCCAGGACGAACCGAGTTCATTGAGAAGTACTTCGAAGTCGCCCGAGACCTACAAGCGAGGGGATTTGCGGTTTTGATTCTCGACTGGCCGGGTCAAGGTTTGTCTGAACGTCTGCTCGACGATCCGCGAAAAGGTCATATCGATAATTTCCAGACATTCATGGGCGCGTTGAGCAATGGCCTGGGTGCATTTGCAGAATTGCCCAAACCTTATGTGTCTCTGGCCCACTCTATGGGGGGCGCGATCGCGCTCGCGGCAATTGGGCAGAAACTTGTAGACGTAAAGGCGGCTGGGTTCTGTGCCCCGATGTGGGGTCTGCCTTTAAAGCGCGTTCAACGCTATTTTATTTGGGCCATGCGGGTGATGGGGCGGTCGAATGATTTTGCCATGAAGCCCGGGCCGCCTGAGCGATTTGAAGAGAATATTGTGAGCCATGACGAGACCCGCTGGCGGCTCAATCAGGCCCTGACGGATGCCGCGCCTGAACTATCCTTGGGGCCTGTCACCTGGGGCTGGTTAGGGGCGTCACTTGATGTGTTTTCCGAAATTAGCGCCCCGTCCATCCTCTCTCAAATCGAGATTCCGATTTTTGTCGCCAGCGCTGCTGAGGAAAAACTCGTCGATAACCGCGCTCATCAAGAAGTTGCGAGGCGACTTCCAAATTGTGAGCACATCACGGTTGACAATGCGATGCACGAAATCCTCATGGAAAAAGACGACAAGCGGGCCGAGTTCTGGGGCGGCTTTGATCGGATGTTGGAGAAGGCAGGCGTTTAATTTCTAATTTCAGTGGGTAGGCGGTCCAAACAAAATCAACCCTGTTCGATATTCGCGCCTAGCGTTTTCATATGGGTCACGAAGTCCGGATAGCTCGTTGCAATCATTGAGGCATCATCAATCCTAATTGGATTCTGTGACGCGGTTCCCATGACAAGCGCGCTCATCGCGATCCTGTGATCATGATGCGTCTCGACGAGACCGCCACCGGGAATTGCGCCGGCACAGCCCTGAATGGCCATACCGTCGGGGCGTTCTTCGACATCGACACCGTTCACCCGAAGCATATTGACCGTGGCGCTAATCCTATCGCTCTCTTTCACGCGCAGCTCTTCAGCTCCGCTAATAATTGTTTCTCCACTGGCGTGCGCGGCAAGGACGGCGAGGATCGGAAATTCATCAATCATGCTCGGCACGAGGCTGTCAGGAATATCGATGCCTTTCAGTGGCGAGCTTTCAAAACTCATATCAATTAGCCGCTCCCCCGCTGCCTCGCCCTGTTCTTCTGCGCCGATTTGAGCGCCCATCATGGCAGCGGCTCTAAAAAAGCCATCGCGTGTGGCATTCGACATCACATTTTCAATGAGGGCGCCACCTTTGGGCGAGAGGATCGCAGCCGCTGCTAAAAAAGCCACAGATGATGGATCGCCCGGAACTCTTACGGTTTGTCCCGTCAGGCGCTGCCCACCTTTTATCGCGACGCGCCGGCCTGAACCAAGGGGTTGAACGCTGATATCTGCGCCGAAGCCGCGAAGCATTTTTTCACTGTGGTCGCGGGTCGGCCGGCTCTCTTCAATAACAGTTTCACCCTCCGCATTCAGACCCGCGAGCATCAAGCAGGACTTGACCTGAGCAGAGGCGTGAGGGGGATTATACTTGATCGCTCGCAAATTGGAGCGCCCTTCCAAGACAAGCGGCAGTCTCTGGCCCTCTGCGGCATCGTAAAGCACACCCATCTCTGTGAGTGGGTCGAGAACGCGGCCCATCGGACGTGATGACAGGCTGGCATCCCCGACAAAGCGCGCAGAAATTGGATAACCAGCCACAACGCCCATCATCAGCCTTGAGCCCGTCCCCGAGTTTCCGAAATCAAGATCAGAGGCCGGTGTTTTCAGGCCACTTGCACCAACACCTTGCACACGCCACTGACGTTCACCGATACGCTCTACGCCCGCTCCAAGCGCTGCCATAACTTGCCCGGTTCTCAGGACGTCTTCGCCCTCCAAAAGTCCAGATATCTCGGTTTGACCCTCTGCTAGGCCGCCAAGAATGAGTGAACGATGAGAACATGATTTGTCAGCTGGAGCTGTCAGCACGCCGGAAATTCTACCCACTGGATGTGATGTGCAGACCAAAGGACTGTGCCTCCTGACAGTTTCGAATGAAAAGCGCTTTGACAGGGCTGACCCTTTCTGGCAAGCGCGCCCAAACGGATTAAAGATATAAAGGATGCTGAAGCATGGCTGATCCTGAACTCGGCACAAAGCGCACTTGCCCTGATACGGGTAAAAATTTCTATGATCTGAACAAGGATCCGATTGTTTCACCCTATTCAGGAAACTCTTTCCCTTTGTCCTTCTTTGAAGATGAAAAGACGAAGCCCAAGAAAGAGGAAAAGCCTGCTAAGGAGGCGCCTGAGAGCGATGATGACGATGATATCGAAGACGAAGATATCGAGAATCAGGCAGATGCTGATGAAGAGGCCGAAGTGGGGGAAGATGAGGCTAAAGAGCTAGGTGGTGATGAAAATGAGGTCGCGCTTGATCTAAGCGGTGATGGCGATGATGACGAAGCGCCAGGTAAGGTGCCAACGGGCTTCACTGAGGACGGCGTAGACGACGATGATGATGACGATGATGATGACATCGACATTGATGAGGAGTTTGATCTCGGCAGTGACATCGAAATCGATGATGACGATGACAATACGCTTGGTGAACCAGACGCTGACGACATCGAAGCAGATGACAAATAAGGCTTGATCGCAGCCTTAGGAAATTTTATTGCGCCTATTCCACAATTGTGGGGCCATAGCTCAGTTGGGAGAGCGCTTGCATGGCATGCAAGAGGTCGTCGGTTCGATTCCGTCTGGCTCCACCATTTCCTATGAAGCCGTGATACCAGAAAGATCAGTCCGAAGTTTCTTTAGGCTGGGCGAAATCTGTCGGGGGTGTTGCGGTAGCAGCAGACGGTGCTTTTGGCACTGCATCGAGAGCGCCCTTATCGACTGCACCCGGTAGGGCGAGGGGCTTTCCGGCCTCCAGCTCGCGCTCAGACACTTCATACCGCGGATGAATTAGGCGGCCAGTGTCGCCAAACTCATAGACCAGACGCGACCAATCCGCCCTATTATAATCAAACGCTTTGCCACGCGGGGTTAGGTCTGACCATTCCGGCTCACGCGCCGCGGTGGCGGCCAGTGCGCGCCAACGTGTCGCTTCATCGCTGTCCCCATAGCCATCTAGCGCATTGGCCAGAAGCAGCGATAGGCGCGCGGTTGGCTTTTCCTCGACCAAGAGCGCCAGCTCTTTGACCGCGCTAAGCCAGTCTTTATCAGCCATCGCTATCTCGGCTTTGAGGATGCGGGATTCGCGATGTTCAGGATTGATGGCGATGAGGGCATTCAAGCGCGTATTGGCAGACCGTTCAGAGCCTTTGGCAGAGAGTTGACGTGCTAATTGTGCGAGTGCTGGATGCGGGCGCGCTTTCCAAGCCAGCTCTAAGACGCCTTGGGCAGACTTGATTTTGCCATCGCTCATCAGGTGCTGTGCGCCATGCCATGCGGCAGGGGGAAATCCGGGCGCGGCCTTAATGGCTTCGGCTAGCAAACGCTGCGCATCTTTGCGTTGCTCATGCGGGAGCTCAGTTGAAAGTGCGGTGTAGAGGACAGCGCGACGTTGGCGTAGCGCGTCTCCTTTGATATGGCCGCGCTTTGCACCGAGGGTCAGCGTTTCCAGCGCCGCACGCCACTGTCCAGCGGCGATCTGGCTGTCGAAGAGTGTATTGAACGGCCAGTCTGCGGCTGTTTTTAGCTCCAGGGCTTCGCGGGCACGTGTTTCGGCGGACGGCATATCTCCGCGCGCGCTCGCAGCTGACGCGGCACCGCGCAGTCCGGCAAGCTTACCGCCGGGCAAACGGGTCAGTTGGCCCCATGCCCGTTCTGCGCCTGACCAATCATCAGAGATTTCAGCGGTGCGTGCCTCCAGAAGCAGCTTCATGCGATCATCGCTGGCATATTGAGCCGACTTCTTCGCCATTTTCTTGGCAAGTGCAGCATCGCCAGCCTCTGCAGCGAGGAGGCCATCGGCGAGCGCTTTGTTTGCGCTCTCTACTTTTGCAGCCTTACGCGATCGGCTGAACCGGCGCGGAAGGGTCACAAGTCCTGTCAGAAAGGACCAGATCAGCGCGATCGCTGCGCCGAGCAGGATTATGGCGAGAATCGCATAAACGACTTCAAATTCGTAGACTGCGCCATTGCCTAAATCGAGGGTCAGTGCGCCGGGTAGTCGTGACGCCCAAAGCACAAAAACGCCTGCGATGCAGAGCAAAGCGATAATGAAAAACAGGACGATCATGGTCGATCCTTTGCAATCATAGTGAGTCGCAATCGGTCAAGACTGCGCTCAAGGGTCAAGCGATTGCTGGCATTCTGACGCCAATCTGTGAAGACAGGCTGAAGATTTGGTGGCAGCGTCTCAAGCGCTGACAAGGCTGTATCGAGATCTCCGCTCATCAGAGCCGCTTCAGCGATTTCAAGAGCGTCAACTGAACTGGTTTCGCCATCTCTGCGGACGCGAATGCCATCTCCGAAGAGGGTGTTCAAAACGCTCTGGGTCGTGCCTTGGGTTTCCGCGTCAAGCTTCAAGGCGTCGCGCTTCACGGTTCGGAATGTCTCGGCCAGCTCTGGCAGGGTTGGCACGCTTGTGCTGGCAAGGGGGCGGAGAGCCTCAAGCTCAACCTGCTCAGGGGCAGCAGCCTCTAATTGTGTAAAGGCGGTCTGAAAGGGTTGGCCACGACGTGCGGCGGTTTCAATCGTTGCAAGCGCCATTGCGGCATCAATAACTGAGGTGTTCTCAGCGTCGCGGGTCATCGCTTCCTCTTGAGCTTCGATCAGTCCGGAAAGGTCACCACGAAGGGTCGCAAGCTCGTCGCGAATGCTCTCAATATCGGTGCGTAGGGCCGCGATTTTTCTGTTGAGGTCTGAGGCATCAAAGGCGTCGCTTATCGCGGTTTCGACGCTAGGGTCTCTTTCAGCAAGGATCGCTTCCAAAGCGTCGAGACGGCTGGTGAGGGCCTCAAGCCCGTCCACCTGATCAGATGGTGCGTTACTCCCTGAAAGACTTTGAAGATCGGCTTCTAAAATACCAAGCGTGCCAGTGATATCCTCAAGACGGTCACTGTCTATTTGGCGCGCCTCACGAAGGCTTGAAAGCGCTGAGCTTGTGGTCGCAACGTCTGCTTTGAGTGAGCTTAAATCATTGTCGGCGCGCTCCGCAGTGACCTTTAAGACATCGACTTCGGCGGCGATATCGCGGGCGCCCGTATTACTCTTCAATAGGTCGCTTGAGATCACTGAAAGCCCTAGAGCCAACAGGGACACACCGCCGAGCACGATGAAGCTAAACCAGCCCGGTCCGCTTTTGATCTTAACTTTAGGCTCCGGCCGAGGCTTGGGCGCAGGTTCAAATTCCGCATCAATCGGTGCGTCATCGTCTTTTGATGGAAAAACAGGATCTGACATCCATCTGCCTCCGTCCAGCTAAATGAGAACATCTGTGTATATGGTCACGGTTCAGGTCGAAAGTGTGGCGACTGTCATCTGAAGCGTTTCCATGAGGGAGTCTTCATCTGGGCGATCCGCGATACTGATCTGGTTTAGCCCGGATCGCGAAAGGGGCTCTGCTGCTTGATGCGATATCGCAACGCCCGTGCAGTTCTGAAGAGTGAGAGAACTGATCAGCTTCGAGAATGCCAGCGCTCCTTTCTCTGAATGAATCAGGACGAGCGTGGGCGCTTGCGAGATAAGAGATTCAAGTGCGGTGTCAGATAAATGGGTCGCACGCGTCATTCTATAAATTGGGCAAAATACTATCGTGAAGCCTGCATTGGTGAGCCTTTTCCTGAGATGACCTTTAGCTTCGGCATTGGCGATATGGAGCATCGGTTTGGCGGTGGGTGGCGTGCGATTGATAATATAATCTGCGAGATCCGTCGCATTCCCGGAAGACTGCTCAACGCGCTTAAAGCCTGCCTCTCTTGCCGCGGCTGCGGTTGCAGGACCCACACACCACGCTCTGTGGTCGCGGCTCTCAATTCGCTCAGCAAAGGCACGCACGCCGTTTGCGCTTGTGAAAATCAAATCTTCACTTTCGCCGAGGTCAGGTATGTCGACCTCCGGATTCGAAGCAATTGCAAGCACAGAGCTTTTAATCGTTTCATAGTCTGCTGCTTGAAGTCGAGCGACTGTTTCGCTTGCGCCCGGTTCAGAACGGATGACTAAGATCTTAGGGTACCGGCGGGCCACAGGCTAATCCTCAAAGACTGGGAGATCGCCTCCAGCCTGTTCTCGGATCGTCTTACCAAGCTCACGGCCGAGAGCATCCAAATCATCCAGCGAGGCTGATAATAAAGCGGTCGCATTTACAGACCAGCGCGATTGTCCGTCTGGGCTGAGGACTTCGCCGGTCAACCACCAGCTTCCGTCTTTCAGCTGCAACTGCGCAGCCATCGCTGTTCGACATGAGCCATCGAGTTCTGCGAGAAAGGCGCGCTCCGCGGTCGCCATGGCGCGCGTTGTGCTGTCATCAATCTTTGAAAGGACGTCGCGTGTTTGTGGACTGAGACTATCTTTGCGTACGGCGACAGCGAGGATGCCTTGGCCCGCCGCGGGCAGCATATCTTCAAATGAGATCGGCGTCGCCGTATCCGCCTTTTCAAGGCGGTTAAGGCCAGCCATGGCCAGAAAAGTGGCATCTGCCTGACCGTCTTTCAGCTTTTCAAGGCGGGTCCCAACGCTGCCTCGAAAAGGGATCATTTTCAAATCGGGGCGAAGGGCTAAGGCCTGCGCCTCGCGTCGTAAGCTTGCTGTCCCGACAATTGCGCCTTCGGGCAAGTCTTGAAGTCGTCTCACGCCGTTCGTTGTAACCAGCCCGTCGCGGGGGTCTTCCCGCTTTGGGAAGGCTACGATCTCTTGGCCCTCTGGTAAGACACTGGGGACGTCTTTTAAGCTATGCACGCCGATATGGACGTCGCCGTCATCGACAGCACGGTCTATTTCGCGCGTGAAAAGCCCTTTGCCACCGGAATTGATGAGGCGCTCCGTGGTGAGTTGATCGCCCTTTGTGGTGAAGGTTACGATTTCAGTTTTGAGTTGCCCTGTACTGAAATGCTTAATCTGATCGGCGATATAGTTTGCTTGATACAAAGCAAGCGGAGAGCCACGGGTTCCGATACGAAGTGTGTCCTGATCGGCCATTCTGGCTCCGGTTTTGCTTGTGTTTGAGCTAGTCTGCTAAACTAATCGTGGCAAGATGAGAGGCGTCTTGGATATGAAATGGACAATTGGCCTGTTTGCGCTCGCTTTATCGGCCTGTGGGCAAAGTGAACCCCGCGCGAATGCGGCGCCTGAAACGCCTATCGCGACATCCCCGATCCAGCGATGTATGAATCTCGGAAATGCCCTTGATAGCCCTGAACGGGAGGGTGAGTGGGGATATACGATCCGGCGTGCTGATATGGTCCGCTTGAAGGATACAGGCTTCGATACGGTTCGAATTCCTGTCCGTTGGTCAAGCCGTGCTGGAACCGATGCGCCATATACAATTGATCCAGACTTTCTTGAGCGCGTTGATGAAGTTGTCCGCTGGGGTGGTGAGATCGGCTTAAACGTGATCATCAATGTGCATCACTATAATGAGCTAAATGAGCGCCCCGGTTTACATGAGCCGCGTCTCGAAGCCATCTGGGATCAGCTCGCTTACCATTATGCAACTGCCCCTGATTTTTTGATTTTCGAGATTGTGAACGAGCCTTTTGGCGCGATGACGGTTCGGCGCACCGATCTGCTTAATGAGCGCGTTCTCAAGCGTATTCGCCAGGACAATCCAACGCGGTGGGTCATTCTTGCGACAGCCAATTGGGGTAATCTCGACGGTCTTAAAGAGGCGCGCCCACCCTATGACCGCCGCGCGATCCTGACCTATCACGACTATGACCCTTTTGAGTTTACCCATCAGGGCGCATTTTGGGCAGAGCCTGTCCGGCCAATGGGTGTGTCGTGGGGCAGTCGGAGCGATTATCAGCGCCTCGGAGATGGCCTCGATGACGCCCTCGCTTTGCAGAACAAACATCGAATGCCCGTCTTTATCGGCGAGTTCGGCGTTTACGAGAAAGTTCCGATTGAGCAGCGTGCCCGCTGGACGCGCGCTTTACGGGTCGGTGCTGAAGAGCGCGGTTTCGGCTGGTGCCACTGGGATTGGAGTACGACCCTGAAGGTTTACGATCTCCCGCGTGAAGCGTGGCTGCCTGAAATGAAGTCAGCGCTTCTGGACTAAGATTGGGAGACGGCTCGCCCTGATTGTGTTGAGGCGCTCTTTCGCGCGTTCTCTGTCCTGCCTAAATGACGTCCATGAGTGGAGCATCCGTCACCGTCCTCGGGCTTGAGTCGTCATGTGATGAGACGGCTGCGGCGATTGTGCGCGTCGATGATCGTGGCTGTGAGGTTATCGCCAACATTGTTCGTGGTCAGGTCGAAGCGCATAGCCCTTATGGGGGTGTTGTTCCTGAAATTGCCGCACGAGCTCATGTTGAGGTCGCTGACACAATCGTCACAAAAGCCCTTAAGGAGAGCGGGTTGAGTTTAGCTGACATCGATGCCGTTGCAGCGACGTCGGGGCCGGGCCTGATTGGGGGCGTGATGGTTGGAATGATGACCGCAAAGGCGATTGCACTCGCATCTTCCAAGCCGTTTTTCGCGATCAACCATCTGGAGGGCCACGCGCTTAGCCCACGGCTTTCTGAGGACTGCCCGTTTCCTTATCTCTTATTGCTGGTCTCTGGCGGCCACTGTCAGTTTATCGCTGTGCACGGCCTTGGTGAGTATCAAAGGCTTGGATCGACGATTGATGATGCTCCGGGAGAGGCCTTTGATAAGCTGGCGAAAGCGCTGTGCATCGGGTTCCCCGGTGGGCCTGCGGTAGAGCGCCTTGCGGAGCAAGGTGATGAGACGCGGTTTGATTTACCGCGCCCTCTTCTGAACCGCCCTGGTTTGGATATGAGCTTTGCTGGCTTAAAAACCGCAGGAGCGCGAATTATTGAGGCGGAAACTCTAGACGAACAAGGCGTTTGTGATCTTTGTGCGAGTTATCAGCGTGCCATTTCAGACTGTTTAGTCGAGAAATCGCGGCGCGCATTAGTGACTTTCAGCGCTGATAAAGATGAGCCGATCCGTGTCGTTGTTGCGGGTGGCGTTGCCGCGAATCTGACATTGCGCCAAGCCCTCGACGATATGGCGAATGAGGCAGGTGCTCAGTTGATTGCTCCGCCTCTGAAATACTGCACGGATAATGCGGCGATGATCGCGCTCGCTGGAGCAGAACGTCTGCGTGCCGGCCGTCATCAAAGAAACGCGCTCGATTTTGCAGCACGCCCACGATGGCCTCTGGATGAGGCAGCCGCTTCAAATGATCCAGTGTTTGGCGGCGGGAAACGAGGCGCTAAAGCCTAAAACTTCAGAGCAGAGCGTAGGCGGATCCCGGTTTCCATCTCTTGGTCTTGCCAAGCATTCGTGTCCTCGAGCTCATTCGCGCCAAAGCTCACTTCACCGCCAACCGAAAGGCGTGGCGTGATAAAGAAGTTGGCACCCGCAGACATTTCCTCACGTGGAAGTGGTGATTGTTCGTCACGGCTTGTGAGATCGACCGTTAGGTCCCAGCGATCCCCTTTCAGCCAGCCGAGTTTTAGAGTTTTCGTTGGTTGAACTTGCCAGACAGGTGTTTCACTGACGCTGGAGTCAAATGTAAACTGCTGGTACCAATCCGGTTGAGCCTGTTCGGTTTCGGACGCTGTTGGTGCCGGAAGTGACAATAAACTCTCTTGTGCTTGCGCCGATAGGGCACAAACAGCAAGCGTCAGAGTTGAGAGCACAAGGGCACGCATTCGAATTTCTCCAATCTTCTACTTAACAACTGTTTCGATGAAAAAAAGATTAATAGCCTGTTAGGGAAAAGATTTCTGAGGACAGTGTCATCTCGACAACAACTCCGCTTCCAGAGGCCTCAGTCCCATCGACATCCAAATGATCGTGAGCGTACACGACAGCGACGTTTAGGCCGATATTAAAATCTTTTCCAACTCCGAAGCGCCAGGACCGTCCATCCAGATTAACGCTATCATCTTGGGCTTCAGAATACGTCAGTGATAGATCAAATAAGTCGCTCTCGCGCATGACCCCTGCGCTCCATGAGGCATAATCACTATTGGCAAGGCCGTTATCACTTGAGAGAGCTGAGAGTCCGCCGCTCCAGTTACCGGCTGCGAGTTTTAAACCCCCAGACAGTGTCTCAATATCCATATAGGGGGTGTTACCAAATCGAGTCGAGACATCTGCGTGCGACCACGCCACAGCGACATCGAAGCGCAGACCTGAATCCCGAAGGGTTCGTGTAGCGTTGAGGGCAACTTCGATCGCATTCTCTATTTCAGGTGCTGAAGTGGCGCCGCCAGCAGCAGGTCTGCGGTCAAGCCCATCGGCTTCTGCGTCAGGGGTGAACGACACCCCCGCCCGAACTCCTAAGAGGCGCGGCGTCGCATAGGATATCTTTGCGCTTGGACCTGTTAGATCATGGCGGGTGCGCACAGTCGTCAAGCCCGTTGGGTCAAGTAAGGGCGTGTCGCCTCGTGCGTGGCTGAGGACGCTTGGTGCACCTTCGTGAAAACGGGCGGAAACCCCGCTATCCTTGCCGATGCGGAGCTCGCCATAGCCTCCATCGATTTGAATGTATGCGGTTTCTAAACGCGCACGCAGATCATCGCCTTCGCCTGTCGGAACGGGGCCATTGGAAAGACCTGAAAAAGCGCCTGGAGCGGCTGTCGTATCGACCCCAAACCCGCCGGATCCGCCGGGGCGCTGCGGATGATCCTTTTGAAGGCGCAAGGCAAATCGGCCACGTAACCGTATACCACTTTCAAGGATGGTTTCCGCAGTTCCGCTTAGCGATGCCTCACCGAGAAATGTCTCACTTTCACGGCTTTCACTGTCATCGCTCAATGGCGTTATCACTAGAACCGTTTCTGCTTCAAGCTCTGCATCGATTGGAGGACGCTCTGCCGATACGTTCGGCACAACAGCATATATAAGAGATGCATAAAAGACGGCGCGCAGCATGGAAGCCTCAACAAGATGCTTTACAGACACAGCCTATAAAGCCCGGAAGGCCCCAAGAAAATGCTAACACCCTTCGCGATTAGACGTCGAGGAGCATGCGCTCAGGATCTTCGAGCGCTTCCTTAACGCGGACAAGGAAGGTCACAGCCTCTTTGCCGTCAACGATGCGATGATCGTAGGACAGAGCGAGATACATCATTGGGCGCAGCTTAATATCACCATTCACAGCGACAGGCCGCTGTTCGATCCGGTGCATTCCCAGAACACCAGACTGAGGCGGGTTCAGGATCGGCGTCGACATGAGTGAGCCATAGACACCGCCATTGGTGATCGTGAAGGTTCCGCCCTGCATATCCGCAATCGCCAGATCCCCGTCGCGTGCTTTCTTGGCGAGATTGCCAAGCTCAGCCTCAATCCCTGCGAGCGATAACTCATCGGCATCGCGAACGACCGGGACAACAAGACCCTTTTCAGTGCCGACCGCCATGCCAATGCTGTAATAGTTTTTGTAGATGATATCTGTGCCATCAATCTCAGCATTGACCGCGGGGATTTCTTTTAGTGCGGCGACAACAGCTTTCGTGAAGAAGCCCATGAAACCGAGTTTGACGCCGTGCTTCTCAAAGAACGCGTCTTTGTATTTTTTGCGCAGCGCCATGACCGCCGTCATGTCCACATCGTTAAATGTGGTCAGCATCGCGGCCGTGTCCTGGGCTTCCTTCAAGCGGCGTGCAATCGTCTGGCGTAGACGGGTCATCTTCACGCGCTCTTCGCGCGGACCAATTTCGCGTGCGGGTTTAGCCGCAGCAGGGGCGGCTGCAGGCTTCGGCGCGTTTACATAGGCTAAAGCGTCAGCCTTGGTGGCGCGGCCATCACGGCCCGACCCGGGGATATTAGCTGGATTAACGCCAGCCTCGCTTGAAATTCTGCGCACAGAAGGCGCGACGGGGCGCTCGCCTGATCCTGTAGCGGGCGCTGCAGTTGGTGCAGGCGTTGGTGCAGGTGCAGCAGCAGGAGTCGCTGATGCGGCTGTGCCGGAAGTGATCCGTGCGATGATTGCGCCAGGCGTGACAGCATCACCCTCAGCGACCAGCCATTCTGAAATTACACCCTCTGCAGAGGCTGAGACTT
The DNA here is from genome assembly GCA_039030935.1 of Pseudomonadota bacterium. Classification (GTDB taxonomy): domain Bacteria; phylum Pseudomonadota; class Alphaproteobacteria; order Caulobacterales; family Hyphomonadaceae; genus Henriciella. The sequence continues at coordinate 4,961 of JBCCDF010000012.1, read as the reverse complement.
CCAGCGCCACTTTGTCTGTTTCAATCTCGACGATGGTTTCATCTTTGGAGACACTGTCGCCGATCTGTTTCATCAGGCTGCCAACTGTGCCTTCTGCAACGCTCTCGCCCATGTCGGGAACCGAGACGTCAACGCTTGCGCCACCAGCGGCTGCAGCAGGGACGGTTGCTTCTGGCGTTTCTTCAGCGGCTGGTGCAGGGGTCTTTGCTGCGCCATTTGCGCCACCTAAGCGACCGAGCACAGCACCGATTTCGACGGTATCGCCTTCCTGAGCCACAATCTCACTGAGGACGCCATCTTCTTCAGCTGAGACCTCGACGGCAACTTTGTCGGTTTCCAGCTCTACAAGTACGTCGTCTTTTGAAACCGCATCGCCTGCAGCCTTCATCCACTGCCCGACAGTGGCTTCTGTCACGCTTTCGCCCAGCGTCGGGACTGTAATATCGCTCATCTCAGCTCTATGCCTCGTTCTATAGTCGTTATCCGGCCACCAGACTGTCTTCGACAGGCTGATGACCAAGCGCGGCGTTAATGAACGCCTCTTTCTCTGAATTGTGTGTCGTCAACAAGCCGGTTGCTGTCGCTGCTGAGGGTGGACGGCCGGCATATTTCGGTCGCGGCGTTGTCGCGCCGACTTTTCCGGCACACCATTCAATCTCATCGCGGATAAAGGTCCAACCGCCCATATTACGGGGTTCTTCCTGACACCAAACGAGCTCTGCCTGTGCAAAACGTTTCAGCTCAGTCATTAAAGCTTTTCGTGGCACGGGATAGAATTGTTCAATCCGCAATAGGTAGATATCGTCGATGCCGCGCTCTTCGCGCTCCTCGAATAAATCGTAATAGACCTTGCCAGAACAGAGGACGACGCGACGGATATCCTTATCGTCTTTGAGCTTAACCTGTCCCTCACGTCCGGGTGTTTCCGCATCATCCCACAAAATTCGGTGGAAGGATGATTTCGTGTTCATATCGTCGAGTGTGCTGGTCGCAAGTTTGTGGCGCAGCAGCGATTTCGGGGTCATAATCACCAGAGGTTTCCGGAAATCGCGGTGGATTTGCCGACGTAGTGCATGGAAGTAGTTCGACGGCGTCGTCAGGTTACAAATCTGCCAATTGTCTTCAGCGCACATTTGCAGGAAGCGCTCTAGACGCGCCGATGAGTGCTCTGGTCCTTGGCCTTCATAGCCGTGCGGCAAGAGCATGGTTAATCCGCTCATCCGCAACCATTTGCGCTCTGCCGACGAAATGAACTGATCGAAGAAGACCTGCGCCCCATTAGAGAAGTCGCCAAATTGTGCTTCCCACATGACCAGTGCATTCGGGTTTGCTAGTGAATAGCCATACTCATATCCAAGCACAGCTTCTTCCGACAGGAGGGAGTCGATGACTTCGTACTCTGCCTGCTTCGTTTTGAGATTATTCAGGGGCGTATATCGACCCCCGGTCTTCTGATCGACAAAATGACTATGGCGTTGAGAGAACGTCCCGCGCCCACAATCCTGTCCTGACAGGCGGACGTGAAAGCCTTCTTCAAGGAGGGTTGCGAAAGCAAGATGTTCCGCCGTTGCCCAATCGAGGCCTTTGCCACTTGATATGGCATCAGCACGTCCTTTGACGACGCGGCCCAGGGTCCGGTGAACCTGAACATCCTCTGGTATGGTCGTAATGGCCTCACCAAGTTCCTTTAACTTCGCCTTGGAAACCCCTGTCTTTCCCCTTCGATCATCGTCATCGGGTAGCCCAAGGCCTTCCCATTCCCCCTCTAGCCAGTCTGCTTCGCTACTCTTGAGCGTTTTTGCGTCGTCAAAGGCTTTGTCCAAAAGCTTTTCGAAGGTTTTAACCTCCTCGGCGACTTCATCAGCGGTCACCAAGCCTTCTTTGACAAGACGGTCTGCATAGATTTCGCGTGTTGAGGCATGGCCTTTGATTTTTGTATACATCAAAGGCTGGGTGAACATCGGTTCGTCGCCTTCATTGTGACCGAACCGACGATAGCAGAAGAGGTCGATGACGACGTCTTTGCCGAATTTCTGACGGTATTCTGTCGCCACTTTCGCGGCATAGACAACCGCCTCGGGATCATCGCCATTCACGTGGAAAATCGGCGCTTGTACCATCAATGCGACGTCGGACGGATAGGGCGATGAGCGGGAATACATCGGGCTTGTTGTAAAGCCGATCTGATTGTTCACGATAAAGTGGATCGTACCGCCTGTGCGATAGCCTTGCAGACCTGATAGGGCGAAGCATTCTGCGACGACGCCCTGACCGGCGAATGCCGCATCACCGTGCAGCAGAAGTGGCAGTTTCTTTGATCGATCAAGATCACCCTCAGATTCGAATTCCATATACTGCTTCGCACGCGTACGTCCGAGAACAACAGGGTTGACTGCTTCCAGATGTGACGGGTTAGCGTTCATGGTCAAGTGGACCGTATTGCCGTCAAACTCACGGTCAGACGATGTGCCGAGGTGATATTTTACATCGCCTGATCCGAATGTGCCTGCCCCTTGTGTAGAGCCGCCCATAAACTCATGGAAAATCTTCTCATACTTTTTGCCCATGACCGCGGCGAGCATGTTCAAGCGGCCTCTGTGCGGCATACCGACGACGATTTCATTGACGCCAAGCGCCCCGCCGCGTTTGATAATCTGCTCCAGCGCAGGCACCGCCGCTTCGCCGCCATCTAGGCCAAAACGTTTCGTGCCCGGATATCGCTTATGCAAGAACCGCTCAAAGGTCTCCGCTTCAATCAGCTTTGTCAGAATTGCTTTTTTACCCTGTTTAGTAAAAGCAACGCCTTTATCAGGTCCCTCAATGCGTTCCTGTAGCCAGCTTTTCTCTTCTGGGTCAGAGATATGCTGAAATTCGATCCCGATCGTCGAACAGTAAGTCCGCTTCAGAATATCAAGCATCTGGCGCGGACTTGCGCGCTCAAGGCCGAGATACCCATCAATGAAAATCTCGCGGTCCATATCCGCATCGGTGAAGCCATAGCTTGCCGGATCAAGTTCAGGTTGTGGCTCAGCGATTTCGAGTCCCAAAGGATCGAGTTGTGCCTGTAAATGACCGCGAATGCGATAGGCGCGGATCATCATGAGTGCTCGAACAGAGTCCTGAACAGCTTGCGCGATGTCGGCGTCTGAGGCAGCAGGGGCTCCGGCTTTTATTTTCTTTTCAAGCTTTGGCTCCAGTAAAGTCCAATTGCCGTCGAACGCCGCAATCTCTTCTGCTGAAGATGGTTTTGGCCAGCTTTCACGGCCCCAACTCGCGCCGTCAGCATTTCGGACCGCGTCCGCGCTGCCATCGCCTAACTCTTGAAAAAAGGCTCGCCAGCTTTCTGGAACAGAGTTTGGGTTCTCGGCATAGCGCGCTTGCATCTGTTCGATCCAAACCGCGCTTCCGCCATACAAAAACTCTGTATCCAGCATTGCCGCATTTGACGCTGAGCGCCCATTGGCAATTGGTGTGCCATCATCTGCCATCGACTTACCGTCCTTAAACGCTGTGGACAGTCCGGCGGGGTCTTTCTGGCCTCGTCTGACCGCCCTATCTTTATCGTGGGCGTATTTAACACCCTATTCTAAGATAGGATCAACCTTTCAAAACCTCTACCATAGTCGTGCCCAAACGGGCAGGGCTTGGTGAGACTTTAATTCCGGCTTCTTCCATCGCTGCAATCTTGCTCTCTGCATCGCCTTGACCGCCAGAGACGATCGCACCGGCATGACCCATCGTGCGGCCCTTGGGTGCGGTTCGGCCTGCGATAAAGCCAACCATCGGCTTCTTACGGCCCTTCTTGGCTTCGTCGATCAGGAACTGAGCCGCTTCTTCTTCCGCAGAACCGCCAATCTCACCGATCATAATGATCTGTTCCGTCGCATCATCGGCAAGGAACATTTCCAAGACGTCGATGAATTCAGTGCCTTTCACCGGATCGCCACCGATACCGACAGCCGATGTTTGTCCGAGACCCGCGACAGAGGTCTGATACACTGCCTCATACGTTAGCGTGCCGGAGCGGGACACCACGCCGACCGAGCCCTTTTTAAAGATTTTACCCGGCATAATGCCAATCTTGCACTGTTCTGGCGTCAATAGACCCGGGCAGTTCGGGCCGATCAGGCGGGATTTGGACTTGTCCAGCTTCGCCTTCACGCGAACCATATCAAGGACAGGAACGCCTTCAGTGATGCAGACGATCAGCGGGATTTCCGCGTCAATCGCTTCTTCAATGGCTGCTGCTGCTCCAGCGGGTGGAACATAGATCACACTCGCATCCGCGCCTGTTGCATTGCGTGCATCGGCCGCCGTTGCGTAGATCGGCAGCTCTTTGCCATTGTCAGCGGTCCAGTGCGTGCCCGCTTTCCTGGGGTGCGTGCCCGCAACCATCTGCGTGCCAAAATACTCCAGCGCCTGATTGGTATGAAATGAGCCGGTTTTCCCGGTCAGGCCCTGAACGATGACCTTAGTGTCTTTATTGATGAGAATGGACATGAAGTGTCTTCCTAAAACCTTGTTCTGATTAGCCCTTAACCGCGCCGACGATTTTCTTCGCCGCATCGTCTAGGTCGTCTGCCGGGATGATGTTCATGCCGGAATTGGCGAGGATTTCCTTGCCCTTGTCGACATTCGTGCCCTCAAGGCGCACCACTAGTGGCACCGCGAGAGAGGTTTCTTTCACCGCCTGAATAACGCCCTCAGCAATCACGTCACATTTCATGATCCCGCCGAAGATATTGACAAGGATCCCCTTCACGTTCGGGTCTTTCATGATGATCTTGAAGGCCGCGGCCACTTTCTCCGCATTCGCGCCGCCGCCGACGTCACAGAAGTTGGCCGGCTCTTCACCATACAGCTTGATGATATCCATCGTCGCCATGGCGAGGCCTGCCCCGTTGACCATGCAGCCAATCGTACCGTCGAGGGCGATGTAAGCGAGGTCCCATTCAGAGGCT
>JBCCDF010000011.1:0-23427 GCA_039030935.1 Pseudomonadota bacterium | reverse complement strand
AGCACACGCCAGCCAATATCTTTACGATGAAATCCATTGGGCCAATTGATCGCGTCGACCCCTCGATAAGCCGTAGCAATCGCAGATTTCAGATCGGTCCCTGTGGCAGTCACACCGAGGACGCGACCGCCGACCGCAATGAGTTTCTGGTCGCTGTCTCGGTCTGTTCCAGCTTGGAAGACTGTCACATCTTGAAGGCCATTCGCATCATCGATACCTGCAATAATTGAACCCTTCGCATACTCTCCAGGATATCCCTCACTTGCCATAACAACGGTTGCTGAGGGACGAAACTCATTGAGACCCATCATATCTGCAACTTGAGCATGAGCATTCACAAGCCCCCCTGTGGCGCAGATCAATAAGGCTGGAACGATATCACCCGGCAAGCCTGCCATAAGAGCCTGACATTCTGGATCGCCAAAACGAGCGTTAAACTCAACCACTTTTGGACCACTCGAAGTCACCATAATGCCCACATAAAGGACACCTTGGTAGGGCATATCTTCCTCTGCCATACCCTCAAGAATTGGTTCCACGATGAGCGTTGAGACCAGCTCTAAAACCCGCGGTGTCACCACAGGTGCTGGCGCATAAGCCCCCATCCCACCTGTATTCAGGCCCGTATCCCCATCATTGACGCGCTTATGATCTTGGGCGGCGGGAAGGTAAATCGCCCCTTCACCATCTGTGAGCACGAAAATAGAGGCTTCTTCACCTTCCATGAACTCTTCGATTACGATTTCATTTGAGGCGTCGCCAAACTTGCCCGTCATCATGGCTTCAACTTCGTTTTCCGCCTCTTCAAGCGTTTCGCAGATCACAACACCTTTTCCAGCGGCGAGGCCGTCCGCCTTTATCACGTATGGCGCATCCATCGTCTCCAAAAAGTCGAGCGCTTCAGTCAGATCGCTGAACCGTCCATACTTGGCGGTCGGGATGTCGAACTTGGCCATCATGTCTTTCGAGAACCCTTTGGAACTTTCCAATTGAGCAGCTTTCTCGCTCGGACCGAAAACATCAAAACCACGGGCGCGCAGTGCGTCTGACAGACCAATGGCAAGTGGAGCCTCAGGACCAATAACAATAAGGTCAGGTGCGATTTGTAGGACCAGTTCCTGCATTTTCGTCAGATCCATTGGATCGACATCAAAGCATGGCCCTAGTTCATCCATACCTGGATTTCCAGGTGCACAATAAACCTCATCCACGAGTGGAGATTGCTTGATTTTCCATGCCAGAGCGTGTTCGCGGCCGCCCGATCCGATTACGAGAATGTTCATGGCCCGCACATGGACTGCGTGAGCCTCATGATCAAGGGGGACGTCTGTTACAGGGTTAGGCCGCGCGGTGCCATCGTCTCCAGCGCTGATATTTGCTCCCGCGGCGTTGGAATAACTTTCCGGGTATTGAGGTCAAAAGTGACCGCCACCGCCTCACTTGTCATCCAAGCTTTTCCTGTATCAGGGTCAAGCATCCAGTGACAAAGCGTATGCGTCTTCTCGGCAGCATCTGCTAGTGCTGAATGGACGACAAAGCGATCACCTGCGCGCGGCCATTTGCGATAGATCAGCCTATACTCCAAAACGGCTGCGCCCATGTGTGATCCGTCAGCGGCGGCTACAACAGCTCGCCGCCAGTCGTAGAGAAGGTTTGGAACAGAATCTGATATCCGTCCCATGAACCATTCGGCTTTCATCCTGCCAAAAACATCACAATGCTGGCCCGGAACGCAACCGCGGCCAATTTCTGGAGATTGGGTTTCGACAGCGTATTCGAGCGTCGCCTGTTTGCCCAATATTGGCGCCTTATCAACATCAAGCCCTCGCGGCTTGGTATCATCAGGAGGCGAGGCCAGAAGGGCTTCCAGCTGTACTTTTGAACGCGTGTTCCAAGGGAAGGGCCGGCCCGACTTGGCCTCGCAATGTATAACCCGCGTTCTAAACGCAGCGGCCGGTGAACCGTCCCCATGACGCAAATCCTGATAGATAAGAGCACTTGTGTCGTCCCAGCTTAGAACGCACCCGGTCATTTTTAAGGGTCGGCCAGGATGAACCTCACGAATGAAACGGACGTGATGTTCCTCAACGATTAGGGTTGATGCTGCGCCGTCATGAAAGGCATGCGGCATCGCTATCGCAGACGCAAATGAGCCTAAGCTCTCCATGGCTTTTTCCATGTAGACGCGGACATTCATGTGCCCCATCTCGTCGCAGTCCCATGTGTTGGCGCTGCCAGACCAGAGGGGGATCATTCGTTACAGTCTCTGCAAATGCCCCGCGCTTCGATCGTCGTCGCTTTGATCTCAAAGCCCGCCGCGCGAAGGTCTTCGCCTAGAGCAGATGACGTTGCATCAGCATGCAGTTCCTCTGCGCCACCACATTTATCACAAATAAGAAAGACAGCTGAATGCTCATGATTGATATGGCCGCATGCAACATACGCGTTCAGGCTTTCTATTTTGTGCGCCAAGCCAACACTTTGAAGGAAATCAAGAGCGCGATAGATCGTTGGGGGTTTCGCTGCACCGTAGCCCTCAATTTTCTCTAAGAGGTCATAAGCTTTCGCTGGCTCGCGACTGTCTAATAAAAGCTCAAGGACCTTTCGTCGAATAGGCGTCAGCTTCTGTCCCTTACTCTCGGCAATCGCTTCAGCCTCGTCGAGAAACACTTCTGTTTCTTTTGGCGTATGAGGCTTATTCGCGTCGTGGGCGTGCTGTGCTTCAATCATAACAGGTTTCTTTAGCGTTATTCTATCACTCTGCCTACTGTTTCAGTCGATATGCGCCCGGAATAGCCTCACTCAGGAGGGCGCTGGTCTCTCAACTTTCGGATCAGAAGCTGTACGTCATACTGCTCATCACCCTCATAGCGCGGAGCGTTCTCAGCATAAGCGCGTTCAATCTCAGCATGAATAGGTCTGATCCGCTCAATGTTGTAGCTGTGGGTGACAATATAAAATTCCCCCGCATCGATCTGCTCGATCACTTTGGCAGCAAAGCGATCAGCGTCCATCGCAAATGCTTCCATTCCGGCTGTCATGTCGGACGCAACAAAGCCAGGTATGATCATGCCGACCTTTATAAAGTCAGGGAAATCGTCTCGCATGGCTTCCGTCAAACCCCGCACGGCATGCTTTGAAGCGATGTATGGCGCGCTCTTTTTTACAGCGTTGAAAAATGCATTCTCCGACGCGACGTTGTAAATCGCAGCAGGTTTACCTCTATCGATCATGCGCCGCCCGAAACTCGCGGCACCGTGCCAAACTCCAAAGAAATTCACATCAAAGAGACGCCGAAGGTCTTTAAGACCGACATCTGTTACTGCGGCGCGGGGCAGAGCAATACCGGCATTATTAATCAGTAGGTCGACGCCTCCATACATGCTCCATGCGAACTCTGCGAAGCGCTCAACACTCGCTGCGTCTGTCACATCCATGACCAGGGTCGACACAGTAATGCCTAGACCACTGAGAGAACTTGCGGCCTCTTGCAGCCTTTGATCGCGCGGTTCGCCAATCACGATATTCGCACCCTCACGCCCAAACGCTTTGGCGAGTGCGAAGCCTATTCCTGTGGCCCCGCCTGTAACGACGACTGTTTTCCCGCTATAGTCTCCCATTCTAAACCCCCATCTGTCTGGCAGCGAGATCGCGCATGATTTCCTCGCTTCCACCCCCAATCGCCATCACGCGAACTTCGCGATAGAGACGTTCCACACGGTGCCCCCGAATAAAGCCTGCCCCACCAAGAATTTGCATGGCTTCGCGCGCACAATACTCCATCGTTTCAGTGGCCTGAACCTTTAGCATGGCGAGCTCAGCCACCGGCGTACTCCCGTTCTGGACATGCCAAGCATAGGTATCGAGCATTGTCGTCGTTGCCCAAACCCGTTGCGCCATGCTTGCAAGCTTGTGGCGGATAACCTGATGATCGGCGAGTCGTTTGCCGAAGGTCTGCCGCTCCTGCGCCCAAGCGCTCGCCTCCTCAACACAAACGCGGGCATAGGCTGCGGCTTGGGCCGCCATACCCAACCGTTCACCATTGAAGTTTGCCATGATCCCATAGAACCCCCGGTTCTCTTCACCAATCAGATTGTCGGCCGGGACAAACACATCATCAAAGTGAAGCGTCGCCGTATCGGATGACCACCAGCCCTGCTTTGGAAGCTCGGTTCGACTGACACCATCGCTCTCAAGGTCAATTAGCATAAGCGAGATACCGCCCATGCCATCGCCGCCAGTGCGAACAGCCGTGGTTACCCACTTAGAGGTCATCCCACCCGTAATGTAGGTTTTCGATCCATTGACCCGCCAGCCATTGCCATCTTTGACTGCCTTCGTTTTGAGTTGCGCGACATCTGATCCACCACCCGGTTCAGTGATGCCAAGACTAATCTGCTTATCACCAGATAGGACTGCGCGACCAATCTCTTGCTTCATCGCTTCGCTGCCCATGGCCATGATTGGGGGAAGTCCGATGCCATGGATCATAAGCGCTGAAGAGACGCCGCCCGCGCCAATCCTTGCAAGTTCCTCACTTGTGACAATGCCGTGAAATCGATCAAAGTCTGTGCCCTCGCCGCCATACTCCGTGGGGTAGCCGACACCGAGCAATCCTGCCTCACTTGCCTTGTTAAATAGGTCACGCGGAATACGCCCAGCCTCTTCCCAATCCTCCACATAGGGCATGATTTCGCGGTCAATGAAGGCCCTCACACTACGCCGCCACGCATCATGGGTTTCGTCCATGTGCGGGCACGGCGGTCTAAGGCTGTCGAAGTTAATGGTCTGGGTCATTCTGAGAAACTGCCCGGATGATACGAAGGGTCAAGCGGTGACGTGGCGCAACGGCCCTATTGTGACACTCTTTCGAGGTCTCCATATCACCGTCATGACCGATCCTTTGATCCCTCAAAGCCAATCTTCTTTTTGGCGCACTAATTCGCTGACCATTATGGCGCTGACGGCGGTGATCTCAGCGGTGACTTTTTATCAATGGTCGGCTGACAATATGACACTGGACTGGATGTATCGCGCGTTTGCCATCATTGGCGGTTCAGAGTTTGAGGGCATCTCTAAACCGTATGGCGAGGCTGCGCCCTATGTTCTGCATATCCTGTTGCATGGCGGTGTCGCGCATCTCGGTATGAATATGCTCGCGCTTTACGCGCTTGGAACGCAACTTATCAAAATGTTTGGACCGAGTTTGAAAGGAAAGCTTGCCTTTCTGGCCTTCTTTGCGACATGCGCAGCGGGCGGTGCGATCGTGCAATTGCTCGTTTGGACCTTGAGCGGCGAAAGCGGTATCGCGATTGGGGCCTCATCGGCGATTTCTGGTCTTCTACCTGCTCTTGGATATGTGTCGGCGGGTTGGAAAGGGGCTGTACGCAATAGTACGGTATGGGTCGCGATTAATATTGGATTGGCTTTATTTGGCGCCGCCTTCCCAATTCCGGTTGCTTGGGCCGCACATATCGGTGGGGTGATTGCTGGGTTCTCTGTGCCGCTCTTTTTGCGGCTTGCATGGCGTTAACCGCCTCGCGCCGCGAGAATTGGATCACAAAACTCTGACTGGATATTTTCATTCGCTTACGTCATTGAGAAGCGAGGAGCATTATTCATGGGTCTCGCCCGATACGCCTTGTTGCCAATTGCGATCGCTCAGTTCGCAGCGCCTGCTTTGCCTGCTGTTGGAATAGGGGATACGATTGGAAATCGGGCGACTGGTATGGGGATCCCGCCAGAATTACCGCTCGGCATTTTCTTCTCTATCTGGGGGATTATTTTCTCGGGGTATTTAGGGACGGCTATCCTTGCCATGGCTAAGCCTGATCACGTCTATGACAAAATTGCGGCACCATTGGCTCTAGCAGGACTTGGAAATGTTATATGGATGCTGAGCGCCCAGAGCTTCGGGTATTCATGGCTCGATTTTGTATTGCTTTGGCCCATCTTGTTCTTTGCTTGGGAAGCCGCTTATCGATTGCATCAAATCGGTGGCTTTAACGGGACCGGACGGCGGTTACTTGTTTGTCTGGTCGTAGGGTTGTTGTCGGGGTGGTTGAGCGTTGCTGTTTCCATAAGTGCACCCGAAGTCTTGCGTGATGCCTTGGATCGCGGGGCAACCGATAACCCATGGCAATCGCTTTGGACGGCCATTAGTCTAGCCGCGATACTCGCGCTTGTCTTCGCTCGGTATATCAGCACCAGCTTGTGGTTTTTCGTGGCGCTGATTTGGGGCCTTAGCGGTATCATCGCCAATAATTGGTTCCGCACTGAAATGCACTTTCTGGCGATTATGACCGCAATTGTTGGTTACCTGATTTTCCGCTCAGGCCTACGAGTACGATCACGGAGATCCCCTGCATGATTAAGGCACAACAAAACGCGCCGTGCGCTCAACACCCTGCCACTTAAATCGCGCGCGTTGATGGCTGTCTCTGGAGAGGCTTAGCCAGTCGAGTTCGGATACGGTCATGTCAACGACTGTAAAATTGTCTTCGGCAAGCCCAGAAGCGGATTGATCAGAACCAGGGGTGCCTGGTGCATTGAGAGCGGCATAATCACCAAGCGCATACTCAGGCAGTTTCTCGAAAATCGACGTCCATCTTGGCCCCTCTGCCAAAAGCTTGGCGGTTCCCGACAATCGGAATTGCAGCATTTTACGACTGTCAAAGAAATGGCACTCAGCCTTGGGATTCTGGATAAGCGCCCGAATTTTTGCGGCGCGCCTGTCGCTATAAAGGGTCAGCGTCCGGCTCGCTCGATCGAACGCTCGCAAAACGACTGTTCGCGCTTCTGGTTGCCCGTCTGGAGAGACCGTTGCGAAGGTAAACCAGCGCAAGGGCGATCGCTTATCGACCACAGCTCGAGCCAATATATTCCAGGTATCGCTCTCTATTTGTTGAAGACGTTCACTGTCGCTCATGCGTTCGACCTAGGTCAAAGAGGTTGCGAGGGCGAGCCTGTGGGGCCACATAGAGCGCAGATAAGATAGGACCGACCCATTATGCTTGAGCCAAATACCGAAATGCATATCAGCGACGCCACAGACCAGAGCTTCATGACAGATGTGATTGAAGCCTCCAACGATGTGCCAGTGCTCGTAGACTTTTGGGCACCATGGTGTGGTCCATGTAAGTCCCTGACCCCAGTTCTGGAGAAGGTCGTCAATAGCGAGAGCGGTAAGGTCAAACTCGTCAAAATTAATATCGACGAAAATCCGGGTGTCGCAGGACAGATGGGTGTTCGCTCCATCCCAGCCGTCTTTGCCTTCGATAAAGGGCGCCCTGTCAATGGATTTCAGGGCGCGCTACCCGAGGGTCAGATCCGTCAGTTTATCAGCTCAATTCTTGGTGGAACTGATACAGCAAAAGCCATTGGTGACCTCATGGCAGAAGCTGATACTGCCCTTCAGAACGGCGATATTGCTGGTGCCGCTCAACTCTACAGCAACGTGATTGAAGCCGATCAGACGCATCCGGGTGCAATCGCAGGCTTGGCGCGATGCTATCTCGCCAATGGTGATCCAGACCGTGCGGGTCAGATCCTTGATATGGCGCCTGAGGATACACAAAACGATAGTGCGATTAAGTCTGTGCGCACCGCAATCGAGCTGATGGCGGACGCCCCTCTGGATGATGACCTATCCGAGGTTCGCGGCGCGGTAGAAGCAAATTCTGATGATCACGATGCCCGTTTTGAACTCGCCGAAAAGCTCATTGCAAAGGGTAAAAACCAAGATGCTGTCGATCACCTTATTATTATCCTCTCAAACGATCTTGACTGGGGTCAAGGCAAAGCAAAAGCGAAGCTGTTAGAGGTTTTCGAGGCTGCAGGACCGAAAGACCCTGTCACGGTCGATGGGCGCAGGCGTCTAGGCTCACTCATGTTCGCCTAGGGCTTTAGCAAAGCTTTTGCCGCAAGACCCTCGCAAATTCAGGCATTTGCCCCATTTCGTCTAAATGCAAGGAAAACGGCATTGAGCGCAGAGACCTATCGCAAGCTGTCCGACCTGCCGGAAACGATGGCAATCTTCCCCCTATCGGGCGCAATGTTGTTTCCGCGTTGGTCGCTACCCTTAAATATATTCGAGCCCCGTTATTTGAACATGATTGATGATGCCATGCATGGGCATCGCATGATTGGTATGGCCCAAACCATGGGCGGTGATCGCGCGAAGCCAACGCTCGCAAATGTCGGGTGTGCTGGTCGGATTACCTCATATTCAGAGACGTCTGATGGGCGCTATCTCATCTCGCTTACTGGGATTTGTCGGTTTGGAACTGAGACCGAGATGGATGTCGCTACACCTTATCGGCAACTCACCCCGAACTGGCTCCCCTTTGAAGCAGATCTGACCGCTCCAAAAACCGGCGAGCTGATCCTACCACGCGATAAGCTCACTGACTCATTGAAGCGCTATAGCAAACTCAACGCGATGGAAGTGGATTGGGACGCTGTGAAGAATGCACCGCTCGAAACACTGATCCACGCCCTCTGCGCTGGCTGCCCGTTCGGTGTGCTCGAGAAGCAGGCTCTTCTTGAGGCTGATACGATTTCCAACCGGGCGGAAACTCTGATGGCTTTGCTTGACATGGACGTACCAGGAGATGACAGCTCTACGCTGCAATGACTGACGAGACTACACCATCTAAATCCGGGCCGTGCGGTGTAGACCCACGCCTGCTAGAGTTACTCATATGCCCGGTTTCGCGTGGGCCTTTGCGCCTCGACACTGAGGCCTGTGAATTGATTTCTGATAAAGCAAAACTCGCCTATCCAATCCGAGACGGGATGCCCATCATGCTAGAAAGCGAGGCCCGAGACCTCGAAGCAAACACATGAGTATGGCTTGGCCGGAAAGGCTCATTTTCTCAAAATCTAAAGCCAGCCTACGGGTTTCATTTGATGACGGTCAGGCTTTCGACATCGACTATAGAACCTTGCGTTTGAATAGCCCATCTGCAGAGGTTCAGGGACATAGTCGCGCCGCGAAGCCGCCACCCCCCAATATTGATGAAGATCTAAGTGTTTTACGTGCAGATCCTGTAGGCCGATATGCTGTTAAGATTGTTTTTTCAGACGGTCACTCCAGCGGCCTGTACACGTGGGACTGGTTGCGCGCGCTTGGTGAAACGGGTCACCCTCCGCAATGAGTGAGGCGAGCTGGAGTAATTATTGGCAAGGCCGCGACAGTGATAAGACAGGTGCCCTTACAGGCGTCGAAAGCGATCGTGACCTGCAACGCCATTGGGCCGCTATTTTATCTAAAGGATCGCGTGATGCACCGTTTCTTGATCTCGCTTGCGGTGCCGGCACAGTTCTAAAGCAAGCGCACAGCTTAAGTTACACTGATCTTACAGGTTTGGACATTTCACCTGAGGCCATTGGAGTCCTTGAATCAGCTATACCCTCTGTAAAGACGGTTGTTGCGTCGGCAGCCCAGACAGGACTTCCTGATGCAGGATTTGCGACCATTGTGAGCCAGTTCGGCATTGAATATGCTGGAGTTGAAGCGGGCCTGATCGAGGCCGCTCGACTCTGTCGCGATAGCGGACACATCGAAACAGTGATGCACATGTCTGGTGGTGCGATTGAAGCTGAAGTCAGGGGCCACGCCAAACATTGCGAAGTTTTGCTAGCATCAGGTTTTATCGAACGGTCCGCAGCGCTCTTTCAAGCGGCCTACTCAGGCAACACAGCGAAACAGGCAGAACTTTCTAACAATCTAATCCCGGCAAGAGAGCAGGTCAGCGCCCTTGTAAAGCCGGGTGAGCGCAGCCTGGCTGTGCATTTGCTGCAGGGGACGGCTCAGCTCTGGGATAGACGCGCGTCATACACGGAGGACGATATCACAGGATGGCTCGATGGGATGAAAGTCGAAATCGAAGCCTATAAGGCCCGCATGGATAGCATGATCTCTGCTGCATTGACCGACACCGAGCTCAAGCGTTGCGTTTCGATGCTTGAGAATCGCGGTTTTACAGTTGAAACAAAGTCTTTAAGCCTGTCAGGGGCAGATGCGGCATGGGTTTTAAGCGCATCAAAAAGGGGCTAGCCGAGAAGGTTAAAACCGCCTTGACGTCGATGGCCTGACCAGTATCTGTGATATTATCACATTAATAGTGAGTTTTCCGAATGGCTGCCAGAACTAGAGCTTCGAAACTGTTGGATGTCTCCGGGGTCGGGCTCTCATGTCTATGTCTCCTCCACTGCATGGCTCTCCCCCTTCTCGTCGTTTCTGCTCCGGTTCTGGCCGTCTTTTATGAAAATGAGGCGATACATCAGGCCTTTGTTATTCTTGCTGCTCCTGTCGCTTTACTAGCGATCTTTTCAACACCCGCGAGCCGCAGCAAACCGATGATCGTTGTCCTAATTCTTGCTGGACTGGCTTTCCTGATCGCTGGGGCCTTTATCGAGGCTTTTCACGATTATGAAACGCTGCTGACAGTCATTGGGGCTGTGCTGTTGTCGAGCGGTCACATATGGCGCTGGCGGTCAATGTCCGAGGTTGAAGCCTCTTAGCTCTTACCAAATCTGAGTACTCCCCTTATATCTCTCAGATGCACAGAGCTGGGGCGTTCGAGGACGGTCAGCTATCCGCCGACCTTAATTCCGTCTTAGGGAGCTGGCTCTGGACTGGATCGTGGTCCTATCTAACCGGCGCCCACCTAGCTACTAGGTCGACGGGATACGAGTACTGGAGACGGCGCACTTGGTTCTGTGCTTTTTCAAACGCTGGTCTTTTGCTGGCCAAGTTTGATCCGCTGCTGGGACAGGTAAATTCCGAAGAGGATGAAGGCGGCACCGCCCGCTTGCAAAGCCGTCAGGGGTTCATCGAAAAGGTGCCATGAAATACCTGCAGCAATAACAGGTTGGACAAGCACCAATACACCCGCAATCGCGGCAGGTGTATGCCCAAGTCCGGTGATGATCAGGGCTTGTCCACCGATCTGGACAATGATGGCAAGAAAGAGCGGGGCCAAGAAGCCGCTCAAAGCGCTTGGCAGAAACGATTCTCTAAAGGCCAGAACGAGGATGGCTGCTACTACAATTTCAACTGCTGTGAGCCAGAAGATGGTGTCCAAGCCTCCGATTGTCCGCCTCGCGACTTTCGAAGCGACCATATAACAGGAGACCAGAGCGGCTGCACCGAGTGCGAGGAGATCGCCCCGAAGATCAGCTTTCCCGCCTGCTTCACCACCTAGCGACAAGGCCGCCGCGCCCGCTATGGCGATCAGAACGGCGACTGCCCAGATCGCGGTCGGCCGCTCTTTCAAGAAGACCCACGCTGTCAGGCCAACACAAACATTCCCCAAATTCACGATAAAGGTCGCGTTAGCCACAGTCGTGTAGGTCAGAGACCAGTGCCAAAGCCCGATGTCCAAAGCAAAGCACGTCCCGGCAATAACAATATAGGGATTTGGCTTCGCCGGCAGACGTCGGTTGACCAGCACAGCCAATATGAACAGCACTGGTAGGGCAAACAGATAGCGCCAAAATGCGATCGCTTGTGGGCCTAATTCGTCGAGACCTAAACGCAGGCCAATGGGCGCAAAGCCAATTGAAACTCCGCCCGCAAAGACCAAGAGCGGTCCAAACCAGACAGGAAGCTGTTTGTTATGATCAAGTGTTGCGTCGCTCATAATTGATCAATTCTAGCCCAAATACTCTCTGGCGTATGGCCGTCGGCGCGAAGCTCTGCAAGCGAAAGACTCGCCTCGCGCTTTGAGAGGCGCTTGCCATCCTGTCCTTTGAGAAGGCGATGATGGTGGTAAACCGGTTGCGGCCATCCCATCAGAATTTGCAACAAAGTCTGGATATGCGGTGCGTCTATTAGATCCTCGCCGCGGATGACGTCAGTTATACCCTGCAGGGCATCGTCATGCGTGGAGGCGATGTGGTAGGCGCTCGGGCTGTCTTTGCGGGCGATGATAATATCACCATGCAATTGGGGGTCGGCCTTGCGGTGTTTCCGCTCGCCATCAACATCAATCACATACTCCAACTTGTCAAAACTGCTGCCGAGGACATCGCGACAAGCCGCAAGAGACAGTCGCCAAGCATACGGATCACCGCGCTCCAGACGCTGTTCTTCTTGCTCTTTGGGAAGGGCGCTCCCAATGAAAGCCTGATCGCTCGATGTTTCTTCAAGAACCTCAGCGCGCGTTCTGAAGCAGCGATAGGTCAGGCCACGTTCTGACAGGTTTCTGACGACAGCCTCATAGTCGGCAAAATGCTGAGACTGAATTCGTATGGCCTGAGGCCAGTCAAAACCGAGCCAAGCAAGGTCTTCTAAAATAGTGGTTGTGTATTCCGGTCTGCAGCGGGTCGTGTCGATATCCTCAATCCGCAACAAAACGTGCCCCCCGATCTCAGCCGCGAAGCGCCAGACTTCACGCGCTGAATAGGCATGACCAAGATGTAACCGCCCTGTTGGGGAGGGCGCAAAGCGCGTGCGGAACTCTTGACCTGCTTTCATATCCGTTCGCCTTTAACGCCATTCATCGATACGCCATAGAGCTTCGTTGATGTCATCTGACAACGCCTCCTTCTTGGGAGGACAGACGATTAGCGACGCATCGCTGAAATTCTGTATCACAGGGACAAGTGCGCTATAGTGATGTCCAATGAGCCACACATATCCTATCGCAGAAACTGTTCAGGCAGCTTTATCTGGTGCAAACTCGGTTGCCTCCACGCGCTACGAGGCAGAAGCGCTTTGTGAGGGCTATGAGATTTCAGCTCTGAAGACTGAGTGGCTAACTCTGTCTGAAAAACAAAAGATTGAGACTGTGAATGAGCTCGAAGCCAGCTTCGCTCAGGGCTTTGTCCAAGTCTATGAAGACGCCAACGACCAGACTGTTCTAGCCGTCACATTTTGGCAGATTGGCGCGGCGATCAAGCAGAAGACTCGACCCCAAAAGCCGTCGACATCTCCGACCAAAAAAGCGAAGCCGAAGAAATCACGTGCAAAGCGAAAGCGCTATGTCGATCCGAATCAGCTTGATCTATTCGACCCGTAATCAGAAGCTCAAGCGGGTTTGAACGTCAGCGCGACACCATTATTACAGTAGCGTAGGCCTGTTGGTCTAGGGCCGTCATTGAAAACATGGCCATGATGCCCACCGCAGCGCGCGCAATGATATTCGGTTCGCGTCATCCACAGTTTATTGTCTTCTTTGAAACCGAGCGTGCCCGGTCGATAGTCCCAGAAACTGGGCCATCCCGTGCCGCTGTCATACTTCCATTTGCTATCGAAAATTGCGAGGTCACACCCCGCGCAATGGAACACACCTTCCCGCTTCTCATTGTTTAGCGGAGAGGTGAAAGCGCGCTCGGTGGCCTCTTGGCGTAGCACTCTAAACGCCAATGGACTCAGGCGCTCACGCCACTCAGCTTCAGTCAGCGTTTTCCATTCGCTGTCTGCGAAAGACGTTGAGGCGACGCTGTCGAAAGGCTCTCCAGACGCGGTTCCAGTACGGCTGCACGCGGCCGCTAACATCATCGGCGCAGCAAGCAGGAGGCTCCGGCGCGACAGGGACATATGTTTCGTATCAGTCATAAGAGTGAAATAAGGTCTCGCTTCAAAACGTCCAATCACGCGATGACGCACCTTCATCACATCCCCGTCAGTTTAGGTCTCGCATCATCTTTGATTCCCACTTAAAGACACCATGAAAATCTAACGTTTGAGGACACTTGACTATGGACGATGCGGCAGCGACCCACCTGACAGAAACAGCGCGCGAAAAACTCCGCCAAACAGTTTCGCGGATCGAGCGATTGGAAACGGAGAAGAAAGAGATCGCTGACCAGATTAAGGATGTCTACTCTGAGGCAAAAGCCATGGGCTATGACACCAAAGCCCTTCGTCAATGTGTACGTTTGCGTAAACAGGACAAAGCCGAACGCGAGGAGCAAGAAGCCATTCTCGATGTCTATCTCTTAGCGCTTGGAGAAATCTAGCTCACAATGGCTTCACAGGCCATCCTCTATGGGATCCTGAAGGCGCACAGCGTGCTTGACGTGTTGGAGCCATTTGATGCGGTGTGGGTCGGGTCAACCGCTTTAGATGTCCACTTAAGCGACAGCGACATAGACATTTGCTGTAGCGCTAAGGGCGATTTGGATAGCTTCGCAGCAACGCTGAAAGAGCAATTCGGTCAGCAACCGAAGTTCAAGCTCGAGCAAAAGCCTTATCGCGGTCAGCCATCTTGTTTTGCCTCTTTTAACCTGTCCGGTCAGTCCTTTGAAGTCTGGGGTCGGGAGCACGCGGTAGAAGACCATGAATTCTATCGCTTGTTTAAAGTTGAGGAACGCCTGCTTCGGTTCGGCGGGGATGACTTGCGCTCTGCTATCCGCGATCTGAAAAAGGAAGGCTTATCGACAGAGGAGGCTTTTGCCGAGGCTCTGGGCCTGCACGGAGATGCTGAAGAAGCGCTCCTCTCGCTTTATCATGCAGACTCAGCGGCGCTGCTCGAATTGCTTTAGCAAGACAAATTAGTGTAAATTAAACAAATGTCTCGTGACGTTGATGAACGAAAAAAGCGTAAAGCCCTTCGAAAACTGCGCAAAGCTGCGGAGTTGGCAGAGCAAGGTCTAGGGCCACCGCTGTCAGATTGGGAACGCGAGTTCCTAGAAGAAGTCGAGGCGCGTATCGAGAAATATGGATCGGCTTTTCATGACCCCGAAAAAGGCGCCAGCGATGAACCACTATCGGTTCTTCAGTCTGTAAAACTCAAAGAGATCGATAAAAAGGCGCGTGGTAAGAGAGGTGGCTTCAACCAGCGAAAACCGCTCGGCTCAAAGAAAAAGTCTTCATTCACACCGCGTATACGCCAAGTCGACGAAGACCTTGAAGAGGATGACGCGAAAGAGGTCTCTCTACCTATGGCGGGGCCTAAACTTGTCAGCACAACTGCTCCCAAAGCAGAAGAGGCGACTCAATCTCCACATAAAAGCCCCAAAGCGCGCCCTGTCTTGCGGGTGATCAAAGGTGGTACAGCAAATGATTGAACCATTTTATGTATATTAACGTATAAGAAATGCATCACATGAATGGGAATGTTATGAAAACAGTTGTCATCACGGGAGCCTCAACAGGCATTGGGCGGACGGCTGCTGAGTATTTGTCCAAAAAGGGTTGGCGTGTCTATGCAGGCGTTCGCAAGCCTGAGGATGCTGACACGGTCCGCGATGAGGCGCGGAACTTGATCCCGGTGATCTTGGACGTGACAAAACAGGATGACGTCGATCAGGCGGCAGAAACAATTCGCAAAGCCCTTAATGGTCGCAAACTTGATGGCTTGGTTAACAATGCCGGGATTGCGAATATGGGGCCGCTCGCTCTGCAGCCTATGGCCGATTTTGAGGCGCACTTTAAGGTCAATACATTCGGGCTTCTTCGGGCTACCCAAGCGTTTCTTCCCCTCCTAGGCATGGATGAAACGTTGAAAGGACGATCCGGTCGAATCATCAATATTACGAGTGTCGGCGGTCGTTTGGCGTCGCCCTTCTTAGGCGCTTACACAGCCACCAAGCACGCCGTTGAAAGTATGACAGACAGCTTCCGTCGGGAGTTGGTCATTTATGGGATTGATGCGATTGCGATCGGGCCAGGAGCGGTCAAAACGCCGATATGGGATAAAGCTGAAGAGAGCAATGGTGATCAACCTTATGCTGACACAGACTGGGCGAAACCATTGGAGCAATTCAACGATACGATGCTATCCGGGGGTCGTGATGGATTGGATCCCATCACAGTTGCCAAAGCGATTGAAACCGCTCTGACAGACTCAACTCCTAAAGCCAGATATGCGCCGGTGCCTGACAAGCTGACGAATTTCACACTGCCGATGCTCTTGCCAAAGCGTATCGTTGATAAATTCTTCTGGAAGCGGTTTGGAATGCGTAAGCCGGTTTAGCTATCCCCTCGGGTGTGCGCTTGCGTGCACCTTTCTCAAATGGCTTGAATCGATGCCGGTATAGACTTGGGTGGTGGATAGGCTCGCATGCCCGAGCAAGGTTTGAATGGCTCTGAGATCTGCTCCATTGGCGAGGAGGTGCGTGGCAAATGAGTGACGCAGCGCATGGGGCGTTGCCGTCTCCGGCAGACCGAGCGCTCCTCTTAGAATTTGCATCTGCCCGCGCAAAACCGGAGCTTGCAGACGCTTTCCCCGCTGGCCGTAAAACAAAGGGGTTTGCGAATTCATCTTATACGGACAAAGCGCAGCATAGCGATCGATCGCCTCGCGAACCACGGGAATAAGAGGTAGGATGCGTGTCTTATTGCCCTTGCCGATCAGACGCAAACGCTCTGGTGCTGGGGCTGTATTTCCGGATAGGCCGAGAACCTCTCCGATACGTAGACCTGCGCCATACATCAGGCTCAGCGCAGCAACGTCTCGTGCTGCGATCCAAGGCTCTTCCTGCAGAGCTTCGGCCTGTTCGAGAAGTTCTTTCGCGGCGATCGGTGAAACAGGGCGCGGTAAGCGTCGCGGCCGCTTGGGCCCGCTTAGGTATCCAATCTCTGCATTCTCAATGCCGTGGGCTGTATCAAGCCAGCGATAAAAGCTCTTAATCGTTGAGAGAAGCCGCGCAATAGAGGCATCAGATAGGCCTTCGCGACGTCGCTGCGCCAGAAAGGCACGGATATCGCGCGCTCGCAAATTCGCAAACCTCTTCAGGCTCGAAGTGCCACCAAAATGGAGACTTAAAAAGCCGAAAAACCCAGCGATGTCGGCGCGATAAGCCTCAATTGTATTCTCAGAGAGGCGTTTCTCGCACGCAGCATGGTCAAGAAAGCGAGAGATTAGGTCCATGGCCCAATCTTGGAGCTTGATGCTTAAAGACTGGTTTCTCAAAGCGCTGCGCCTGCTAGAATTACATTTATGAGAATCGCTCGTGTTCTTTTCCCTCTGCCTTTGCCCGAGCCGTTTGACTATGCAATTCCTGATGGTCTGACGGTCAATGCGGGCTCTTATGTCAAAGCACCATTGGGCAAGCATGATCGGATCGGTGTCGTTTGGACAATTGGTGACGCTGATTCTGACCGCGAGCTAAAACCCTTGAGCGAGATATTTGATGTTCCGCCTATGACAGAAGTGATGCGCCAGTTCGTTGTGTTCTGCGCACGCTACAATGTTGCTGGGCCCGGCCAAGTCCTTGGTATGGCGCTTCGATCTCGAGGCGGGTTATCACCATCGCCGACGCAAATCGTCTATGAACGGACTGGCCATCGCACTAATCGCATGACACCCGCGCGCGAGAAAGTACTCAAGGCTGCGGGTGAGATTGGAGCCGCGAGCGCTTCAGTTTTGGCCAACGCCGCAGGGGTCTCCAGCTCCGTTGTGAAAGGGCTTGCAGACGCCGGAAGTTTAAGAGCCGAACACCTAGCGATCGACCCGCCCTTTCCCGCGCCTGATCCTCTAAGACGTGGCCGTGACCTAACAAAAGAGCAGGAGATCGCAGGGCGTGATTTGCGCCAAGCGGTGAAGAAAGGTGGGTTTGCGCCGTTTCTTTTGGACGGGATTACAGGATCTGGAAAAACAGAAGTTTATTTTGAAGCCATTGCTGAAGCGCTAACCAGTGATCCGTCTTCGCAGGTTCTGGTTCTGCTGCCTGAGATTGCATTGACGCAGGCCGTGTTCGAGCGGTTTGAAGCCCGATTCGATGCCGGGCCAGCGCCTTGGCATTCCTCGCTGAGCGATGTCCAAAGGCGGCGGACGTGGCGCGAAGTTGCTTATGGCCGGGCGAGAATTGTCACCGGAGCAAGATCAGCACTTTTTCTGCCCTTTCAAAACCTGAGACTCATCATTGTCGATGAAGAACATGATAGCAGCTTCAAGCAAGAAGACGGCGTCACCTATCACGCACGCGATATGGCCGTGATGCGCGCAAAGCTTGAAGAGGCGGCTGTCGTTTTAGCCTCAGCGACGCCCGCGCTTGAAACAGTCGTGAATGTTGAAGCGGGTCGATACACGCGATTAAAGCTTTCAGCGCGCCCCGGCACAGCAAAACTGCCAGACGTATCGCTGGTGGATATGCGCTCCAACCCGCCGGATAAAGGCCATTGGATGTCGCCGATTCTCAACCGCGCTTTGATTGAGACATTTGAAACGGGTGAGCAAAGCCTCCTTTTCATGAATCGCCGAGGCTACGCGCCGCTTGTGATCTGCAAGGCCTGCGGCGAACGCCTGAAAAGCCCCGGCAGCGAAAGTTGGCTGACCGAGCATCGCTATACCAACCGTTTGGTCTGCCACCTTACAGGCTGGTCCATGCCAAAGCCGGATCGCTGTCCGATGTGTGGCGCGAAGGACTCTCTAATGGGGGTTGGCCCGGGCGTTGAGCGCATTGCTGAAGAAGTTCGCCAACTGCTTCCCCAAGCGCGGGTTGAGATTTTCTCCTCTGACACCGCTCAGGGCGGGGACGCCACGCGCGGAATTGTCGAGCGGATGGCGGGCGGCGAGATTGACGTTCTCGTCGGGACGCAGATTGTCGCCAAGGGCCATAACTTTCCAAACCTGACCCTGGTCGGCGTTGTAGATGCGGACTCCGGCATGGTGGGCGGAGATTTGCGGGCGGGCGAGCGAACCTATCAACTCCTATCCCAAGTCGCGGGCCGTGCCGGGCGCGCAGAACGTCCGGGCCGGGCCTTGGTCCAGACCTATCAACCGGACAATCCAGCGATGATGGCGCTGGAAGCCGGAGACCGTGATGGCTTCCTTCAGATAGAGCGTGACGTGCGAGCAGAATTGGGACTGCCTCCTTTTGGGCGAATGGCGGCTTTGATCCTGTCGGCCCCCGATGCGGTAATGGCCAAAGAGATCGGACAAGTGGCTGGCAAAGCGGCACCGAATGGGGATGGCGTAACGGTCTATGGTCCGGCCCCGGCCCCCATCAGTGTGGTGCGAGGCCGCCATCGTTTGCGGTTTCTGGTCACCTCACCACGCGATGTCGATTTATCCGCTTATATGGCCGCGTGGCTTGGAGGTTTGAAATTGCCAAATGCGGCACGCGTGAGTGTTGATATCGATCCCTATAGTTTTTTGTGATGTGGTTTTTTTGCTCGCGCTGACGCCCTTCGGGCGAGCGAGCCGAAGCGGGTTGAGTTTAGTTTAAACGCCTGCTGAGCTGCTTTGCAGCACAGGCGTTGAAGCAGGTTCCGCGCCCTTCGGGCGCATGAACCAGGCTGAGGGCTCCGGGTGCTCTCAATCTGGTTTCTGCGCTGGCTGTAGATCTCCAAATGTCTGTCCTGTCTTGATTGGGGGTGAGCGCCCGCGGCCTGGTTCATGGGCTGGCGAAGCCAGACCGGAACCTGCTTCCACCGCGTCGCCCGAAGGGCGTTAGCGCGGTGACAAAAAGACATGCGCCCATGCTCCCGCGAGGCCAGTCTTTAGCGGGGTTGGCGCTTTTGATTTTGAGATTAGGCGCTGATCTAAGAGCTATCTTCAATCACGGGCGCGGGATCAAAGCCTGTGCGCTGGCTGATAAAGTTGATCAGGTGGCCGCGCGCCATGAAGCGCGGGGTCCAGTAGCGGATCGCGTTGAGATGGCCTTCACCGCTTCGGTCGTGCATCGGGACCCAGTGCTCCAGATAGGTCTGGGAGTGTTGGTACAGCCATGCGTTCAGATCGGTTTGGTCTGGCAGAAGGTAGACGATCACCCGTCCGTTCGGCTCTATTTGGTAGAGGAAGGGTTGGGGATTGGTACGCATCTCAGCTTGCAGTTTGAGGAGCTGCCACCATACGATTGGCCAGAGCCAGATCGGCATGTCTGGCCAAGTGTAAGGATTGAAGCTGATCTGCGTCATAGCCCGCATTATACGCCAAGTGCTGGTGGGGGCGGATAGATTTTTGGGATTACCAATGCTGGCGGGGGTCTCAGTGCGGGATAGATTGACTTTGCGACCTCTTATCCACGCTCCCCACGGCTCGACCGTGGGGTCCATCACCTGATCGCTCGGCTGGGCTGAGAAGAAGCGTTACCCCTTTTTCTGGAAGCACGAGTGGGAGATGGGCTCCACGGTCAGCGCAAGCGCTGCCGTGGAGAGCGTGACGGGGGGAGGTGGGCTTTTGAGGGGGGTGAGGTTTGACAGGAATTTGGGGGATAGAGGGCCTTACAGGATCGTGTGTCGGGCTTTCTTCAGTTCCAAAAAGTAGATGATGAAGAGGGCAATGAATACGATGTCGCCGACAATCACGACGATTGCGTGAGGGGGCGCCGGGTATTGATTTGAAGACGCAGCAGCTTTTATGCGCGCTGAATGGGACCGCTCATAATCTCATCACGATCAGCGCTTTTCCCTGGGCGCAGCCAGAGGATCTCGTGCGCGAAGCCGTTGAGAGCATTTTGGTGCGTTAGAAACTGATCTGAATCGCCGCATCCGGGCCGCTTAAGGCGAGGGCGGTCAACATATTGTCCCGTGCGATAGCGATGCAGCCTTCTGTCGGGCGGAAATCATTATGGGCAAGGTGGAAGAAGATCGCGCTGCCGAAGCCGGCATGGACCGGGCTGTCATTATAGCCGAGTTCAACAATCAGATCGTAGACATGGTCTTCGCGCCACAGGCGTTCATGGCTCGCGTCAAAGGGCAGAGTGACAGGGCGATTGTAAAGCGGGTGATCGGGGGCATCGCACCAGCCATCCTTTTCGCGCAGCGGGACGATGGGCAATCCGGTTTCAGGCGGGCTGAGACGGTCAGGACGATAAAAAACGCGTTTCATCGTCCAGATGCCGAGCGGGCTGGCCCCATCGCCTTCGCGTTTCAGGCCTGCGCCGACAATGCCGCCTTTGCCAAGGACGCAGCGACAGGTCAGGCTTCCGCCTGAAAATTTCCCCTTTGATGTTGCAGTGAACAGAGTTTGCATCACGGCGTCCTCGCAGTCTTGTGACTTTGCCTGAAAATGTGTGTAGTGCTTTCGCAGAGACCTATCTCTATTTGGACTGGCATAGCAATGGGAGGCAGTTATGGCCGCAACAAAAACAGTTCTTTTAGTGGATGATGACAATGACTTGCGCGAGGCGCTGGCCGAGCAGTTTGAGCTTTATGATGGCTTTGTTATCTTGCAGGCAGAGAATGCGACGCAAGGTGTGAAGATCGCCACGACGGAGCGGATCGATATCATCCTGCTGGACGTGGATATGCCGGACATGGACGGGCGTGAGGCTTGTAAGCTTATGCGCTCAAAAGATGTCAGCGTACCGATTATCATGCTGACGGGTCAGGACAGCGACGCTGAAACGATTTTGGGGCTTGATAGTGGTGCGAATGATTATGTCACCAAGCCGTTCAAGTTTGCGGTCTTGCTGGCTCGGGTGCGCGCGCATTTGCGCAGCTTTGAGCAGAGTGAAGATGCGACGTTTGATATTGGACCTTACACGTTCCGGCCGAGCCAGAAGCTGCTTCTCACTGAAGATGAGCAGAAAATCCGTTTGACGGAGAAAGAGACGAATATCCTGAAATATCTCTATCGGGCGGGCGGTAAGGCCGTGGCCCGTGATGAGCTTCTGGCAGAGGTTTGGGGTTATAATGCGAATGTCACGACGCATACGCTGGAGACCCATATCTATCGCTTGCGTCAGAAGATTGAGCCTGATCCAAGCACGGCGAGAGTCCTGATGACGGAAGCTGGTGGGTATCGGCTTTCTAATTAATTTCAGGGTCCGCCCGCCCCCCCTGCCCAACCGCCCGCACAGGGTACCCTTGGGGTGGCTGGGCAGGGGGAGCGGGCGGGTGATGCTAAGAGAAATAGGCTAGAGACGCTTCACCATCGCAGCTGCGAGGCGCTGCCCAAGGTCTGGGCCCTGAAGCGGATAGAGGTAGGGCTCGATCAGTTCGAGTTCCATCAAGAGCAGACCGCCATCCTCGCCCCGCAGCATATCCACGCGTGCGTAGAGGGGGGTGTCATCGAGTGTGTTGAGGATGGCTTGCGCGGCGCTCAAGTCGGTTGCGTCTGGGATCACGGCCTCTTCGACGCCACCATAGCTCGACTGGATGCGGTAATCGCCGTTTGCGGCGCGTTTGATCAGAGCGTGTGACAGCTCTCCATCGATGAAGACGAAGCTCAGTTCGCCCTCTTTGATGATTTGCGGGAGGAAAGGCTGAACCATCATGGGGTAGGGCATGTGTGGGATGGGTTCGCCTAATTTGAGACGATGTTGACCGTCCGCGCCTGCGCCGACCTGACGTTTGAAGACGAGATCGGTGCTATTCAGCGTGTCGAAGGCTTTCAGCGCGGCGGCTTGATCGGCGACATCGAGCCAGACGGTCGGGATCAGGCGCGCGCCTTTTGCCTCCAGATCGCGGAGATAGGATTTGTGGCTGTTCCACGCCACTAACGCAGCGGGGTTATAGAGCGGCGTGGTTTTTTCGATGGTATTGAGCGTCTTTAGAAAAGCATCCTGATGGTCCCAATAGTCCCATGTGGTTCCGATGATCGCGGCATCGAATTCGCTCCAGTCCTGTGA
The DNA here is from genome assembly GCA_039030935.1 of Pseudomonadota bacterium. Lineage (GTDB taxonomy): Bacteria > Pseudomonadota > Alphaproteobacteria > Caulobacterales > Hyphomonadaceae > Henriciella. Next base: position 954 of record JBCCDF010000011.1, on the reverse strand, counting down.
GGCGTGAGCCCAATCGACATCGTGAATTTGCAGGCCTTGAGCGTCAAAGGGTGCGCGCAGCGCCGTCATCATGTGATCATGCTCATAGGCGTCGCTGCGCCGATTTGGAGAGCCGGGCAGGGTGACTTTAGAAGCGAGGTAAGCAATGCGTTTCATGCCCCGCGCATATCGCCCGGCTTATCGCCTGTCTATTCCGAAACTCCAGGGTCCTGACCCTAGTGTGGTTGTATCCGGTCGACTGCGAGCGAGACCTCATGATCGCGCGTTTTAAAGAGCACGACATCCGCAACCTCGCGCAGAGGTAGGATGTGCTCATGCAGGTTTGGCAGATTGATCCGCTCCCAAACCGAAACAGCAAATGCGCGCAGCTCGGTTTCGCTCATATGCAGCCATTGCGCATAAAACGAAGCCGGATCATCCGCCGCTGCCCGCCACAGACCGACAAAACGCTCGACAAACCAATAGACAAGATCGGTCTCATCTGCGTCGAGATAGATCAGAATATCCGGCTCATGAGTGGCCCGCGGATCTCCCGGAGATGCAAAACCCAACCCCTCAAGAATGAGAACGTCCGGCGAGACAATTTCCCGCGCCTGCGCAGGATCGGGATCAAATGTGACATGGCTATAGGTGGGGAAGAGCGCTGCCCCGCCACGCACGGCCTCAAGCGCTGCTGCCATGGCGGCGCGGTCATAGGTCTCTGGAAAGCCTTTTCGGTCCGCGAGGCCCCGCGCATTCAGTACTTCATTTGTGAACAGGAAGCCGTCAGTAGACGCCGTCTCCACGTGCGTCTGCGCCCCTAACTGCGCTGCTAGACGCTCCGCCAATGTCGTCTTACCCGACGCTACCGACCCTGTCAGGCCGATGACGAGGCAGTCCCGTTTATCACGCTCACGCTGCAACCGCTCTAAAAGTGTCTGCATTTATGGGTCCTGACCTTAAAACCCTTTCTGT